>DASSLP010000027.1:0-2095 GCA_035689365.1 Methyloceanibacter sp.
CGCTGCGAATGCTGAGGCTGCGCCTTTTTGTGCTGTCGGTCACAGCCCACTGAGCGGCCGATGGCCAATCGCGTGTACCGAAGCCATTTAACAAGGAAATAAACCATGAAGAAGTTTCTCGGATGTGCCGCTCTTGCGTTAGCGCTCGTCGCTGGCTCCGCTGCCGTCCTCATCGTTCATCCGCAGTCGGCTTTCGCGTGCACTACCTGGCATTGCGGTTGCGATACCCGTGCACACGCAGTCGGCTGTCGCGGGTGAGGCAAACACAACACGCCCGCTGCCGGCACGAAGTCGTGCGTGACGCACGCTCGGCTGTGTTCAATTTTTCGAGGATGAGCCCGGCCGGAGCCCCGCTGCGCGGCAGGCCAGTCGAGGCAAGCGCAAAATCTGCAACACCCCGCTGCAGCCCTGCATCGCTGCTCCGCGCAGGGCCGACGTATAGTGAAAACGTGGACCGGGGCCACGCGCCCTCAAGCACCCACCGGCACACACGGGCCGTGATGTCCCGCTGTTTGTTGAACATTGCGAAGCGGTCGCTGCTGAGATTGATATTAAGCTGCGTTGGCTTGGCGAGCAAGCACGCCGCTGGTTGAGTTTCTTGTCTGGTGCGCTTCCAGGGCGGCACGCAACGCTGGAAGTTGCTTGTGAGCCTTCAGTCGTCGGAACCCTTTGGCTGCTTCCCGCATAGCGGCTGCGGTCCAGCGCATCGCCATCGAGGCCGAGCGCCAGCGTTTTACGTTGCGGCAGACGCGCCGCACCGTGCCCATCACATTCTCGATAATGTTGGTGCAGGCGAGCGAGCGCCGCAGCTCCTTCGGCAGTCCAAGCCGCGTGACGGTGAGGATCTCGTCGATGCCTTCCAGGATCGAGCCGGAGACCCCAGACCAGTCTCGTTCGAGACGTTGGGCGAGGTTGCGGATCAGCTTTTCGGCCTTGTCTGCATCGTCAAGCTCCCATGCTTGTCGCAACACACGCCGGACCGAAGCGTGCAGCGATTTGGGTAGTCGCTCCATAACGTTCCGAGCCTTGTGGACCTGACAGCGTTGGATCGCTGCGGCTGCTCCGAAGGTCCGGCGGATCGCCTTGGACAAAGCCTTCGCGCCGTCAATGATGAACAGCCGCGGCACCGCCGGATCGAGCCCGCGCTCGATGAGATTATTGATGAGCGCCTGGACGGTCGCGGTGTTCTCCGTCGCCCCCTCGATGAGGCCGAGCGGATGCTTGTCGCCCTTCGCATCGACACCGATCGCTGCGACCAGGATCAGATCCTCGTCCATGTGAATGCCGTCGATCTGGATAACCAGCAAATCAAGGCCGGAGAGGTCGGACGCTATCCACTCCTTCATGCGTGCCGCCGACAGCGCCACGAAACGGCGGGAAGCGGCCGATTTCGACAGGCCAGACCCCATAGGCGCCGGGACATCGCCCTCGGGCAGCCGAACCGAACGGGCGAACTTGCGTGTGGAGACGTTGATCAGCATCTGGTTCATGGCCCACTTGCCGAGCCAGTTCTCCGCAACCGCCGCCTCCCAACTCGGCAGAACCTGCTCCTTGCCCTCGAAGCTGCGAAGCCTGGGCCGCTCGATCTCGACCTTGCCACCGTGAAAACCGATCTTCCCCCTCGTCTTCCCCCAGCGGTGCGCCCGCCGGTCATGACCTCGCGCATGGCGTGGACCACAGATCGCTCGCGCATCGTGATCCATCATCTCGCCAAGCGCCTCCATGCCGGAAGCCAGGCAAAACAACTCGAAGCTCGCCGAAATGTTAGCCAAGGCCTCGAACTTCAGAGCTCTCGTCGGAATGGCAGTCAATGTAGTAGGTCTATGCATGGCGTTGCTTTCCTTTGTGGAATCATCACCCCGAGCCTATCGGCTCAAGGCGAGCAACGCCGCTACGCCTTTTTCAACATCCGCCGGGACATCGGCCCAAGGCGGTGAAGTTCTCGCGGTTAGCTAGTGCACGAGTAAAACGCGCAGTAAAGGCAATTAACCTCGTCGGCGCTCTGGCATCAGCGCAGTACGAAAAGACGCCAGCGCAAGTGGACAAGATCGAGAGCTACTTAAACGCGGCCGTGCGAACGGCCGTGGCGCGCTTA
>DASSLP010000028.1:0-5692 GCA_035689365.1 Methyloceanibacter sp.
ACAATGCGCGGGGATAGAACCGGGCAAACCTCAACATCGATCAGCTCGTGCGAGCGGGAACGGTGATAGCCGAGGACGGCCCAGGTGGCGCCGCGGGCAAAAGCGAGGCTTGCTCGCCGCCGGCCGCTGAGCGGTACCGGCCTTACCCCTCGACCTCCGCGTCGAGGCTGCGCGAGCGTAACGCGGCGATGACCTGGTCACGCTTCCAACGGAGATAGGCTTGGGTCTCCATGTGCTGAAGCGCGCAGCCACCGCATACCCCGAAATGCGAGCAGACCGGCGCAACCCGATCAGGGCTCGACTGAAGAACATCGACCAACTTCGCGTAATCGTTCTCGCCATCGACGACCACCCTCACCCGCTCGCCGGGAAGTGTGAACGGGACGAAGATTGGCCCCGCCGGGCCGTCAGCCACGCCGTCGCCTTGGGCCCCGAGCCTAGTGATCTCGACCTCAAGCTCCATGTCGGGCGCCGATCAAGAATTCCTCGTTGCCGCTGCCGCCAAGGATTGGCGAAGCGATCTCGCCGCTGATGGTCCAGCCAGATTTCTCGATAAATTCCCGGACCTTAGTGACCGCCTCGGTGCGCTTTGCCGGATCGCGCACGATGCCGCCTTTGCCTACCGCCCCGCGCCCTGCCTCGAACTGCGGCTTGACTAGCGCGACGAGCCAGGCACCCGGCGCGGCAAGGCTGAAGGCGACCGGGAGTACCAGGGTCAGGCTGATGAAGCTCACGTCGGCGACGATCGCCTGAACCGGCTCGTTGATAAACGAAGTAACGAGGCTCCTTGCGTCAGTCGCCTCAAGCACCACCACGCGGGGGTCGGAGCGGAGTGTCTTGTCGAGCTGATCGCGGCCAACATCAACGGCATAGACCTTGGCCACGCCTCGCTCGAGCAGCACGTCGGTGAAGCCCCCGGTCGATGCGCCGAGGTCGAGAGCCACCCTCCCATCGGGTGAGAAGCCGAAGGCGTCGAGTGCCGCGGCGAGCTTGAGCCCGCCACGCGAGACGTAGGGCGAGGCAAACCGGTCCACGACCAGGACTGCATCGCGCGCAACCAGTGAACCAGGCTTCGGAGCCTTGGCGCCCCCCACGCTCACCGCGCCGCGCCGCACGAGGTCCGCTGCGCGGGAGCGCGTCGCCGCCAGACCGCTATCCACCAATAATTGATCGAGCCGCGTTTTTTTGTAGATAGACACAAAAGCTTCTCATATGTTTGACCACGCGTTGGGGATTCTGGCGCGCGGTAAACGAGCCGGGAGCGGCCGGGCACCGCCCTTGAATATACTGCGGAGCGCCCCGCTCGGCGCGACACGCGGAGGTTTCGTGAGCCAAGACCACTGTACGTCTTACCTCACCGACAAGTGTTCAGTTCAAAATCGTGACGTCACCGGCGGCAAAGCCGTCTACGCTCGGGCCGTGATCGAGCCCGGAGAGCTCATCGCCGTGTGGAGCGGCCGCATCATCGGCCCCGACGAGCTCGACGAGCTTGAGCCTGAAATACGACGCCACACCGTGCAGGTCGAGGAGGGACTCTATCTTGCGTCCCTTACTCCCGACGAGCCGCCCGACTTCATTAATCACTCTTGCGAGCCGAATGCTGGCCTCGATGGGCAAGTGGCCATCGTCGCCATGCAGCGCATCCAGCCGGGGGAAGAAGTCACTATCGACTACGCCATGTGTGATGGCTCGGCCTATGACGAGTTCGACTGCGAATGCGGTTCGACGCTTTGCCGCGGGCGCGTGTCAGCCGACGACTGGCGCAATCCCACTCTGTGGGAGCGTTATGCTGGGCACTTCTCACCCTACCTGCAACGCCGCATCGACGCTCTCAAGCAGCAGATGGGGCGCCGCTTCAGGCGCAAGCGCGGATTGGTCGCCGTCGTAGCCGAAGCTCCGGGAAATAGCGCATGAGCATGCCTGGCTACTCGGCGCTGGCCGTCCCGGCAAGCGCGTCATTTCCAAACTCAATCACAGCAAAGGAAAACCAAGAGGCATAAAGATGCTGATGGTCAGCACCTATCTTGCGCCGAGCACTATTGAAGGCATCGGGGTCTTCGCCAGCGAGTTCATCGAGCGCGGGCGTCTCATGTGGAGTCTCAATCCGAAATTCGACATCTTCGTCCATCCAAGCGAGCTCGACTCTCTTCCGACCCACATGCAGGACTTTGTCGCGCGCTATACCTATCCCCATTTGGAGATGCCCGGCGTGATCGTCCTCGACAGCGACAACGGGCGCTTCATGAATCACAGCCTCACGCCCAACACCGACTTCCGCATTTTCGACAGGGGTTATGCGCTGGTCGACATTGCGCAGGGGGAGGAACTCACCTGCAACTATCATGAGTTCGATCCGGGCTTCACTGGTTTCTTCGACGCTCCGCCGGCCAAGGTCGTCGAGCGTGGACGTCGCATTAGTGCACGCCAGCAGCGGCGTTAGGCAGACGTTGATGCGCGGCTTCGCGCAGCTATCAGTTCTCCCGACCTATGTTGCGCTTGCCGTATTCCTGTCGACCTCGATGCCCCAATCGGCCGCGGCACAGGACTATGTCTGGAGCGCGACTGCTTCCCAAAGCAATGCCTCGCTGCTCTATGGCCCACCGGGCGCGGACTCGGGCAGCTTTACCCTCTTGTGCGACAACTCGGCGAAAAAGACCGAACTCGAAATTTACGCCGCACTTGGAGGGGCTGGCGACGGACAGCCTCTGACTATTGAGATCAGCGGGGTCTGGGCGAAAGTCGTCATAGAAGGCGAGGCCGGCGCTGCCCAAGACGGCGGAGACGTTATTGCCAAGGCCAACGGATTTGCCATCAAACCGCTGCTTGCCGTTCTTAAGGCTGACGTCGCCCCGACCATCACTGTCAACGGCATAAACACATTGTTCGGAGACTCCGGCCGCACCGAAGCCGTTGCCGAATTTGCCAAGGCCTGCCGGCTCGACTAGACCAACCCTCGAAGCCTTTGGGTGGCCGAACTCGATCTATATCGAAAGCATTTAGTCTCCGATGAACCGCGTCCCCGTGTGCTTGCTCATTGGCGCGAGCCTCCTCTTTGTCGCTCTGCCGCAAGGCGGCCCATGGGCGGAAGAGAGCCTGGTATGGACGGAGAAATCGGACGAAGGCCGGGTCTCGCTCGCTTACGGCCCGCTCGATCAGGCCAAGAACCCGCTCTTCCTTCTCACTTGCTTCAACAATATGAATGTCGCCGTGCTTGAAATTTTCGGTGCCATCGAGGGAACGCGACCAGGTCAGCCCCTCACCATCACGCTGTCGGCTGCAAACGCCAAGCTTCCCTTGAAGGGCGAGGTTTCGATCGACGACGCGACCAGCTCGATGTTCGCCGAAGCAAGCGACCTCAAGGTGAAACCTGTGCTTGAAGTGCTGCGCGCGTCAGGTCCCCTCACCGTCAACCTCGGATTGACCGACAAAACCCTGTCGGATCAGGGCCGTGCCGACGCCGTCGAGAAGTTCGACGAGGCCTGCAAGCTCGATTAGCTCTTAAGCGAGGCGGATGACCCCAGCCGCGTCGTACTCCTTGCCGAGCGCGGCGAATACGGCGGCGACGATGCCCGGCGCGTCGAGGCCAGCTTCGGCATACATCGTTTTTGGCTTGTTCTGCTCGATGAAGCGGTCCGGGAGCGTAAGCGTTCTGACTTTCAAGCCGCGATCGAGAAGACCTTCCCATGCGAGAGCGTGCAGCACACGCGCGCCAAATCCCCCAGTTGATCCCTCCTCGATGGTGACAAGCACCTCGTGGTTCAGCGCTAGGCTGCGCAGCAGATCCATGTCGAGGGGCTTGGCGAAGCGCGCATCGGCAACGGTCGTCGGCAAGCCGAAGCCGGCGAGCTGATCTGCAGCTTCGAGACACTCGGCAAGCCTTGCCCCAAAGGACAGCAATGCCACCGCGGAGCCTTCGCGCAACACTCGGCCCTTGCCGATCTCCAATGGCGTGCCGCGCGTCGGTATAGGGACACCTGATCCCTCCCCGCGCGGATAACGGAACGCCGATGGCCCGTCGTCGATCGCCGCAGCAGTCGCCACCATGTGCACGAGCTCAGCCTCGTCTGCGGCAGCCATCACTACCATACCGGGTAGGCAAGAGAGGTAGGCCACGTCGAACGAACCGGCATGGGTCGGGCCATCGGCGCCGACCAGTCCCGCGCGGTCGATGGCAAAGCGCACTGGCAGATGTTGGATGGCGATGTCGTGCACCACCTGGTCGTAGGCGCGTTGCAGGAAGGTCGAATAAATGGCGGCGAAGGGCTTGTAGCCTTCGGCTGCCAGCCCTCCGGCAAAGGTCACCGCGTGCTGCTCGGCAATGCCGACGTCGAAGCATCGCTCGGGGAACGCCTCTGCGAACTTATCGAGCCCCGTGCCTGACGGCATAGCGGCGGTTATTGCGATGATCTTGTCGTCAGCCCGCGCCTCCTCGATCAAAGCGTTGGCAAACACCTTGGTGTAGCTCGGCGGGGTGCCGGCAGCGGAAACCTCCTGCGCCCCCGTCACGACATTGAAGCGGCCGACTCCATGGAACTTGTCTGCCGAAATTTCGGCCGGCGGGTAGCCCTTCCCCTTCTGGGTGACGACGTGGACCAGGATCGGGCCGTTCTTCATGGCGCGCACGTTGCGCAGCACGGGAAGTAGATGATCGAAATTATGCCCGTCTATCGGGCCGACATAGTAAAAGCCGAGCTCCTCGAACAGAGTGCCGCCGGTCCAGAAGCCGCGCGTAAACTCCTCGGCGCGGGCCGCACGCCTTTCCCAATTCTTCGGCAAGAGCCTCTGGGCAAGCTGCTTCAGGAAGCGGCGGAAGCGCCGGTAGGTCCCGCCGGAGATCAGCTTGGCAAGATAGGCGCTCATCGCGCCGACCGGCGGCGCTATCGACATGTCGTTATCGTTGAGGATGACGATCAGACGCGAATCGATGGCGCCGGCATTGTTCATGGCTTCATAGGCCATGCCCGCGCTCATCGCGCCGTCGCCGATCACGGCGATCACGTTGTGCTCCTTGCCGGAGAGGTCGCGCGCGACCGCCATGCCGAGGCCCACCGAGATCGAGGTCGAGGAATGGCCGGCACCGAAGGTGTCGTACTCGCTTTCGGCCCGTTTGCAGAAGCCGGACAGGCCGCCAGCCTGACGCAGCGTGCGAATGCGATCGCGCCTACCCGTCAGAATCTTGTGCGGATAAGACTGATGGCCGACGTCCCAGATCAGCTTGTCGTTCGGCGTGTCGAACACGTGATGGAGAGCAATAGTAAGCTCGACCACGCCGAGACCTGCGCCAAGATGACCTCCAGTCACGGAGACCGCATCGATAGTCTCCTGGCGCAATTCCGCCGCAAGCTGCCTCAACTCATGGTCTTTAATCGAGCGCAGATCCTGCGGCGTCTGGATGCGGTCAAGCAGGGGCGTTTGGCTTTTCGTGCTCATGCATTCCCGGCGCAAAAAATGCAACTCTTGGTTGCTATGTAATCCTAACACGACTAATACAAACGGCTTAGAAGGCATCCCTATAACAGGGATCTACTCTTGGTCTAAGTCCAAGATTTGAAGGAACATATCAGTTCGTCGCTAAACGTGTCGAACATGAGCTTGGACGCGACCATTCCGCTGCTGCCGGTACCGCCAAGCCGCCGGCTCAGCTTTCTTTGGCTCATGCTCGAGATGGTCAAGAACCCCTTGGGCAGTTGGG
>DASSLP010000029.1:0-3701 GCA_035689365.1 Methyloceanibacter sp.
GATGCCGCCGCCCGGCACGATCATGTGTACGTGCGGATGATGTGTCATCGCGCTTCCCCACGTGTGCAGCACCGTGGTGATCGCGATCTTCGCCCCAAGATGCTTGGGATCAGCCGCGATCGTCAGCATCGCCTCGGCCGACGCCCGGAACAGGAGATCATAGATCACGGCCTTGTTCTGGTACGCGATATCGCCGATCGCCGACGGCAGTGTGAATACGACGTGGAAATAGGGCACCGGCAGCAGCTCCGCCGTCCGCGCCGCCATCCACTCACGCGCCAGCTCGCCCTGGCACTTAGGGCAATGCCTGTTGCGGCACGTAATGGGCGTCGCCCATTAGCTGCCTTATGGGCAAATCCAGTACTGGGGAGCTGGCGTGGCGGCGCCGGGCATTTTCCTGTGAATCTCTGCACTTCTTGTCTCCATAACTGAGCGCGCCTGCGGCCCCGTCGACTTGGCCACTGATGGCCGGTCACAAGCGGGGACGAACATGTTGGAGACCTACTTCTCGGCATCGAAGATGTTGGGGCATCTGCGGAGCGGACCAAGCGGGCCGTACCTCGACGGCTTCGCAGCAGCACTCGAACGGCAGGGCTACAGGCCAGCCACGGCCGTGCGCTATTTGCGGGCTGCAGCCCATGTCGGCCACATCATGGTCGAGCGCGGCGCGAGCCTGGGTGACATCGATCTAGCGGCGTTCAGCGAGCACCTGCGCGTGTGCCGGTGTCCGCGCGCCAAGGGAGGCCGGCGCAACCACCACGCCATCTACGGCGCCAGGCTGTTTCGCCGACACCTCGTCGAGAGCGGCGTGTGCCGACCCGCTGCCACGGCCACGGCACATGTCGAGCTGCAGTTGGTCGCCGACTTCAAAGCGTGGCTGCGCAAGCATCGCGGGGCGTCCGATGCCACCATCAAGCTCTATGCTCGCGACGCCGCCGGCATGATGACGGCGCTTGGACCTGACTCGACGGGCTGGGGACCGGCTGTCGTCCGCAGCTACTTCATGGAACGCGCGAGCAAGTGCGGGATCGGAACCGTCGAGAAGGCGACGACGAGCCTGCGGGCGTTCCTGCGATACCTCGCTGTCGAAGGCCGCTGTCAGGCGGGTCTCGACAATGCTGTTCCGGCCTATGCTCATTGGCAGCTTGCCGACATGCCGAGATATCTGTCGGCCGAACAGGTCAACCGCCTGATCGCTGCGAGCGATGGCGACAGCAATGCGCGCCGGCGAGACCGCGCGATCGTTCTCCTCCTTGCACGCCTCGGCCTGCGGGCCGGCGACGTCGCGCAACTGCGTCTCACCGACATCGAATGGCAGACGGGCTCGCTGCGGGTCTCGGGCAAGTCGCGTTACGAGGTCCGTCTGCCGCTGCCGCAAGACGTCGGGGATGCGATTGCCGCCTATCTCGAATGCCGACCTTGCGTCTGTCAGAGTGATCACGTGTTCCTGCGCACCATCGCTCCCTATCGGCCCTTCCGAAAGGGCGACGGCATCTCGTCGGTGGTGAAGCGCCTCATGCAGAGGGCTGGCATCGTGGCGCCGATCAAAGGCGCTCACGTGCTGCGGCACACGGCAGCGACCGAGATGCTGCGTCATGGCGTTCCGCTCGAAAAGATCGGCTTGGTCCTCCGGCATCGCGGCATCGACACGACGGCCTATTACGCCAAGGCCGATGTCACGCTCCTGAAGCAGATCGCGCAGCCCTGGCCGGAGGCGCTGTGATGCTGAACGCCGTCGAGACCTATCTCGCCCTGCGCCGCGCCACGGGCTTCGCGATGTCGAATGCGGAGTACCTGCTGAAGAGCTTTGCCGCCTTCGCGGCCGAACGCGGGCAAACGCACGTGCAGATGCAAACGGCCATCGACTGGGCCGCGCTCGGGCCATCCGTCGCGCAACGCGATGCACGGCTCAAAGCCCTCTGGCGCTTCGTGCGCGATGTCCAGGTCGAGGACGCCAGGCATGAGCTGCCGCCGGCCAATCACTTCGGCGCTCGCAAGAGGCGCCGCACGCCGCACATCTACTCGGCAGACGAGATCGATCGCCTGGTCGAAGCTGCGCTGCGGCTTCGGCCCAAGGGCGGCTTGCGCCCGCTCACCTATGCGACCTTGATCGCGCTGCTCTCGGCCACCGGGTTGCGGATCTCCGAAGCCCTGAAGTTGACTGTCGCCGACGTGACCCGCGATGGCCTGCTAATCCGCGAGACCAAGTTCCGGAAGACTCGGCTGGTGCCGCTGCATGATACGGCGGCAGCGGGGTTAGAACTCTATCTGGCGCGTCGCCGTCCGCGTTCGGAAGATGATCCGGTGTTCATCAACGAGCGTGGTCTGCCTCTGCGCTACATTGCGGTCAAGGAGACCTTCGACAGGCTGGTCGGCAAGGCTGGCATCCGATCGAGGACAGTGCGCCGTCCCCGCCTGCACGATCTGCGGCACACGTTCGCCGTGCGTGTCCTGCAAGGCAGCCCGGCTGGCCGAAGTCGGTGCGGGGCGCATATGGCGGCGCTCGCGACCTACATGGGCCACGTCAACATCACCGCGACCTACTGGTATCTGGAGGCCACCGCCGACCTCATGCGCGATGTCGCTGCGGCCGGCGAAGGGTTCCTGTCCGAGGGAGGGGGCTCATGACGCCGATCGCTCCCCTCATCGAAGCGTTCCTGCGCGAGACACTCGCCCGCCAGCGAGGCGTCAGCCGGCACACGCGCGACTCCTATGCCCTGAGCTTCCAGCTGCTCTTCGTGTTCGCTGCCGAGAGATTGAAGGTCTCGCCATCGGCGCTGACGCTGGATCAGATCGACGCTCGCCTGGTCAGTGCCTTCCTCGAGCACCTGGAGGATGTGCGCAAGAACGCGGCCGTGACGCGCAATGTCCGGCTGGCAGCCATCAAGTCGTTCTTCCGCTTCCTCGAATACCGGCACCCGGCAGCCCTGGAACAGATCCGCCGCGTCCTGGCGATCCCGTTCAAGAAAACGGATCGCCGTCTGGTCCCGTATCTTCTGCGCGAGGAGTTGCAAGCCGTGCTCGACGCTCCCGATCCCACGACGCAGGAAGGCATCCGCGATCGGGCCATGTTGCATCTGGCCGTCTGCGCGGGGCTGCGTGTATCCGAGCTGATCGGACTGAAGGTCGAGGACATCGACCTGCCGTCGAGGAGCATCCGCGTTCTCGGCAAGGGACGGCGGGAACGGACGCTCCCCTTGTGGAAGACCACAGCGACAGCACTGCGGGCTTGGCTTGCCGTTCGCGGGCCGGTCGCCGCGCCCGAGGTGTTCGTCAACGCTCGCGGAGAGCCGCTGAGCCGATGGGGCTTTGCCTATCTGCTCAAGCAGCACGCTGCGACTGCCGCTCGACGGCAGCCCGGTCTCACCAAGAAACGCGTCTCGCCCCACGTGCTCAGACACACCTGCGCGATGATCATCCTGCAGGGGACGCAGGACATCCGGAAAGTGTCGCTGTGGCTGGGCCATGCCACTCTGACGACCACCGAGGTCTACACGCGTGGTGATCCGACGGAGAAGCTCGATGCCATGGCGTCGATTGTTCCGCCGCATCTGCGGCGCGGCGCGTTCCAGCCGTCCGACAAGCTGATCGCACTCCTCAGGCGTGCTTCGTAATGGTGAGCTGGGTTGGCGGCGACTGCCGCGACAGTGCGATCAGGTCACCGCCAACTCACCATTACTGGATTTGCCCATAAGGCAGCT
>DASSLP010000030.1:0-3101 GCA_035689365.1 Methyloceanibacter sp.
CGCGCGCGCATCGGCGATCGCAGCAGGGTCGGTGACCACGCCCTCGGGAGAGATGGCCACGCCGGGCTCGCCGCAGCCCTCGACATCGAGGCAGATCCGCGGTGAGCAGCCGCGCGCGGTGATCTCGGGGATTTGCGTGCCGCGCGATGCCACACGTACATCAGCCGCCGTCCTATTGAGTAGGTCGCCGAAATAGAGGCGCGGATGCTCGTTGAAATTCTTGATGAGCGCGCTCGCAAACGGCGAATGCGCACCGGGATCGCCGTCGGCGGCGAGATTGCCCGACAGCGTGGCATTGGCGATGATCAGCGTACGATCGGCCTCGCCCACGAGCGACAGCCCGCGGAAGCCAGAGCCCGAATTTGCCCCGCGCGTCGGACATTGCGGGAAGGGATTGTTCCGGCAAGCGTCTAGCAGAACGATCTGCTGCGGCGCCGGCGATGACGCATCGAACAGCTGCTCGAGCGCAACGGACCTCAACGCTGTCTTGTTCTCGCACTCGACCTCCATGTCGGTCGGCGCGAGCACGTTCTTGCCGTCGACCTCCATGCCGTGGCCAGCGTAGTAGACCAGCGCAACTTCGGCGCCGGCCGCCTCGCGCTTGAATTTCTCCAGCGCATCCAGGAGATCGGCGCGATCGAAATTGTAATATTCCGAGACCTCGAAGCCGTGCGACTTGAGCTCGGCGGCGATCGCCTTGGCGTCCGGCACTGGATTGATGAGGCTAGAGAGATGCTGATAGTCGCTCATGCCGATGACAAGAGCGACGCGCTTTGCTTGCGCCGCCGCTGGCAACGCAGCGGTTAGCAGGAGCAGCGCGAAGAGGAAGAAGCGAAACATGGATTCGGGCCTTGGGGTGGCCTCGGCGGCGCGGAGCTTAGCACTGCGGCAACCCGCCGCCCATAGCGCGGAAACGCTTGGTTTGGTGCCGATTTTGTCATGATTGTGAGACACTGTGAGTCCGCCCGCCACAGGACCATGCTAGGGAACCATCATGGTTAGCATTCGCCCTTTCTTGAGCGTCATGCTCGCCGCAAGCCTTGCCTTCGGCTTTGCGCTCGCATCGACGCCGGCTTGCGCCAAGAGGAAGCATCCGCCGAAGCACACTGAGGAGCCGCAAAAGCCGCCGGAGGACTCTCCCGACGTGATTTTCGCTAAGGGCCTTATCGGCAAGACTTATGACGACGCGCTTACCGTCGACGGCTGGGACGAGATCGATGGCGGACTGGTCGCGCCTCCCATCTACGTTCACCGCTATCAGCGCGAGGACGGCACCTATCTCGTCCTGACCAGCCAGGAGGTGAAGAAGGCGACGCCGACCGCGCCAGCGTCCTATGTCGTTACCGACGCGCTGACCGTGCCGAAGCCGCAAGCCGACGTACAATTCTCGATCGCCTGCGTGTCGGGTAAGGATGAGACCCTGAACTTCATGGGCGAAGCCAAGGGCAGCGAGGACAAAGAATGGTGGACCGACGTGAGGCGCGCCTGGCAGATCTCGCTCGAGACCGGAGCGATCGCCTCGGTCCCGCCCAAGGGCATCCGCTGCACCAACGCCGGCTATGGGCAATAGGGGCGCGCTCATGAAAGCAACACTGAAAGGCAAGGTGATCGCCGCGAGCGACGACATCGTCGATGAAGGCGGCTACGCCTATTTCCCCAACGAGCATGTGCGGCTCGAGCTGCTCGAGAAGGCGCCAAAGACGGCGTCGGACCTCGAGTGCCCGCACGGCGTCCAGTTCTACGACGTGGTGCTCGATGGCAAGCGCCACGCCCGCGCCGCTTGGCGCTACGAGGCGCCGCGCCCCTCGATGAAGCACGTGGCCGACCGCTTCGGCTTCTGGGAGGAGGTCGAGGTCGGCTGATCGCCTCTCGAAGATAACTTTCTACTCCCAGACCGGCAGCTTCTCCTGCGCGGCGAGCGCCGTCATGGCCGCTTCTAGCTCCGAGACGAAAGCATCGTAGGACTCCTTGCCGTAGAGCGGCTCACCGACGCTGACGATGACGTTGAACGGCACGAGCAGGGCAGAGCCGCGCGGCAGCGCCTTGCCGAGGCCATGCATGAACACCGGCAGGACCGGCACCCTCGGCCGCGCCTTGGCGAGATGGCCTATGCCTTCTCGAAGACTTGCAGCGTCTCAGGCTCGCCGCGCGTCCCCTCCGGAAAAATCACAAGGATCTCGCCGCGATCTAGCGCTTGCTCGGCGAGAAGCAGTGGGTTGCCGCCTTCCTTTCCGCTGCCGCGTTTCACCGGGATGATGCCGACGATGTTGTCTGCGAACCAGCCGCGCAGTCTGCTCGAATAGAAATAATCCATCGCCGCCACTGGGCGGAGCTTCGGTAGCAGCCTGAGCGGCATCAGCGACATCATCGCCAGCGCATCGAGATTCGAATTGTGGTTGCCGGCAAAGGACCGTCCTTCGGCAGCCGCTCGCGATGCCGCACGGTCAGGCCAAGCGCGACGAGGATCACCGCCCGCACCACCACCGCGAAGAACAGGAACCTGAGTAGCCTCGTGAAATCAGCCCGCCGGTATCCTTCACCCCGAGATCGCGCTTCATCGCCGACATGGTGATGTCGCCGAGGAAGCCGGCAAGCCCGAGGATAAAGCCCGCGAGCGCAGACCAGCGCATATCCATCGGCGTGAGATAGGGGCCAGCAAGCGCCGCGACGAGCGTGGTGGTGGCGACGCCGCCGACCAGCCCCTCCCAGGTCTTTTTAGGGCTGACATGCGGCGTGACCTTGTGGCGGCCTAAGAGCTTGCCCCAGCAATATTGCGCCACGTCGTTGAACTGCGTCAGCACCACGAGGAAGAACAGGAGTCCCACGCCGCACGCGACCGGGTTCACGGCGTCACCCGACACGAGCAGCCACGCCATGTGGGAGAGCGTGAATACCGTCATCATCAGGCCCCAGGAGAGCGTGCTGACCGCGCGCAGGAAGCCTTCGGTCTGCCTGCGCAGCACAATGAGCGGCGGCAGAAACAGGAACATCCACACCGGCACGAACACGATGAACATGCCGTACCAATCGAGTGCCGCCCAGTAATACTGGAGGGGAATAGCGAAATAGGCGAACAGCAGCACTTCGCGGTCGATGCGCGG
>DASSLP010000031.1:0-4583 GCA_035689365.1 Methyloceanibacter sp.
GCGAGGATATGCGTCATCTGACGCGCTGAGCGATGGGCGCTCCGACCGCGTGTGCCAGCCTAGCGGCTAGCGGGTCGGCATCGGCTTTTCGCCGCGATAATCGTAAAAGCCGCGCTTGGTCTTCCGGCCGAGCCAGCCGGCTTCGACATATTTCACCAGCAGCGGACAGGGGCGATATTTGGAATCCGCCAAGCCCTCATAGAGCACCTGCATGATGGAAAGACAGGTGTCGAGGCCGATGAAATCGGCAAGCTGCAGCGGCCCCATTGGGTGATGCGCGCCGAGCCGCATCGCCGTGTCGATGGCGTCCACTGAACCAACGCCCTCATAGAGCGTGTAGACGGCCTCGTTGATCATCGGCAGCAGGATGCGGTTGACCATGAAGGCGGGGAAATCCTCCGACACCGCGACCGTCTTGTGCAGAGTCTCGACGAATTCCTTGGTGCGGGCGAAGGTGGCATCCTCGGTGGCGATGCCGCGGATCATCTCCACGAGCTCCATCACCGGAGCCGGATTCATGAAGTGGAGCCCAATGAAGCGCTCGGGCCGGTCGGTCGCGGCGGCAAGCCGCGTAATCGAGATCGACGAAGTGTTGGTGCCGATGATGGCCTCAGGTTTGAGGAGCGGACAGAGCGCGACGAAAATCTTGCGCTTGACCGTTTCGTCCTCGGTCGCAGCCTCGATGACGAGGTCGGCGTCGGCAAAGTCCTGCAGCGAGCCGGCATAGGAGATACGAGAGAGCGCCTTGTTCTTGTCCTCCTCGGTGATCTTGCCGGAGGCAACCTGGCGGGTGAGGTTCTTGTCGATAGTGGCAAGCGCAGCGTCGACCCTATCCTTGGCAATATCGTGCAGCGCCACGTTATAGCCTGACAGCGCCACGACATGAGCAATGCCGCTGCCCATCTGGCCTGCGCCTATGATCCCGATCTTGCGAATGGGAGCCGCCTCAACGTCCCGCTGCGTGGCTTGATCGGCGAGAATCGCCGCGCCCTGTACCATGTCGTCCATGATCATTCCTCATGCCCGCTACTCAATAGCCTGCCTTTTTGAGCTCGGCATCGAGCTCGGGCAGGACCGTGAACAAATCTCCCACCAGGCCGTAATCCGCGACCTGGAAAATCGGTGCGTCGGCATCCTTGTTGATGGCGACGATCACCTTTGAGTCCTTCATGCCGGCCAGGTGTTGAATGGCGCCTGAGATGCCGACCGCGATGTAAAGCTCCGGCGCCACCACCTTGCCGGTCTGCCCGACCTGGTGGTCGTTCGGCATGTAGCCGGCGTCGACCGCGGCGCGCGAGGCGCCGACCGCGGCGCCGAGCCGGTCGGCCAAAGGCTCGATCAGCGTCTTGAAATTGTCGCTTGATCGCATCCCCCGCCCGCCTGAGATGACGATCCGGGCCGCGGTCAGCTCTGGCCGCTCGCTCACGCTGATGTCCGAGCTCACGAAGCTTGAAAGCCCGACTGAAGCGGGCGGCGTGATGGTCTCGATCGTGGCCGAACCGCCCTCTCCCGTGCTGGCAAAGGCGGTGGTGCGGACCGTCCCGACCACGATCTTGTCGCGCGTTTCCACCGTCTCGAGCGCGTTGCCGGCATAGACCGGCCGCACGAAGGTCGTCGGCGACTTCACCTCGATGATGTCGGAGATCTGCGCCACGTCGAGCAAGGCTGCGACCCGCGGCAGCACGTTCTTGCCCATTGTGGTTGCCGGCGCGAGCAGCACTGAATAATCCTTCATCAATGGTTGCACCGTTGCCGCCGCCTCCTCGGCGAGACGCTGGGCGAGATGCGGCGCCTCGGCAAGCAGGACTTTGCGCACGCCATCGAGCTTGGCTGCCTCTTCGGCGACGGCGCGGCAGTTCTCGCCCGCGACCAGAATATCGACGTCGCCGCCGAAGGCACGTGCTGCGGTCAGCGCCTTTGCGGTCGCCGGCGCCAGCGTCTTGTTGTCGTGCTCGGCCAGCAGAAGGACCGCCATTAGAGGACTCCCGCCTCGCTCTTCAATTTCTCGACCAGCACGGCAACGCTATCCACCTTGACGCCGGCCTGGCGCGTCTTGGGCTCGGCAACGGAGACCAACTTCAGGCGCGGAGCGATGTCGACGCCGAGCGCCTCGGGCGTGGTCTCTTCGATCGGCTTCTTCTTCGCCTTCATGATATTGGGCAGCGAGGCGTAGCGCGGCTCATTCAGCCTAAGATCGGTGGTGACCACGGCAGGCTTTGCGAGCGTCAGGGTCTCGAGCCCGCCATCGACCTCGCGCACGACCTTAAACTTCGCCCCGTTCAGCTCGATCTTCGAGGCGAAGGTGCCCTGTGGCCAGCCGAGCAGACCTGCAAGCATCTGGCCTGATTGATTGCAGTCGTCGTCGATCGCCTGCTTGCCCATGATCACGAGATCCGGCTTCTCGTTATCGACGACGCGCTTAAGCAATTTGGCGACGGCGAGCGGCTCGACGGTTCCGTCCGTCTTGATCAGGATGGCGCGGTCGGCACCCATGGCGAGCGCAGTCCGGAGCGTATCTTGCGCTTTGGCGTTGCCGATCGACACAGCGACGACCTCCGTCGCCTCGCCGCGCTCCTTGATGCGCACGGCTTCCTCGACGGCGATCTCGTCGAACGGATTCATCGACATTTTGACGTTGGCAAGGTCAATACCCGAGCCGTCCGACTTGACGCGGACTTTGACGTTGAAATCGACAACCCGTTTCACGGGAACGAGAATTTTCATGCGGCTTTAGTGCCCCGCACGTTTGAAAAGCGGCCCCCCTCGTCCAGCTATCTCGCAACTGCGAAATGGCCGCGACCGTACTGCCGCATATTAGCCAAGTCAATGGTTTCTAGGGATTTCAGGAGGGTTTCACGCCCCGCCGCGGGTCTTGTCGAACAGCACTACACCGCGCCGCCGCATAAACAGAATCAGGACCGCGCCGGCCGCAAGCCCGCCGACATGAGCCCACCAGGCGACGTTCTCCTCGCCCTCGATCAGGAGGTTCACGAACTGGGCCGCAATCCAGATGCCGAGCGCCCAAGCCGCGGTGATCTTGATGGGGATACGCCAGAGCGCAAGGATCCAGACCTTCACTTTGGGATGCAGAATGAGATAGGCGGAGATGACGCCGGCAACCGCGCCGCTAGCTCCGATCAAAGGCAGCTCGGAGGTCGGCATCATCCAGGAATGCAGCACGGCGGCGAAGATCCCGCACATCAAATAGAACATGATGAAGCGGACATGCCCCATCGCGTCCTCGATATTGTCGCCGAACACCCACAGGAACAGCATGTTGCCGAGAAGGTGGATCCAGCTCCCGTGGATGAACATGTAGGTGATGAGCGTGAAGCGCTCAGGGATGGGGAAGGCGCCGGTCGCAAAGATCGAGCCGCTGACGGGGCCTCCCGCCATCAGCTTCGCCGGGATCACGGCGAAGGCCGCGGTGTTCTCCTCGTCGAGCGGAATGAGCCAGCCGGTCTCGAAGATCACAAAGATGGCGACGTTGAGCACGATCAACGCCACCGTCACATATTGGTAGCGGATCCGCTTCAGCGGGTTGGTATCATGGAGAGGTATAAACACCGATACGCCGTCCCCGTCTCACCGGTTCTTGCCCGGCACCCACGTCACGTCGGATTTCCCTTTGTCGTTGGCAAAGCGGGCGGCCACGAACAGGAAATCCGATAGTCTATTGATGTAGCGCAGCGCCGGCACGCCGACTGGCTCATCTTCCCGCGCAGCAAGCGCCACCATCAGCCGCTCGGCTCGGCGCGAGGTGGTGCGGGCAAGATGGAGAAAGCTCGACGCAGGTGAGCCTCCAGGCAGTACAAAGGAGCGGAGCGGATCAAGGTCGCGGTTAAGCTCGTCGATCTCCTTTTCGATTCGCTCGACTTGCGCGTCGGTCATTTGCAGCCGTCCACGCGCATCCTTGGTCTCGTCGGGAAAGCAGAGGTCGGCGCCGAGATCGAACAAATCGTTCTGAATGCGCGCGAGCATAACATCGAGCGCCGGATGCCTTTCCCGCGTATAGAGGCGCGCGAGCCCGATGGCAGCATTGGTCTCGTCGAGCGTGCCGTAGGCCTCAACCCTTAGATCGTATTTTGCCACGCGCCGGCCGGAGCCCAGCGCGGTCGTGCCGTCGTCGCCGGTGCGCGTATAGATCTTGTTGAGGACAACCATCACCAACGCCTTGGAAATCCAAGGCCCCGCCGGTCACTCCGAACTTCCAGTTTAGCGTAATCCGGCGTCGAGAGGGGTCAAGCCTTGTTATAGAGATAGGCTACTTGCCGGAAAGATAGATGGCGGCCATGACGATGCAGATCGCGATGAATTGCAGGACCACGCGCCAGCGCATCAAGGTCTGGCTCAGATTGGGACTGCCGCCGCGCAGCATGTTCCACAGCCCCATCAGCAGCACGAGGGCGACAGCCGCGAGCGCGAACGGAACTGCAAGGCGTACGGCGTGTTCCATGAGGAGATTCCCTTGGTCCAGGGCATGGCGGGAAACGCCTAGCGGGCGACTTTAGTTGCTTGCCGCGACCGCGTCGAGGCCTTGGAGCTTGACAGCCTGCTTCTCAGGCTGGCAGCCCGCGAATCAA
>DASSLP010000032.1:0-8289 GCA_035689365.1 Methyloceanibacter sp.
AGTCGGCGGTCTCCCTCTCCGCCACCTTGCGCTGATTTGTGAGGTGCAGATGATCACACTCTATAGCTTCGGACCCGGATTTGGCCTGCCAGACCCGAGCCCCTTCGTGACCAAGGCGGAAGTGTTGCTCAAGATGGCGGACCTTCCGTATCGGACCGACACGACCGGTTTCAAGAAAGCGCCAAAGGGCAAACTTCCTTACATCGACGACGACGGCGAAATCATTGCGGATTCGACCTTCATTCGCTGGCACTTGGAGAAGAAATACAACGTCGATTTCGATCGCGGGCTTGACCCTGAGCAGAAGGCCATTGCCTGGGCCTTCGAGAAGATGATGGAAGACCATCTTTATTGGGCTGTGGTGCACGCCCGCTGGATGGACGACGCCAACTTCGCCAAGGGGCCCGCTACGTTCTTTCGTGGCGTGCCCGCTCCAATACGCCCTCTCGTCCTCGCGATGATCCGGCGGCAGCTTCGCCGAACATTGCGTGGACAAGGTTTCGGCCGCCATTCGCCCGACGAAATTGTTGCGCTCGGAACGCGATCGATCGACGCGACCGCCGCCTTTCTCGGCTCCAAGCCATTCATGATGGGCGCCGAGCCGACCGGGCTCGACGCGACTGCCTTCGCCTTTGTCGCCGGCGCGCTATGTCCCTTGTTTGACACACCGCTACGCACGGCGGCAGAGCGCCACGAGACTCTGAAGCGCTACGTCGGGCGAATGACCGCCCGCTTCTATCCGGACCAAGCCGAGATCGCCGGGTGCAAAGCGGCGGCGTAGGAGGCTGCAAATAGCGGCAACGCGCCACCAGCTTCTGTCGATTTTCTGGCGCAATGTTCCGGCACAAGGCCGGTCCCATGACCCAAACCATCCAAAACGTCTCGGATACCGCCTTCATGGTGGCCGGCTTCCGCGCGCTCGAGAACGAACGCTCAAAGCCGCTGTTCCGCGACCCCCTTGCCGCGAAGCTCGTCGGCGAGCATGGCAAGAAGATCCTGGCCGCCGTGCCGCGGCACTTCGTCGGCGCCTGGTCGGTCGTGATCCGCACCGTGATCATCGACGACTACATCCGGCAAGCGATCGCCGCAGGCGTCGACACCATCCTCAATCTCGGCGCCGGCCTCGATACACGGCCCTACCGCATTGACCTGCCGAGCTCGCTCCGCTGGATCGAGGTCGATTTCCCGCACATGATCGAGCTGAAAGAGACGCGGCTCGCAGGCGAGAAGCCGAGCTGCCGGCTCGAGCGCATCAGCCTCGACCTCACCGATCGGGCTCTCCGGAGAAAGCTCTTCGCCGATGTCAGCGCCCGCTCGAACAAGCTCCTCGTTCTCACCGAGGGTGTGATCCCCTATTTGACCAACCAAGACGTCGCTGATCTTGCCGACGATTTGCGACAAATCGAGAAGATCGGCTTCTGGATCACGGACTATTTCTCGCCAGAGGCCATTCGCTTCGGCGAGAAAATGCGCGCACGGTTCATGCGCAACGCGCCCTTTCAGTTCAATCCGAAGGACTGGTTCGCATTCTTCGGCGAGCACGGCTGGCGCGCTTCCGAGATTCGCTACATCTCGGACGAAGCGAACCGGCTCGGCCGTCCCATTCTCTTACCGTTCTTCATGCTGGTCTGGTTCGGCCTCAAGAACCTGTTCGCGTCGCGGGCGCGCCGCGAAGGGTTGAAACGATTTGCCGCCTACGTGCTCCTGGTCCCGAAGTGATTGGTGCTTCAGGCCGCCTCGAGCAAGATGATGTGATCGGTCACCTCTGGCGGATGCGGCGCGAGACTGGTGCGGCCTGAATCGCTCCAGCTCGCAAGCTTCACCACCACGCCCGATTGTGCGCCGCCTTCGCTTGGCTCGGACGGCTCGACGATGACTAGCCCACTGCCATCGAGGAAGAAGGTGTGATCGCCAAACAGTCTATTGAGTTGAGTCACTGCCGGATGATCGTCCGGTACCGGTTGCGCCTCGAACTGGCTCAAGGTGCGTTCGACCATTTGTGACGACATTTTCATCGCAAAACTCCTTTGGCTCGGGCCCGCGCTGTCAGGCAGGTTCGAAGCCCCCGATTGATTGATCCTTGGCCCTCTTCACGGTCCCCAAAGGGGGAGAATGTGCCTAGCGCGGCCGCTTCAAGAGAGAGGGCCCGATACCCCTCGTTCGGACAACCAAGGGAGCGGTGAATGGTTTCACGCTCGCGCTCCCTTTTTGAGAGGGGGTCATTTCGTCCCCACAGGACCTCCGAAAAATGAAGCCTTGCAGTTTTGCCATTGATAGCTGCAACTCTGGCGCCAACAAACCGGCGAGCCAGATGGCCAACGAAGAGACCTTAACGGTACTAGAGAAGCGTCTTGGGCGGCGCCAGGCGCGGCAGCGCCTCGGCATCGAGAAAGACCATGAGGCGCAAATCTTTGGCCACGGCCTGACTTTCTTTCACATCGAGAACTTGCCGCTGTCGCATGCTTTGGTTCGCGCGGCCTTGATGGCGTCGGGCCTCTATTGGCGGGGCGTCAGCAACGCCGCCTGCGTCGAGCTCAGGCATCACCGCGTCGCGCTCCGCCGACTGCCGGCCTCCTTTGATGGCTTCACCATCCTTCAGCTCAGCGATCTGCACATCGATACCAGCAGGCCGGCGGTGGAGCGCGTCATTATGATGCTCAAGGGGCTCGATTATGACCTCTGCGTGCTGACCGGAGACTATCGCGGCGAGACTTATGGTCCCTATGAGGATGCACTCGCCGGCATGGCCAAGATCCGCGCCGCGCTCAAGGGCACGGTCTATGGCGTGCTCGGCAACCACGACACGATCCTGATGGTGGCTAGCCTCGAGGAGATGGGAATCAAGGTCTTGCTCAACGAGGCCGTTACCATAGAGCGCGCTAGCGAGCGCATCCACCTCGCCGGCATCGACGACGCTCACTTCTATCGCGTCGACAATATCGAGAAGGCGGCCTCGGGAATCCCTCACGACGAATTTTCGATCCTCATCTCGCATACGCCGGAGATTTACCGGCAGGCGGCGCACGCCGACTTCGATCTTTTGCTGAGCGGCCACACCCATGGCGGGCAGATTTGCCTCCCCGGCGGAATCCCTATCACGCTCGATTCGGCCCTGCCACGGGCCTTTGGCTCGGGCCCGTGGAAGTATCACGACATGATCGGCTACACCTCTGCCGGGGCCGGCACGACCATCGTCCCCACCCGTTTCAATTGCCCTCCTGAGATCACGCTGCACCATCTGCGTGTGCCTGGCGCCGTAAGCGCCGATCAATAAGGACGGTCGCGAATATGCAAGCGGAAGAGGATTGGGGAGACGACCAGCCCTCCGGCAAAGAAGATGGCCACGCCAACGAAGATGTCGAGGAACGTCACTGGAAGCAGCAGGCGGCACGCGGCAAGGGGAAAGAGCGACTCAGGGACGTGATCGAGACCGATCGCCATGCTGCTGGCGGGGAGGCCGAGCCTGCGCTTCACGAAACTCGAGAACAGATCACCGGCAACGGAGCCGGCGGCGATCAAGGCCCCCACTTGCCAGTCAAATCCCATCAGCAAGGCGGCAAGCGGAGTCGCCAGAAGCGAGAAAATAACGCCCCTGACAGTCTTCGCGGGCCCGAACAGAGGCTGGCCGTCGGGCAATGGCAGACCGCCGTCAACCGGTTGGGCGAACTGATCGCCGAGCCCCTTTTTGGCGAACACTGGGGCCCCGTTGGCCACGACGAGAAGGATTAGGAGCTGAAAAAGCAGGATTGGGTGCATGATTCGGCCACCAACGCTCCGGCAAGGGGGCTAGCCAAAAAGGTCATAACTCCTGACCGCGACCATCCGACGCCAATCCAGCATCAAATGAACCGTTGCCCTTCAAGCAGGGTTTAGCGCAATTCTGCCCGCCCGACCGAAGCATCCAAGCTAGCAATGACCATCGAGACAAGAAGAAGAGCGGCCGCAACGGCTGCGCAAGGGACCGCGGTCGCGGTGCTCGCCGCCATCAGCGTCTGTCACATGCTGAACGATGTGATCCAGTCGCTGATCATGGCCATCTATCCCATGCTCAAAGAGAATCTCGCCCTCAACTTTCATCAGATCGGGCTCATCACCTTCACCTTTCAATTCACTGCCTCGGTGCTTCAGCCGGTGGTCGGCTACTACACCGACCGCTATCCCACGCCCTATTCGCTCGTGCTCGGCATGGGGTCCTCCCTGGTCGGGCTGGTGCTGATCGCGTTCGCCACGAGCTACCTGTTCGTGCTCGCAGCAGCCGCGCTGATCGGTATGGGCTCTTCGGTCTTTCATCCCGAATCTTCGCGTGTCGCCCGGCTCGCGTCAGGCGGGCGGCATGGCCTTGCGCAATCCGTGTTCCAGGTGGGCGGCAATTTCGGCACCGCGCTCGGGCCTCTGCTCGCGGCCTTCATCGTGCTCCCGTACGGGCAGCACACCATCATCTGGTTTTCGCTGGTCGCACTGACCGGCATGGTGCTGCTCGCCGTCATCGGCTCCTGGTACGGCAAGACCGTGAAGCTCACGCGCGTCTCGATGGCCGAGGAGCGCGAGGCGATGGCCCAAGCAACTCACGGCAAGGTGGCGCGCTCGATTGCCATTCTAATGGCGCTGACTTTCTCCAAGCACTTCTATCTCGTCAGCATCACGAGCTTCTATATCTTCTACCTGATCCACACCTTCGGGATCTCGGTGCAGAGTGCGCAACTGCATCTGTTTCTGTTTCTATTTGCCGTCGCAGCCGGAACGGTGATCGGCGGACCTATCGGCGATCGCATCGGCTCGCGGCGGGTGATCTGGTGGTCGATCCTTGGCGTGCTGCCGTTCACACTGGCGCTTCCTTATGTGGACCTGTTTTGGAGCGCGGTGCTGAGCGTGATCATCGGGCTGATCCTAGCCTCAGCCTTCCCGGCCATCCTGGTTTATGCGCAAGGGCTGATACCGGGCCGCGTCGGCATGGTGGCTGGCCTGTTCTTTGGCCTTGCCTTCGGCATCGCCGGTATCGGCGCCGCTTTTCTCGGCTGGCTCGCGGACGTGACCTCGATCGAGTTTGTTTACCATGTTTGCGCTTTCCTGCCGGCCATCGGCCTGCTTGCGGCATTTTTGCCCGAGACCGCAAAGCCGAAACGCGGACGAGCCCGAGCAGCGAGGTGACCAAGGGCTGGCGGGGTAAGCCTTGGCCAAGATCACGGCACTCGTGTCGCCTATTTCCTTTTCTTTGTTCAAGCTGGGTCTTGGCCTCGACTTTGAGCGTACCGAGATGAGAGCTCCTGCACAGCGTTTCGCGGCCGTTTTTGCTCGCCGATGCTGGGTGAGACAGTAAAGCCGAGACAGGGGCTCAGCCTTGTGGTTATTATGTTTTTCCGATCCCGGCCGGAGGCCGTGCCGGGCTCAATCACATGCCGAGTGCGGTGGCCGGCAGGACTCAAGTGGTCTTGCGTGCAACCTGCCAGCCCGCTCGGGCGTTGAGGCGAAGTCAGTTAACGAGGGGCAAGCAAATGCGTGACATAAGAGGGGACCTGCAAGACCGTGCCAGCCTGCTTGAAGAGCAGATCAATGCTCACGAGGCTCAATTCGAGAAGCTCGTGGAGCAGATCAGGGCGGAGCATGAAGCGAGGCTCGAGGACCTAAGGGCCGAATTTGACGCGGTAACGAAACTGCTCGAGCTCGAGCAACGCCGGCTCGGCAGTGCACCACAGGCGCCGAAAGCCGCTCCGGTGCAGCCAGCGCCTCAAGCTGTCCATCAGCCAACCAGCGCGCACCAGCCAGCGGCGCATCAAGCGCATCAGAGCATTCATCAGCCCGCGCCACAGCCTGCACCGGCACCCCAGCCGCAGCAGCCGCTTTCCGATTTCCTGATCGGCAAGCTGAACGAGGTCGGCGCCATGTCGCGTGATGATCTGCGCCGTTTATCCCTGCAGGAAGGCTATTTTGCCGATGCCGACAGCGCCAATACCGGTGTTCATGAAACCCTGCTCAATGTGGTGAAGGCGGGATTCATTCGGCAACTGCCTAACGGCAATTTCGCGCCTGCCACAGTGCTCGACACAATCAGGCTGAGGCGGGCGATGTGATCTCCTAGTATCGCGAAGCACTATCGCGGCTCCAAGTGCTTCGATTGTCTTCGTGCTAGCTCGCCTTGTTTTGGCTTTGCGCTCGGGGCCTTGGCAGGCCGAGGGAACGCGCGGGTGCCCTGAGTGCCACTGCAGAGTCCACCGGAGTCGTGCAAGACGTGTCGCCGGCTTAAATCATGACATATGACCTCGACCGCCTCGGCAGCCTGCTCTTCGTGTACAGCAGCCATCTTCTGGGAGCGCTCGCCGTTGCCTTAATTGGCTTGTTCATCGCCGGCAGAGTCGAACGCATTACGAGACGCGCGCTTTTAGCTGCTCCGCATATGGACCCCACCGTCGGGGGTTTTTGTCGAGCTTCGCTTATTAGCCGTCCTGCTGGTGGTCGTGTTAATCATCCTGCAGGTGATCGGCATACAGGCGACAAGCATTGTCGCTGTCCTAGGCGCCGCCACACTGGCGATTGGATTAGCGCTGCAAGGCACGCTCTCGAACGTGGCCGCAGGAATTATGCTCCTGATCTACCGGCCGTTTCGGCTCGGCGACATCATTGAGGTTGCGGGAAAGAGGGGGGTCGTAAGGAACCTCAATCTTTTTATGACTGAGCTAGGCAGCAGCGATAATATCCAAGTGCTCATCCCAAACGCACTGGTATGGGGTGCAGCGGCGTTGACCAATTTTTCCGTGTATCCGAGGCGCCGCGTTAGCGTGACGGTACCGATCGAGCTGGATAGAGACTTGCAGGCGATCGAGTCCAGTATGCGTGCCGTACTCCATCAAGACGAGCGAATAGCCAAAACGCCACCACCCGACGTCGCCACGTCCCGGCTTACCGACAAGGTCGTCGAGCTTTCTATCCAGGCCTGGACGGACACGGCAGACGCCGAAGCTGTAAGGTCAGACTTGATCCGGAGGCTGGTCGCGGCTGTGAAGACTACCTCTGGTTAATCCTAAGCGTTTTCCGCCCCTCCGGCTTGGTCAACGCCTTGGTCAACAAACGCGCGTGCACGGGCCTGAGACTACACGGCGGGTGGGGTTGACATGTAAAACGTGCCAAAGCGCCCCAACGACTCGCTGTGAGCGCCTAGGGGGTCGAAATATCGATCACCAGGTGGGAACCAGCTCCCGCCCAGACATTAGTGGCTTCCCCGGATTGAGAAACAACGGCCCTTTTCCAAGAGTTGAACCTTGGGAGCAATGGAAACCACCTCCCGCATGGGTGCCTTTTGAACTCCTTTCACCGCAGTTTGTCATCAGGGGATCCTTTGAGGATCGTACACGCGAACCGGCACCCGACAATGTCCTTGGGACCTGCTGAGTAAAGGTTAACTGCCGAGCAAGGACTTGGCGCGATCATCGGCAAGTCGCTCGATATGCGCTCCACAGAGGCGGAGTATTTTGCCAACGTTTTGGCGACCGTGCAGTAAAGCCCTTGGGTCTCATCGAAATGCGCTCCAGACATTCAAGCGTTAAAACTATGCGCAATTTCGCATGGCGGCGGCGACGGGAAGGGCGTCAACTGAGGCCGGTACCTCTTGGAGCCGCAGCCACAGCGTTTAACGTTGTGCTCTTCGCTGCGGCGCGAGTTTCGCCGGAGACTTCGAGCAGCCGCCGAGCTTTTCCGCCGCGCAGGTGCTGCCGCCCACTCTCCTCCACAGCCGCTACTACAGGCTGGACGAGCGCATCGGGCTTGAGAACTCCCAATATGTATTTCGAATGCACACGATTTGGGGTCCGCTCGTGATCAGGGGCAGCGATCTCTTGCGCGTGCGCGCGAGGGAGATGGCGGCCACGGCGAAGCTCGAGCGAGTCAGCGGTCCTGAGACTGCAACGATGTCGGCGGTGTCGACGGCGCTAAAGCCCGTGGAGACGGCTAGGGATCTCGTCACTACGCCGATCCACACCATCGGCGACACAGTGCGTGGCGCGGGTCATATCTTTGGCACTGCTAATGCCGCCATGAACGCCCATGATCCACATAGGGACGGCATCATCGCCTCAGTCACTGGCGCTAGCGCGGCGCGGCGGAAGCTCGCCTTTGGCCTTGGGGTCGATCCCAATACGAGCTTCCCCCCTTTGTCGAAGCAGCTCACACGACTTGCCACTGCAAGCGCGCTCGGCGAGACGCGTGCCAATGTGGGGCTCTCTTTCATTGGGGGCCCCGCCGGAATTGCGATTGGCGCGACGGGGACAAGTAATAGTTTGCGCGAGGCGCTGCCGACAA
>DASSLP010000033.1:0-18130 GCA_035689365.1 Methyloceanibacter sp.
CAATTCCCAACTGGCGTTGCTTGGATGACACAGGAGGAGTACAGAATGAGTTGATGGGTTTCCCTCCCCATCACAGGTTCCCCCGTAAACGGAACCCGAAGCCCCGGTGCGCCCCCCGTCGCCGGGGCTTCTCTTTTCCGAAGGCAAGGAAGGCATGTCATATCGCCGCAAACAATGTGACCAGCCATTGGTCGAGATCGACCACTATGGCGAGCGCCTAACGGGTTGTCTCACTGTAACAAATGGCAACCCACGACTGGCGAATGTTTGCTGACTTCCAGTGACGACATCATCGCGTTTCGGTGAACTCAAAGCTAAAAGACTGAGGAGATCAAGGCCGTGCGGCGGGAAGAGTCGTCGCGGAGGCCTACCCCGAGGACCTGATGAAAACACAAAAATTGCCGCCCAAATTGCCGCCCAAAATTGTTTAGGCGTTCTGCCGCTACTCGTCCAACGGCCTGAAAACAAAGGGACGGACTGTGCCTCTGAATGACGGGAAAACACCAGAAAGACGACGGCTAACGCATTAGCAAACCGCCGCCTTCAGCCTCTCGGCCACGTCTCCGTCACAGCGAAGCTAGCGCTTACCATATTCGGGCGCGCCGAATAAACCAGCTTGTTGGCCCGGCTCTGCGCGCTTTTTTGGCCTCAGAAGGCCGCATTCTCGTCTTCGACATGTCTTTAGATGTGCTACTCTATAGCCAAACAAGACAGGGGGGTCACGCCGCGTAATGGGTGGGCACGCTTGCCCGGCACAGCGTTGGCTTGCCGCATTTGCCGCGGGATTTGTCGCTTGCGCGATACCGCAAGCCTTTGCCGCAAGCTATTGCGTCACCTGCAAGAACCCCGATCAAACCTATGTCTGCCGCGTCACCGGCGAAGACGAGACGCCAAGCGACGCGCTCAAGCTCTATTGCGTGATCCGAACGGCGAAGGAAGGCAATCATGCCTCGTGCTCGGCCCAACGGAGCGATGCTGGCTGCCACGGCATCGAGAAGGTTTATGCCTATGATGGACCTGCGATTCCGGCGGACATCGTGTCCGACCCGCGCGTCGAGCAATTCGCGGATCGAGTGCAGCAAGAGCAGCGCGAGTCCGAAAAGCCGAAGGGTCAAGCGCCGCAGACGCTGGTGGAGCTCACCGGCCGTGCGGTGAGCGCCTCGCGCCAAGGGTGGCGTAATGCGCGCGAACACCTTGGCGGCTCAAGCGATGGGCAGCAGCCCCTCCCCGTCTTGCCTGAGACGAGCGGCGCTCGGGCTACTGCGGCTGCCGAAACCCCTGCAACGCCGCATCGGAACAGAGCTCAGCGGGCAAGCTCCGCCGTCGGCAGCTTCGCCCGCAAGAGCTATCACTGCCTTCGCTCCTTGTTCCGCCATTGCGGCGGCGAAACCGCGCGCGAGCAACCGACCCAGCAATAGCCTGAATTCGCTCTAATTCACCTGTATCCATTCGCGGGCGAGCTTCTGCGCCTCCGCGACCTGCTCGGACGACATCTCGCGAGCAAGCTCGATGCGATACGCCAGTGCCGCCGGGTTTCCGCGCGAGGCCGAGAGGTTGAACCATTTGTGGGCGACCACAAGATCAGCCGCCACGTCCCGCCCCGTCGCATAAAGCATTCCGAGCTCGAAAAGAGCGTCCGGCGCGCCGATCAGCGACGCGAGCTCCGCCTTTTCCATCGAAATGTCCATCCGTGCCATCTCTCATCCCCTTGTTATCGCTGTCCGACGCGAACATCGGGCAATTGCCCTGTTGTTCAGCTTCGTTGTTTGACCCCTGACGCGGGTAATCATGGGACGGCACTTTCAACAAGTTCTGAATCAACGTGTTTAATGCAAACTAATTGAATCCATAATGCGCAGTAATCTTGGTTTAGATTTCAAGCAAACTCGCGGGAAAATTGGTTAAGCCGCAGCCGCGGCAATAATTCCTTGACCGTCCCGGCTCACATGACGCTAACCAAAAATCGCTTTCGCGATAGCCGAACGGCACAGGCTCGGGGGTGCTGATGCGCAGTTCTAGCCGCCGGGGCTGGCCAGCTGGATCATCCAGGCCCAGTTCTTCGGCTTGGCGGTAGGTGGATAAGGCTGCCACGGCACTTCGATCCGCTCGGCCGTGCCCTTTGGAGTGGCCTTGAGCCGTTCAAGCTCGCCTTCGGCAATCTTCGGTATGGTCTCTCCCTGCTCCGGTCGCCAGATCACGGCAGCCTTCGAGCGGCCGTCAACCTCTCTCATCAGCGGTCCATAATTTGGCCGATCGAAGCAGACGATGCGCGCGTTCGGGAAGAACCGGCGGAGATTGCCGGCGTCGTGCCGGCTCAAGGCGATGATCGTTCCTTCCTCGAAGCCTCGCGCCTTCAGTGCCTGGGCGAGCCCGGCATAGGGCGTGGCGATCCGGCACTTGTTGCAATGAGGCCCCATCGCGTGAAGCGAATCCCTCACCCTGATGGGGAATACGATGAGGAGCGACGCGGCCAGGATGACGGCAAGAACTTTGGCCTTGCGACCGGCATTCTCAGTTCGCTGGACAACACTCAGCATCCACAGCGGCGTCAAGAGGAAGAAGGGATGCATGTAGCGCTCGAGATAGTGCGTGGCGCCGGTGAGGAGCGCGCCAAGCATAAGCAGGAGAAAGCCGCCCATGGTGATGTGCAGGATGAGAAGCGGCCAGTCAGGCTCGCTTCCCGTCCATGCTGCGGGCGAGAACGCGCGCTTGATGTCGGCCCAGGCCTTGGGCACCGTGGCCGGAAATAAGACCGGCAGGATGATGTCGAGCGGGAACAGGAAGCCAAGCGGCGCATAGATCGAAAGCCCGAGCCCGACCAGCGTCGCGTGCAACCGGTTCGAGTGCGCCTTGGGAGCAACCGAACCGCCGTAGAGGGCGACTAGATCGTGTCCACCCACGATGATCCAATAGACCACCGGGGCACTCACCACCGCGATTACACACAGACTCAAGAGAAAGCGCGGGGCGAGCAGGCACGCCCTGAGAGACGGTTGGAGCGTCGCGCCGATGAGGAGGAGGACAATAAAGCCGGCGAAGCCCCATTTGCTGATGAGACCGAGTCCCACAATCAGCCCGAACAGGAGATAGTCGCTCGCACGTCCATTCTCCGTGATCCGCATGAGAGCCCAGAGGCTCGCTGCAACCGCGCAAGTGAGCACCATCGAGTGCGTGACGCCTTCATGCAGGTTCCAGGCGAATTGAAAGAGAAGGAAGGGCGAGAGCCCGGCGAGGATGGCGAAGCCGCGCTCGCGGAAGATGCGGGTGGCGGCGAGATAGAGGAAGGCGACCGTGCCGGTGAGCAGACCGTATTTGATAAGAAGAAAGCTCGGCAGCGTGGGGCCCGTCAGTTGCTGCACCGACCAGAGCAGCCATTCGTAGAGCGGCGGCTGGCGCGGCATGTAGCCGAGCGCAAGCGTTTGGGTGAGGACGTTTGACGTGGTGTCGTCCTGCGGCAGGTTGTCCGAAAGAAATAGCCGCAGGATCGAATAGGCGAGCCCGTACGCGAGCCCTACCCCTATGACAATGAGGAGGCCGGAGTCCCACGATAGCCCCGCACTCGCCTGGCGGCTCCCCTGCCCTCCCGGGACCGATCTTTGCGCCAACATGTCCGAACGTTCCTAAGGCACGAGCACCGTCGAACCGGTCGTCATTCGGCTCTCAAGATCGCGGTGGGCCTTTGCCGCGTCGGCCAGCGCATAGGTCTGATTGACGGCGACCCTAACCTTGCCGTCGGCCACGGCCTCGAACAGGTCGTTAGCGGTGGCCACCAGGTCTTTGCGCGTGGCGGTATAGTTCGGAAGCGATGGACGGGTGGCGAAGAGAGAGCCCTTCTGCGAGAGCAGCGTGATCTTGAACTCCGGTACTGGTCCCGAGGACTGGCCGAAGCTAACCCACATCCCGAGCGGCTTGAGGCAATCGAGTGAGCCCGGGAAAGTGTCCTTGCCGACCGAATCGTAGACCACGTCGACGCCCTCGCCTTTGGTGTAGTCCTTCACCTTGGCGACGAAATCTTCCTTGCGGCTATTGATCACATGATCGCAGCCATGCGCGCGGGCGATCAGCGCCTTGCCGGCCGAGCCGACCGTTCCTATCACCGTCGCACCCAAGGATGCCGCCCACTGGCAGGCGATGAGCCCGACACCGCCCGCTGCGGCGTGAAATAGAAGCGTCGTGCCGCGGCCGACCTCGTAGGTGCGGCGCAGGAGATATTGCGCAGTCATGCCTTTCAACATAATCGCCGCAGCGATTTCGTCGCTGATGCCCTTGGGAATCTTGACCACGCGATCGGCGGGAACCAGGCGCTCCTCTGCGTAGGCGCCAGTGACGCCGGCATAGGCAACATGGCGTCCGACCTTGAGATCGCGCACGCCTGGTCCCACTGCAGTGACGACGCCTGCGCCTTCGGACCCGAGAATGAACGGAAGCGAGGGCTGAGGGTAAAGCCCGGTCCGGTGATAAACGTCGACGAAATTGAGTCCGATTGCCGTCTGGCGGATCTTCACCTCGCAGGCGCCGGGATCGCCGACCTCGATCCTCTCCCATTTGAGGACTTCAGGCCCGCCATACTCGTGGACTCTGATCGCGTGCGTCATGCGATCCCGAGCTTTTTCTTCACCAGCTCGTTGACAGCTTGCGGACTTACCTTGCCGCCCGTCGCTTTCATGACCTGGCCGACGAACCATCCAGCTAGCGCGGGCTTAGCCTTGGCCTGGTCTGCCTTATCGGGGTTTGCGGCGATGACGTCATTCACGGCCTTCTCGATGGCGCCGAGATCCGTCACCTGCGTCAGCCCGCGCCGTTCAACGATGGACCTGGGGTCGCCGCCCTCGGACCAGACGATGTCGAACACGTCCTTGGCGATCTTGCCGGAGATGGTGCCGGACTTGATCAGGTCTAGGACCGCGCCGAGCTGATTGGTATTGACGGGGCTGTCCACGATGTTTCGCCCTTCCTTGTTGAGGCGGCCGAACAACTCGTTAATCACCCAGTTTGCTGCCTGCTTTGCATCGCGTCCTTTGGCCACAGCCTCGAAATAGTCGGCGGATTCTTGCTCGGCGATGAGCACGTCGGCATCGTAGGCGCTCAGCCCATACTGTTTGATGAAGCGCGCTCGCTTCGCGTCGGGAAGCTCTGGCAAATCCCGGGCTAGCCGATCCACATAGTCCTGCGTGAGCTCGAGCGGGAGAAGGTCTGGATCAGGGAAGTAGCGGTAGTCGTGCGCCTCCTCTTTGGTGCGCATCGAGCGCGTCGTGCCGGTCTTGGCATCGAACAGCCGCGTCTCCTGGACGACGGTACCGCCCTCCTCGAGGACCTCGATCTGCCGCCGCGCCTCGTGCTCGATGGCCTGGCCGATGAAGCGGATCGAATTGACGTTCTTGATCTCGCAGCGCGTGCCTAATTGTTCGCCGGGGCGCCGCACCGACACGTTGACGTCGGCGCGGAGCGATCCCTGCTCCATATTGCCGTCGCAGGTGCCGAGATAGCGCATGATCGAGCGGAGCTTGGTGAGGAACGCCTTCGCCTGCTCGGACGAGCGTAGGTCAGGCTTCGACACGATCTCCATCAACGCCACGCCCGAGCGGTTGAGATCGACATAGGAGAATTGTGGGTGCTGGTCGTGCAGGCTCTTGCCGGCATCCTGCTCGAGATGAAGCCGCTCGATGCCGACGGTCACGCGCTCGCCGCCGAGCAGATCGACGACGACCGTCCCCTCGCCGACCAGTGGGTTCTTGTATTGGCTGATCTGATAGCCCTGCGGCAGGTCTGGATAAAAATAGTTCTTCCGATCGAAAATCGAGTTGAGATTGATCTTCGCCTTCAGCCCGAGTCCGGTGCGGATCGCTTGCGTAAGGCAGCCCTCGTTGATGACTGGAAGCATTCCGGGCATGGCGGCATCGACCAGGCTCACATGCGAGTTTGGCTCGCCGCCGAACTCGGTCGAAGCGCCGGAGAACAGCTTGGCGTTCGAGGTGACCTGGGCATGCACTTCCATGCCGATCACCACCTCCCACTCACCGGTGGCGCCTTCGATGAGATTGTCCGGTTTCGGGCGTTCCTGCATATCGGTTACATAACGCCGTCCATTGTCACTGTCATTGCCCGGCTTGACCGCGCAATCCGGTAACCCCAGAGGAGAGTTGTAGCCGGGGGTGTTTACTGGATTCCCGCCTTCGCGGGAATGACAAGAGACTACTCCTTCTCTTCGAGCTGCTGGCGGAGCTTCTCTTCCTCATATTGGATGAACCAGCCGATCATCTGGCGCCAAAGCGCTTCGGCCAGCTCGGGCGGTAATCCCCGCTCTTGCGCACGCGCGCGCACCTTGTCGATCACCTGCTGGATGCGCCAAGGCACCCGCGCTTCGGCCGGAGAAAGCTTGAGCTGCCAGGCGCGATCGACATAGGTGAAGCGCTCGCCAATGAGGTCGACCAGGCCCGCATCGATGCGGTCGATCTCAGTCCTCACCTCCTCCATGTTCTTGCAATCCTTGGCCTTGCGTGGCGCCATAATCTGAGTCCTTCAACTCGAGGCTTCGGGAACGACTGCGTCGGCCTCGATCTCGACCAGCCACTCCGGCCTGACGAAGGCAGTCACCTGGAACATGCTGTTGGCTGGGCGAATGTCGGCAAAAAACTCGCCATGCGCGCGGCCCACAGCCTCCCAATGCGATATGTCAGTGAGATAGATGCGCGTGCGCACCACGTCCTTGAGGCTTGCTCCCGCATCTGCCAGAGCCTTCCCGATCACTTCAATGATGGCCCGGGTCTGCGCCGCCGGATCGCCGATGGCGACTGGTTTCCCGCCAGAGGCGGCGGTCGTGCCTGAGACCGCAACGAAATTGCCGACACGCACCGCGCGGCTAAAACCGACAATTGGCTCATAGGGGCTTGCCGAGGACACTAGCTGGCGTTTCGCTTCGTGCGGGTTCATGCCGCCTTGCTCCACCAGTCTTGCGGCTTGGCGAGAGGACCTGCCGCTTCCTCGATGACGCGCCCGGTGCGGAACAGGGTCTCCTCATCGAACGGCCTGCCGATGAGTTGAAGGCCGAGCGGCGTGCCTTCAGACGAGAGTCCCGCCGGCACGCTCATGCCCGGAAGACCAGCCATATTCACCGTCACCGTGAAGATGTCGTTCAGATACATCTCGACGGGGTCGCCCGACTTCTCGCCGAGCGCAAAGGCAGGCCCAGGCGTGGTCGGCGTGAGGATAGCACCGACGCTCTCGAACGCCTGATCGAAGTCGCGCTTGATCAATGTCCTCACCTTCTGCGCCTTCAAATAATAGGCGTCGTAATAGCCGGCCGATAGCACGTAGGTCCCGATCAGGATGCGGCGCTTGACCTCCTGGCCGAAGCCCGAGGCGCGCGTATTCTCATACATCGAAATCACGTCGGGGCCCGGTTCGCGCAAGCCATAACGCACGCCGTCATAGCGAGCGAGGTTCGATGAGGCCTCCGCCGGCGCGACAATATAATAAGAGGGCAGCGCGTATTTGGTGTGCGGCAGGCTCACCTCTTTGATTTTCGCGCCGGCATCCTTGAGCCAGCCGACGCCCTTATGCCACAGGGCCTCGATCTCCGGCGACATGCCGGGCACGCGATATTCCTTGGGGATGCCGATGGTGAGGCCCTTTACCCCCTTCACCACTGCAGCCTCGTAGTCGGGCACCGGGAGATCGACACTGGTCGTGTCCTTTGGATCGTGGCTAGCCATGACCTTGAGCAGAATGGCGGCATCACGCACGGTGCGTGCGATCGGCCCTGCCTGATCGAGCGACGAAGCAAAGGCGACGATGCCCCAACGCGAACAGCGGCCGTAAGTCGGCTTGATCCCGACAGTGCCGGTAACGGCGGCAGGCTGGCGGATCGATCCGCCGGTGTCGGTCGCGGTCGCGCCCATGCAGAGCCGTGCCGCGACCGCGGCCGACGACCCGCCGGAGGAGCCGCCGGGCACGAGCTTTGCGTTCGAGCCTTTGCGCTGCCACGGATTGATCGCGGCACCGTAGAAGCTTGTCTCGTTCGAGGAGCCCATGGCGAACTCGTCGTTATTCAGCTTGCCCAGCATGACCGCGCCGGCTGCCCATAGATTGGTGGTCACAGTCGATTCATAGGTCGGCGTGAAGCCGTCGAGAATGTGCGAACAGGCGGTGGTGCGCACGCCTTTGGTGCAGAACAGATCCTTGATGCCGAGCGGGATGCCTTCAACAGCGCCGCCCTCGCCCTTCTTGAGCCGCTGCTCGCTCGCCTTCGCCATATCCAGCGCGCGTTCTGGCGTGGTCAGCACATAGGCGTTGAGCTCTTGGTTGGCAGCGGCAATGGCCTCGACATGCGCGCGGGCCAGCTCGCTCGCCGAGAAAGATTTCTTGGCAAGGCCCTCGCGCGCTTCGGCGATGCTGAGGTCCGTGAGTTCGGTCAACGGTCTACTGCTTTACGCTGTCGCAGCGTACGTAGCGATTGAGATCGTCCTCCGGCTGGTTTTGCGCCGAGGATTGATCGCCGGTCGCGCCCGGGTTCTTCTCGGCATCGGCGCCTGCCGGATTCTGGTCGGCAAGCTCCGAATCATCCTCGCCCGCGCCATCATAGCTCTTGGGCTCGGTCGCAAGCCGGGTCACGCTGAGGCTGCCATCCTCTTTCTGCGCGATGGCGAAGAGATCGGGATAGGCATTCCCCTGCTCTTCGCAATAGGCGGTGGCGAGCCAGCTTGTCGCGTTGTGTGGCGTGACATTGATGAAATCGCAGCGCTGCTGATAGCCGGTGAGGCCGGTCTTGGTCACCACCGTGAAATCGAGATCCTCGCCGAGCTCGGCAGGCGTTTTGGTCTTGAGCTTGGCGCAGCCGTCCTTGGAGGAGGCGAAGGTGCCGTCAGGCAGGCTCTGCGCCGCCAGCGCGCTCGTACCGAGCAGCCAAATCGTAGTCATGAGAAGTGCGGTGCATCGCATCGCGGCCCTCCTATTCGACAATTTTGGGCACGACGAAATAGTGGTCGTCGACCTTAGGCGCGTTCTTGAGGATGTCGTCGGCGCAGAAGCCGTCGGTCACCTCGTCCTTGCGCATCTTCATCTTCATAGCAGCAACGCGCGTCATGGGCTCGACCGCGCTGGTGTCGATCTCGTCGAGCTGGGCCACCCAGTTAAGGATGCCCGAGAGTTCCTGCTCGAGCCGCTTCGCCTCATCATCGGTGATGGCGATACGAGCGAGGCGGGCGATACGACGGACTGTGGCGCGATCGACGGACATGACAGGGTCGGCGAATTTGCGGGCTGCGTCCTACCGGCGTTCCTCTAGCACCGGGCCGCATAAGCGGCAATGCGCGTTCAAACCTCGAAGGGGACGCCCACCTCAGGCACGACCACCACGTTGCTGTCCATCTCGGCGAGGAACTTGTCAGGCGTCTGATCGAGCACGGGAAACGTGCCGTAATGGCACGGCACGACCACCTCGAATTGGAAGAAGCGCTTGCAGGCGAGCGCCGCAGTCTTGGCCCCCATGGTGTAGCGGTCGCCGATCGGCACGAAGCCGATTTCGGGGCGGTAGAGCTCGTTGATCAGCGCCATGTCGGAGAAGATCGCCGTGTCGCCCATGTGGTACACGGTCTTGCCCTCGGTCGCCGCGATAACCAGCCCGCAGCAGGCGCCGAGATAGACAGGGCGGCCATCGACGATGTTGGAGGCCGAATGCCAGGCCGGAGCGAAGGTGAGCTCGAAGTCGTCGTGATAAAGCGTGCCGCCGGTATTGCCGGGATCGACCTTCTCGACACCCCGGCCCGCCAAATAGGTGGCAAGCTCATGCACGGCGAGAAGCTGGGCGTCGGTCTCCTTGCAGATGCGCACCGTGTCGCCAGTATGATCCTCGTGCCCGTGAGTAAGCGCCACGTGGGTCACGCCCTTGGCGACCTTGTGCAAGGGTATGTCGGCGTCCTCGAAAGTGGCGTTGCCGGTGAGGAACGGATCGATCAGAATGTTCGATCCGCCCGTCTCGATGCGGAAGCAGGAATGGCCGAACCACGTGATCTTCATGCGCTTCTCTCGCTGATGCTCCGCCCGTGACTGTAGCATCTATTGTGACAATTGAAGACCTGCCCGGGCTGCTTCGGCCCGAAGCGCGGCTGCTCGGGCTCGATGTCGGCACCAAGACCATCGGCATGGCTCTGTCGGATGTAAGCCGCTCGATCGCTACACCTTACGACACGATCCGCCGCACGAAATTCACGGAGGATGCGAAATTGATTGGCACGGCGATAGATACGAACGGCGTCGGCGCGATCGTGATCGGCCTTCCCATCAATCTCGACGGCTCGGAGGGGTCGCGCGCGCAATCGACTCGCGCCTTCGCCCGCAACCTCGCCAGTCACGTTGATCTTCCCCTCGTCTTTTGGGACGAGCGGCTTTCGACCGTGGCGGTCGAGCGCCACTTGATCGAGGCCGATGCATCGCGCAAGCGCCGGGCCGAAGTGATCGACCGGATGGCCGCAGCCTACATCCTGCAAGGCGCGCTCGACCGGCTAAAACGCTTGGCTCAGCTGGGTTAGGCTCAGGCTATCGTTGAGGATGAGGTAGCCCGAAGGTGACTCGGGGCAGAGTCCTCCGCCACAAATCAAGAGTGTCGAGATCACGTTGCCGACCGCAAGCACGACGAACACCACGAAGGCCGTAAGCGGCAGCACGTTGAGATGGGTCGACCAGGGCTCGCTACGGGCGAATTGCCGGTCGTCCAACAGTAGGATGGCGCTGCCGATAATCATCAGGACGAAGGCGATGAACGCCCAGGTGTAGAGATGCAGGCCGAAGATGTCGTTGCCGTAGGCGCCTGAGCCCGGGACGATATGCAGAAGGATCTGGCGCATCGAGACGGCAGCGCCGGTGGCTGCACCGAGGATGATCGCGCCATAGTGGCTCGCCCGCGGGCCGAAGATGATGTTGAGGGCGAGCCCGAAGCCTGCGGCGAAAAATGCGGCCCGTTGCAGAATGCACAGGGGACAAGGCAGATCGCGGAACCAGAGCTGATCGACAAAGGCGAGCGCAAGCACCGTGTCGACAAGGATCAGCCCCAAGGCATTGAGCAGCCTTGACAGGTCGCCAGGCAAACGTCCCCCCTAACTCACAAGGCGATATTCAGCACATCGCTCATATGCACGCGGAACAGCACGAGTAGCACCACAAGACCCGCGACCCAAAAGCCCATAGCCGCTCCGCGCTGCCTGAGCCAAGCCGCACCGAGTCCGCAGGCAAACAGAAGAAAAGGTAAGCTCATCATGGCGCAGCCTCTTCAAGGGCAGCCTCTTGCCCTTGCCATCATGTCTGATCGCCAACTCGAACGAATCACTACATGCAAGGTATTGAAATTCCACGCGCTGACAAGCGTGAAGACCGGATCGCGCGGGCGCAAAAATCGAGGCCGCCAAGCTCGGCGGCCTCGATAAATTTTGTGAAGCGGCGTTTGTCAGCGCCGTTCATCACGCTAGCAGCGCGCACACCAGCCGCGACGGGGGCCGCACCACCAGTGGAATCCGGGCGGGCAGTGTCTGCCCCATCCATAGCAGGCTGTCTTCTCGACTGGGGAGTAGTCCTTTGCGGCGTGAGGCAAATGCAGCGCCGCCCGCGAACACCAATGCCGCCGTGAGACCTAGGGCAATCGCGCGTTTGCGCATCTTTCCTTCTCCCTGGATTGTTATGCCTTCCGTTGAAGCGTTCAGAAGACGCCGCAGCATAGCCCAAGATTCGCGGCGGCGTCAGTCACCGCGGGTGTGACAAAACCTCAACTTCAAAGTTTCATGACAGTTGCGGCGCCGCACGGTCAAGTATGGCACTTGTATTAGCACTCGCGAGTCCAGCGCCGTATGTATTCCGCCAAGAGCCGCCGAGGCGCGTAGCTAGGAAGGCATCGCTCACATGCCGCGGCGCGTAGCGAGCGAGAAGCGCAGCGGCGGCAGCGAGCGCAAGCAGCTCTACCAGGGTGCGCTCGACGCTTTGATCTCGCCCGACCTCTCGAGCCAGGGCCTCGATCCTCGCGACAGCCTGTTTCAGCCGAGGTTCGGCCGAAGCGACTGCCCCGAACTCCACTATGACTTTGTCCAAGGTCTCAGGCTCGCGCTCGATGACACGCAACACATCGAGGCACATGACATTGCCGGAGCCTTCCCAGATCGCATTGACCGGAACTTCGCGATAAAGCCGCGGGAAGCCGCCCTCCTCCACATAGCCGTTGCCGCCAAGGCACTCCATTGCCTCATAAGCGAGCGCGGGTGCTGCTTTACACACCCAGTATTTTGTGACCGGCGTCATCAGCCTGCGATACGCGTCGTCACCTTCGCTGTCGTCATCGAAGGCACGGGCGAGCCTGAAGGCGAGCGCCGTTGCCGCTTCCACATCGAGCGCCATGTCGGCGAGGACTTGTGCCATGAGGGGCTGATCGATCAGCCGTTTCTGGAACACGCTGCGATGGCGTGCATGATGAATTGCGCGGGCAATGGCTTGACGCATCAGTCCGGCAGAGGACACGGCACAATCGAGCCGCGTCAGAGTGACCATGTCGATGATGGTCGGGATTCCTCTGCCCTCCTCGCCGACCAGGACGCCTTGGGCGCGGTCGAACTCGACCTCTGCGGAGGCATTCGAACGATTGCCGAGCTTGTCCTTGAGGCGCTGCAGCTTGAGTCCGTTGAGACCGCCGTCCGATGTAAGCCGCGGCAGGAGGAAACAAGAAAGGCCCCCTTTGGCCTGAGCAAGCATGAGAAAGGCATCGGACATCGGTGCCGAAAGGAACCATTTATGGCCGGTAATGGCGTAGACCTTGCTGGGGCCTGCACCATCGAGAGGCTCTGCATGCGTTGTGTTGGCGCGGACGTCGGTGCCGCCCTGGCGCTCGGTCATGCCCATGCCGAGCGTGATCGCAGCCTTGTTCTCGATCGGCGCAGTGCCTGGATCGTAAGCGCGCACGAGAATCTTAGGGAGAAGGTCACGTGCGACGCCGGGAGCGTGGCGGAGAGAGGCAACGGCCGCGTGGGTCATGGTGATGGGACAGCAATGGCCAGCCTCCATCTGCGCGGCCATGTAACTGCCCGCGCATCGCGCCACGTGGGCGCCAGGCCTTGGGCTCACGCCGGCAGCAAGATGCTCCCAAGTCGAGCAATGCAAGCCTTGCGCGGTGCTGATCGACATCAGCTGATGGTAGGCTGGGTGGAACTCGACCCGGTCGATGCGGCGCCCCTGCGGATCGAAGCTTTCGAGCTCAGGCGGATGCTCATTGGCGAGCCTGGCAAGCTCAAGCGAAGCGGCGGTTCCTGCGAGGGCGCCAAACGCTGTTAGGTCCTGATAGGCCCACGCGGCCCCTTCTCGCCTCACAGCCTCCTGAAGTGCCCTGTCCGACGTGAATGGATTCACGTCGACAAAAGGCGGGCTTTGATTGAAGGCCTCGTCGTCTGGAACCGGCCGCTCGCTCATCGCCCTAGCCTGCCAAAGCTGCGTTAGGGCAAACTTACCTTAGTTCGGTTCGCGAGCTTGCCGCTCCAGCAAAGCCGGCTTATACAGTGCCCTTTAATGAGCATTGCGGCCGAAGCCTCAAACTTTTCCTTTCCCCACCGCCATCTCCTTGGAATCGAAGGCCTTTCGCGCGCCGAGATCACGGGATTGCTCGACCTTTCCGAGGAGGCCACCAAGCTTAGCCGCCAGATCGACAAGAAGCGCGACGATCTGCGCGGCCGCACGCTAATCAACCTGTTCTTTGAGGCCTCAACCAGGACACAGAGTTCCTTCGAGCTTGCCGGCAAGAGACTTGGCGCCGACGTAATGAACATGTCGGTCTCGAACTCGTCGGTGCAGAAGGGCGAAACCCTGATCGACACGGCGGTGACGCTCAACGCCATGCGTCCCGATCTCCTGGTGGTGCGCCATCATGCGGCGGGCGCGGTCCAGCTCCTGTCGCAGAAGGTCGACTGCTCTGTGATCAATGCCGGCGACGGCAGCCATGAGCATCCGACGCAAGCTCTGCTCGATGCGCTCACCATCCGCCGCCACAAAGGACATATCGAAGGGCTGGTCGTCGCGATCTGCGGCGACATCCTCCACTCGCGGGTGGCGCGCTCCAACATTCTGCTTCTGAACGCGCTCGGCGCCCGGGTTCGCGTCGTGGCGCCATCCACTCTCCTTGCCTCGGGCATCGAGCGGCTCGGAGTCGAAGTCTACACTTCGATGTGGGAGGGGCTGGTCGACGCCGACATCGTTATGATGCTCAGGCTTCAGCGCGAGCGCATGGCTTCGAGCCTCGTGCCGAGCCAGCGCGAATATTTCCACTTCTTCGGCCTCGATTACGAAAAGCTCGCCCGTGCCAAGCCAGATGCCCTCGTGATGCATCCTGGCCCGATGAACCGAGGGGTCGAGATCGACTCGAATGTCGCCGACGACCCGCAAAGCGTCATCCGCGAGCAAGTCGAGATGGGCGTCGCGGTGCGTATGGCGGTGCTGCAGGCCTTAGCCCGCCATCTGCCCAACCAATGACGCCATGAACGCACCCACCACAAAGCAGCGCTCTACCTCCCGCCCGATCGCCCTCGTCAATGCGCGTCTCATCGATCCCGCCTCGGGTCTCGATCAACTTGGCGGCCTCCTGATCGTCGAGGATCGTATTGCCGATCTCGGCCGCCACATCGCGGCAGGCTCGCTTCGCGACGCCGAGGTCGTCGACTGTGGCGGGCGCGTGCTCGCTCCCGGGATCATTGACATGATGGTCTCCGCTGGCGAGCCGGGACTCGAGCATCGCGAGACCCTTGCCACGGCGAGCCGCGCTGCCGCTGCCGGCGGCGTCACGACTATCGTGTGCATGCCGAATACCGAGCCTGTCATAGACGACGTGGCGCTCGTCGATTTCATCCTGCGGCGCGCGCGGGATACGGCGCTGGTCAATATCCACCCTATGGCCGCAATGACCAAAGGCCTGCTCGGGCAGGAGATGACCGAGATCGGCCTCCTGCGCGATGCCGGCGCCATCGCCTTCAACAACGGCAAAACGAGCGTGGCCAACGCCAAGGTCATGCGCAACGTGCTGGCCTACGCCAAGGACTTCGGCGCTTTGATCGTCCATCATCTGGAGGATCCGACGCTCGGCCAGGACGGGGTGATGAACGAGGGCGAGGTGGCGACGAGGCTGGGACTTCGCGGGGTGCCCGCCGCCGCCGAGACCATCATGCTCGAGCGCGACATCCGTTTGGTCGAGCTGACCGGAGGGCGCTATCACGCGGCGCAGATCTCCTGCCGAACGTCCCTCGATATCATTCGCACCGCGAAGCTTATGGGGCTACCCGTGACCTGCGGCGTCTCGATCAACCACCTCACTTTGAACGAGAACGACATTGGCCCCTATCGCACCTTCTTCAAAATGAAGCCCCCGCTCAGGTCTGAGGATGACCGCCGCGCCATGGTCGAGGGCGTGGCGAGCGGCGATATCGATGTGATCGTGTCGGCCCACGACCCAAGGGGCGCGGAGGGGAAACGCAGACCCTTTGCCGAAGCTGCCGACGGAGCGGTCGGGCTCGAGACACTGCTCGGTGCAGCGCTTCGGCTCTACCACAACGGCGAGGTCGAGCTGTCGCGGCTCTTGCGTGCGCTCACCGCCAATCCGGCCAGGCTGCTTACGCTCAATAGCGGACGCCTCGCCAAGAGTGCCCCTGCCGACCTCGTGCTCATCGAGCTTAATACGCCTTGGGTCGTCGAGCCCGAGCGCCTGTGCTCCAAGTCCAAGAACACGCCCTTCGACGGGGCGCGGCTAGAGGGGCGCGCTGTGCTCACGCTCGTTGCCGGACGCCCCGTCTACAACTACGCTGATTGAGATAACCGTAGCGGCGCGTCACCAAGGGGTGCTCGATGACTCCTCCTGCCGATTGGAGTAGCGCCCTTGTCTATGTCTCTGCCCTTGTCTTCGGCTATCTCCTCGGCTCGATCCCGTTCGGCCTAATCCTCGCCAAGCTATTTGGCCTAGGGGACCTTAGGAAGATCGGCTCAGGCAATATCGGCGCGACCAACGTGTTGCGCGCTGGCAGCAAATGGCTTGCCGCGCTGACGCTCATCCTCGATGCCGCCAAGGGGACCGTCGCGGTACTGCTCGCGTCACATTGGGGCGAGACCGCTGCCATGCTCGCAGGGCTTGGCGCGTTTCTCGGGCATCTCTTTCCGGTATGGCTTGGTTTCAATGGTGGCAAAGGCGTCGCCACCTTTATTGGTGTTCTGCTTGGACTCTATTGGCCTGCGGCAGCCGTGTTCGGATCCGCATGGCTGCTGGTCGCCCTCCTCACCCGCTACTCCTCGCTGTCGGCGCTGGCTGCGAGCGTGGCCAGCCTATGCGTGCTCGCGTCGACGGGGCAATGGCGACTCGCGGCGCTATTCCTGCTGCTCACGGTTCTTCTTTATGTTCGCCACGCCGACAATATCGGCCGGCTCATGCGAGGCGAGGAGACGCGCATTGGCAAAAGCCAGCACTAAGCCCGCTCCTGCCCCTAAGGCGTCGGCGCGTCTCAACCATCGTCAGCGTCTTGCTTGGCTCCGGCTGATCAGGAGCGAGAATGTCGGTCCTGCGACGTTCAGGGCCCTGGTCAACGAATTCGGCGGCGCAGAGGCCGCCATCGACGCGCTGCCCGCGCTGTCGCGCCGTGGCGGGCACATCCATGACATCTGCCTTTGCAGCGAGGAAGACACCGAAGCCGAGCTTGCAGTCGCCGAGAGTTTGGGCGCGAGCCTCGTCGCTATCGGAGAGACAGGCTATCCGCCTGCGCTTGCTCAGGTCGATGCGCCGCCCCCGCTGCTCTGCGTCAAGGGGAGGCTCGATCTCCCCGACATTCCTATCGTGGCCATCGTTGGAGCCCGCAACGGCTCTGCCGTTGGGCAGAAATTCACCCGCGCACTTGCGACCGATCTCGGGCAGGAAGGCTTCGTCATCGCCTCTGGACTCGCCCGCAGCTCACCTTGCCGCACTTCCGCGCGGCACCATCGCCGTGCTGGCCGGCGGCATCGACAATATCTACCCGCAGAGAACGAAGAGCTGCATCGCTCAATCGGCGAGCGGGGACTCCTCATCAGCGAGCGAGCGCCAGGCTTCGCGCCGCGCGGGAAGGACTTTCCCCGCCGCAATCGCCTGATCTCGGGGATCTCGCTTGGCGTGGTGGTGGTCGAGGCGGCCGAGCGCTCGGGCTCACTGATCACAGCGCGCTTGGCCGGAGAGCAAGGCCGAGAGGTGTTTGCCGTGCCAGGCAGCCCGCTCGATCCACGCTTCGGCCGGAACTAACAATCTCCTGAAGCAGGGCGCGTGCCTTGGGACATCAGCGCGCGACATCGTCGAGACGTTGGCGCCAATCCTAGGCAGGCCGCCTCAAGCTCCCGCTGCCGCGCTCGTCTCCGCGGATGAAGAGCGCGCAGCCGATCCTCTCCCCGACATCCGGACAAGCGAGCGCGAATTGATCGTCGGCGCGCTGGGCCCGAGCCCCGTCGACATTGACGAGCTGATTAGGACAACCGGATTGCCGGCCCGCAAGGTCCATATCGTCCTGCTCGAGCTTGATCTTGCCGGTGGGCTGCAACGGCACGGGCAGCAGCTCGTGTCGCTAACCGAGCCGTGACCCGCCTAGCGGTGGGAGGCTTTCTCGTTATTGGCTTCTTCCAGCGCTACGTTGAGCAGATAGGCGAGGAAGGGCATTTGCGCGCCGTGGGCAACCGCGCGTAAGCCTTCAAGCAATGAAGCAACGTATTCAGCGGCCTCCTGGCGCGTAAAATCTCGCCCCTCGCCGGAGGGCCCCAAACCGCCTACTGGAGGCCGGGCGCCGGACCCTGCCGTTCGATTCTGCCTTAATTTCGCGCCGCTGACTCTCCAGCTTCCTCCAAAATCCCTGGTTTTCGGCGGCGGCTGCCGCCCCGAGGAAACACAGACGGCTCATCAGCCTACGGTTGTTTTAGTTAGTCCACGCGCGTAAAGGTTGTCAATTGCCCATGCCCGAATTTGACAGCGGCGGCACGACACACCATTTTGCGGGCGCATGCGAGCGGCCCCTTAGGCCCTTCGCCCTCAGCCTGACGCAATTTGCGCGGCTAGGAACGTCTCAATGAACATCGTCATCGTCGAATCGCCAGCAAAGGCAAAGACCGTCAACAAGTA
>DASSLP010000034.1:0-23571 GCA_035689365.1 Methyloceanibacter sp.
AACGCCCACCGGGAGTCTGACCGTCCCGTGTTGCAATCAATGCTGCGCGGCGCCAAACACAAATGTCCGGCTTGCGGCGTTGGCGCACTTTATTGGCGATTCCTGAAGGTCTCTGACACCTGCCCGCATTGCGGCGAAGAGTTGCATCATCACCGCGCCGACGATGCGCCGCCTTATTTTACCGTCGTTATCGTCGGCCACATCGTGGTCGCTCTCGTGCTTTTGGTCGAGATGACGTACCGGCCGCCTCTCTGGGTGCATGCTGCGCTGTGGGGGCCGCTCACGATCATCCTTGCCCTCATCCTATTGCCGTCGATCAAGGGCGCATTGATCGGGCTGCAATGGGCGCTCCGCATGCACGGCTTCGATCCCAATGCGACCGAGGACGGCATCGAGCGCTTCGTCGTCCCCGAAGATCAGCAGGTCGTCCCAGCGCGCCTCCCCCGCTCTTGACTTCAAGTCTTGATCGGGTAGGGTTCGCGCCAATTCGCTAGAGAGAGTTTTCCGAGATGGCCAAGCCCGTCACCCAAAAGATCAAGCTCGTGAGCTCAGCCGGCACGGGCTATTACTACGTGACCAAGAAGAACCCGCGCAATCAGACCGAGAAGCTCGTGTTCAAGAAATACGATCCGGTCGCGCGCAAGCACGTCGAGTTCAAAGAAGCCAAGATCAAATAGCGATTGGCTTAAGCTTTGGGGCGATTGGCGACGCACGCGTTGGCCACGCGGCCCACGCGCGCTTGCAGCCAAAATTAGGTGGCCGGCCGAAACGCGGCGCTAACGAGGAGGCCACTCAACCGCGGTCCGGCCGGCCGAACCCTACGGACCCAGGAGATGCGGCGGACCTGAGCATTCCGCAGGGTTATCTCTGACCAACGAGGGAAAACGTAAGGACGAAGGCGCGAGCTAATGGCTCTAGAACCTTCAACCCCCTAACTGCCTCCCCCGTGTGATCTCGTCGGGCTTCAGTCAAACCATAAAACGGCCGACAAAGGGACGAAATCAAGCTTATCCATTACTGTAATACGATAAAAGACAAGGGATTGTAAATCCTTAAGGTTAAGCCTTCAGGCGTCACCTCAAGTCGGAATTCGCTCTAGTTCAGCCACTTAATCCACAGTTTTGATCTAAGTGATTCGCCGATGGCACCGTTTTTACGCCTTCCGTTGCTTTTTTACCGCGCTTCACCCACGAACTGCCTGACCGTGTCGAGGAACATGGCTACCGAAATCGGCTTCGAGATATAGGCCTCGCAGCCCCCTTCGCGAATGCGCTCCTCATCGCCCTTCATGGCGAAGGCGGTGACGGCAACGACCGGGATCTTCTTAAGCTGGTCGTCTTCCTTGAGCCATTTGGTGACTTCAAGTCCTGACACCTCGGGGAGCTGGATGTCCATGAGGATGAGGTCGGGGCGATGCTCACGGGCGATCGCAAGGGCCTCCCTGCCATTCCGCGTCTGAAGCGTCTTGTAGCCGTGGGCGTCGAGGAGATCGTGGAAGAGCTTCATGTTAAGCTCGTTGTCCTCGACGATCAGGATGGTTTTCGTCTTCGTCATCGGCCTTGGGGTCGGCTCCGGCGATTCGGTCGGCCTATGATCGGCGATCTTATGATCATGCGCCACGGCACTTGGAGCCGGCCTGAGGAACGACTCAAAGGCAGGTTTAGGTGCCGGCTTCTGAGACGGCCTGATCCTCCAGAAAAACATGCTGACTCGCTCCCTCGGCTACGGACTGCCGATTTCATCGGAAACCCGTAACCAAACCCTTTAGGAAGAGGCATGTGGCTGGAAACGCGGCGCGCTAGTGGCACTCTGTCGGCTTGAGATATTCGAGCGCGCTTAGCGTGCCGCGGATCGAGAAGTCGCCATAGTCGATGCGCAATTCGCGGCTGACGCCGTTCTCGTAAAGGCGGAAGTCGATTTGATAGCTCGGCGTGAGGTCACCGCCCTTGGGCTCGAAATAGCCGATCGATACCGGCCAAGAGGCGAGCTCGCCAAGCCCCTTCTCCTTTGCCACAGGTTCGAGCTTGTCGGCGTCGGCGCCTGCCTCGACCTTACTGCCAATGAAGGCGGTCGTGTCGTAGACCTTCCGGCCCTTCTCGGAGCCGTCATAGATCTTTGCCTGGAACAGCGACTGGCCTGCCCGCGCGGCGTCGATCAGGGCGAGGCTGTGCTGGGTGGGAAACAGCACCTGACCCGATAGGTCGAGCTCGGCGTGAGACGGCTGGCTAAGCCTTACCTTGACCGCCTGATTTGGCGACTCGCGCACGGCCCGGCCCATGGTCACGTCGCCGAGCTTGTCGTTCAGATATTGCGCCGACTGGAAGCGAAACTTTTGGCCATCGCCCTGCTCCCAAGTCGAGGACCTGAGGTCGGTCAGGTTGGTCTGCCCCTGCGAGTCGGTCATCTGCGTGACCATGCGCATATTGAGCGAATAGCCGTCGCATTCAGAGCCGGTGAACTCGAACACCATGCGGCCGTCGATGCCAGTGATGCCCGAAGCGGTGCGCGCATCATCGAGCGTCATCTCGTAGATGGCGCGATGGGCTACGAGCTTCTCGGGCTCCTTTCCCGCGAGCGCATGGGCGTGGCCGGTGAGCGCGCCCCCGATGAGGGGAGCTGCCAAGGGCAGCAGCAACACCCGCCACCAGCTCGAACCAACCATGTCACGTCTCCCAAGCTTGGGCGCCTTGCCGGGCGGGCGGCGCTTGAGGCGATTCTTTGCACCAACTTCCCTGCCGGACAAGTGCCCCCATCGGGAGGCGCGAACTTGCGAGGCGCCCGGATTTGCTCGATGGTCGAGGCTGGAAGCTGCGAATTTTGGCGCAAGCGGATTGGAGGAAGAGATGGCAGGAGAGATCGAAGCGCGGCTCAAGGCCCTCGACCTCGTGCTCCCAGAGGTACCCTCCCCGGTCGCCGATTACGTGTCGTTTCTTCACCTCAACAACCAGCTTTACATCGCTGGCCAATTACCTCTGAAGCAAGGGAAAATTGCTGTCGCTGGCACGCTTGGGGCCGATCTCGACATCGATCAAGGCCAGGATGCCGCGAGGATATGTGCTCTCAACATTCTGGCGCAGGCCAAAACGGCCTTGGGCGACCTTGATCGTATTGTTCAGTGTTTGCGCCTGAACGGCTATGTGAATGCGGTGCCCGGCTTCACTGACCACCCGAAGGTCGTCAACGGCGCCTCCGAGCTCATCGTTAAAGTGCTAGGGCAAAAAGGGCGTCATACGCGCGCCGCGGTGGGATGCTCGAGCCTGCCGCTCAACGCCGCTGTCGAGGTCGATGCTCTGTTTGCGATCGAATAGTCCCGTGCCGGGGCGTCTCATATGGCCGAGCTTTATTGGTTGAAGCGGCCGATCGCGCACCGGGGTTTGCACGATCAGGCCAAGGGCGTCATCGACAACAGCGCCTCAGCGGTGCGCGCCGCCATGGGTGGCGGCTACGCCGTCGAAGTCGACCTGCAATGCTGCGCAGGCCACATGCCGGTCGTGTTCCATGACGCGACGTTAGACAGGCTCACGGCCGAGACGGGCCCTGTCGCGGCACGCGATGCCGAAGAACTTTGCAGTATCCCCTTGCGCGGCAGCGAGGACCGCATCCTGTCGCTTCCGGCGCTGCTTGCTCTCGTCAATGGCCGCGTGCCGCTCCTGCTCGAAATCAAGAGCACCTGGACCCGAGAGGGGAAGTACGAGGCGAATATCGCATTGCTGCTCGCGTCCTACTCTGGCCCCGTCGCGGTGATGTCGTTCGATCCGCACTGCATAGCGGCCTTTCGCGAACTGTCGCCATCGCTGCCGCGCGGGCTTGTCGCTGAGCGCTTCGACGATCCGGACTATTGGTCGCAGCTATCGTTCAGCCAACGCTTTGCCATGCGGAACCTTCTCACCTCAACCTTCGCGCGGCCCCACTTCATCGCCTACGATATCAGGGCGCTTCCGGCGATCGCGCCCCTCATGGCGCAGAACGTATTCGGGCTGCCGCTACTCACCTGGACGGTGCGAACCAAGGAAGACCAGGATCGCGCGCTGCGTTATGCCGACGCCATGATCTTCGAGGGGATCAGACCTTAGGCCATGGGCGATATCGAGAGACCATTGCGAGAGACCGAGCTTGAAGGGACCGGCAAGGCTACGGTCGTACGCATCGCTCCGCGTATTGCCGCTGTGTTGGCGGCCGACTGGGACGCATGTGCAGGTGACCTCGCAACGCACTTGGGTAATCCATTCATCTGCCACGCTTTTCTAAAGGCGCTGGAAGAGAGCGGATCGGCCACGCCCAAGACCGGGTGGCTGCCGCAGCATCTTCTGCTCGAGGACGAGAGAGGCGAGCTTGCGGGTTGCATGCCCTGCTATCTGAAATCTCACTCGCTCGGTGAATATGTCTTCGACCATGGCTGGGCGGACGCATATGAGCGCGCCGGCGGCCGCTATTACCCGAAGCTACAGGCCTCGATCCCCTTCACGCCCGTCACTGGCAAGCGACTCCTGGTGCGGTCTGACGCGGATGCCGCAAAGCGCGAGGCGATTCTGTTGCAGGCGGCCGTCGAGCTGACCCAGAGGCTCGGTGTCTCCTCGCTGCATATTACGTTTCTCACCCGCGCCGAATGGGAGCTCGCCGGAAAGCTCGGCTTCTTGCAACGCATTGACCAGCAGTTCCATTGGCGAAATGAGGACTATCAGACCTTCGAGGACTTTTTAGCCGCGCTCTCATCGCGCAAGCGGAAGGCGATTAGGAAAGAGCGCCGCGAGGCGCATTCTGACAGGATCGAGATCGAATGGGCGACGGGGCGCAATATCACTGAGGCGCATTGGGACGCATTCTTCGCCTTCTACACGGATACCGGCTCGCGTAAATGGGGCTCGCCGTATCTCACACGAAGCTGCTTCGGCCTGCTCGGCGAGACAATGGCAGATCAGGTCCTGCTCGTGCTCGCCAAACGCGCCGGTCGCTACGTAGCCGGGGCGCTCAACTTCATCGGGTCGGACACGCTCTACGGCCGCTATTGGGGAGGTGTCGAGCGTCACCCCTATCTCCACTTCGAGGTGTGCTACTACCAAGCTATCGAGTTTGCTATCGCCCAGAAGCTCGCTCGCGTCGAGGCCGGCGCCCAAGGTGCGCATAAGCTTTCCCGCGGCTATCTGCCGATGGAGACCTATAGCGCCCACTACATTGCCGATCCAGCGCTCCGCCGCGCCGTCGCCGATTATCTCAAGCGCGAGCGGCTTGCCGTGACGCGGGAGATCGCCCTCCTCACCGAGGACTCGCCCTACAGGCGCAGTCCCGACTGACTCGCCGGAGAGTCGGCCGACACCTTCCTGATTCCCTAGCCTCATCAACCTGTCACGCGCCGTCGCCAAGATTGCGCCAGTTCACCACTTCCACGCCGCTCTGAAGCAAACGCTGACAGTCGGGCGACAGGGGCCAGAGTCATGGAATTTGCCATCGCAACGAGCGGATTTTCCACCCCTCCAAGCCTGCATGGCAAACGCGGCTTCGTCGTTGGCATTGCCAACGAGGCGAGCATCGCCGCGGGCTGTGCGCGTGCCTTTGCCGCCGCGGGGGCGACGCTCGCCGCTACCTATCTCAACGACAAGGCCCAGCCATATGTGCGGGCGGTCAGCGACCCCCTCGGATGCAAGTTTCTGTTGCCGTGCGATGTGCGGGTTCCGGGCCAACTGGAGGCTGCTTTTGACCGGATTCGCTCAGACTGGGGCGAGTTGGACTTCCTGTTGCACGCCATCGCCTTCGCACCTAGGGAGGACTTGCACGGACGCGTGGTTGATTGCAGCGCCGCGGGATTTGCTCTCGCCGTGGACGTGTCGTGCCACTCATTCTTGCGTATGGCGCACCTCGCGGAGCCGTTGATGACGAAAGGCGGGTGTCTGCTGACCGTGACCTTCTACGGCTCGGAACGGGTGGTTGCGCACTATAACTTGATGGGTCCGGTGAAAGCGGCATTGGAAAGCGCGGTCCGCTACACCGCCGCGGAATTGGCTCCGAAAGGCATCCGGGTGCATGCGATCTCGCCTGGACCCATCCGCACCAGAGCTGCCAGCGGCATCGACCGCTTCGACGAACTCATCGCTGCCGCCGCCTCCACGGCACCTAGCCACCATCTAGTGGATGTCGATGACGTGGGGGCGCTCGCCACATTCCTGGTCAGCGATGCCGCGCGTCATATCACCGGCACGATCATCCCGGTGGATGGCGGGCAGCATTTGACATAATCCGCCCTAAAGGTCGGGCATGACAGGTACTGATTTCGAGCAAACTCGGCTATACGACTGCGATGGCCTACGATCAGAACAACATCTTCGCTAAGATCCTGCGCGGCGAGATCCCCTGCCACAAGCTGTACGAGGACGGGGACACGCTCGTTTTCCTAGACATCATGCCACGCACCGAGGGCCACGCGCTGGTCATCACCAAAGAGAAGGCGAGCGACCTGTTCGACATCAAGCCGGAGGCGCTCGCCAAGCTCGTGGCCGTGGTGCAGAAGCTCGCGCCCAAGATCAAGGAGGCCGTGGGCGCCGACGGAGTGCTGGTCCAGCAATTCAATGGCTCCGCAGCGGGCCAGACCGTGTTCCACCTCCATTTTCACATCGTGCCGATCAAACAGGGCGTGCCGGTCAAGCCCCATGCCGGGATCATGGAGGACCAAGCCAAACTCGCCGCCACCGCGGAGAAAATCAGGAAGAAGCTGAAAGGATAGGTCTTACTTCGAGCCGAGGGGCACCTTAGGCACGAGGCTTGCCCCGATCGAGCGCTGGCGGGCGCCGCGCGGCCGCCGCGTGGCGCGCTTGACGCGTGGCTTGGGACCTTCCGCCCTCACCCCACCTTTGGGGCCACCGCCGTCAGGGCCGGCACCCTCCGGATCGGTGTCCTCAGGATCGCGCGGGCGGATCGGCGTGTCGGGCTTCAAATATTCGAAGCCGAGTACCTTCTCTCCGTCCTTGTCCTCGACTAGCACGCGCACGATGCCGCCGTCCTTCAGTGCGCCGAACAGGATCTCCTCGGCGAGCGGCTTCTTGACGTGCTCTTGAATCACCCGCGCAAGTGGACGGGCTCCGAACTTGTCGTCATAGCCTCGCTCGGCGAGCCATTGGTTCGCTTCGGGCGTGAGCTCGATGGTAATGTTGCGGTCGCCAAGCTGCGCCTCGAGCTGGAACACGAACTTCTCGACCACCTTGGCAATGATCTCCGGTGAGAGCGCCGCAAAGGCAATGATGGCATCGAGCCGGTTGCGGAACTCGGGCGTGAACAGGCGATTGATTGCCTCCTCGTCGTCGCCCTCGCGTTTGGCGCGGTTGAAGCCGATGGCAGCTTTGGCGAGGTCAGTCGCCCCGGCATTGGTGGTCATGATCAGGATGACGTTCTGGAAGTCGACGCGCTTGCCGTTGTGGTCGGTGAGCTTGCCGTGATCCATCACCTGCAACAGAATGTTGAATAGGTCCGGGTGCGCCTTCTCAATCTCGTCGAGCAACAGCACGCAATGCGGGTGCTGATCGACGCCGTCGGTCAGGAGGCCGCCTTGGTCGAAGCCGACATAGCCCGGGGGCGCGCCGATCAGCCGCGAGACCGTGTGCCGCTCCATATACTCGCTCATGTCGAAGCGGAGCAGCTCAACTCCCAGCAGCAGCGCGAGCTGGCGCGCGACCTCGGTCTTGCCCACGCCGGTCGGGCCGGAGAACATGTAGCAGCCTATCGGCTTGCCTGGTTCGCGGAGGCCGGCGCGCGACAGCTTGATCGCAGCGGCAAGCGCTTCGATCGCCCTGTCCTGGCCGAACACGACCCGCTTTAGATCCTGATCGATGGCGCGCAGCACCTCGGCGTCCGACTTGGACACCGTCTTCGGCGGGATGCGCGCCATGGTGGCGATGGTCGTCTCGACCTCTTTGACGCCGATCGTCTTACGCCGCTGCCGCTCGGGCACGAGCATCTGCGAGGCGCCGGTCTCGTCGATCACGTCAATCGCCTTGTCCGGTAGCTTACGGTCGTGGATGTACTTGGCCGACAGTTCGACGGCCGACTTGATCGCCTGGCTGGTATAGCGGACCCGGTGGAAGTCCTCGAAATAAGGCTTCAGCCCTTTCAGGATCTCGATCGCGTCCGGCACCGACGGCTCGTTCACGTCGATCTTCTGGAAGCGGCGGACCAGCGCCCGGTCTTTCTCGAAGTGCTGCCGGTATTCCTTGTAGGTGGTCGAACCGATGCAGCGCAGCGTGCCCGACTGGAGCGCAGGCTTCAGCAGGTTCGAGGCATCCATGGCGCCCCCGGAGGTCGCGCCCGCGCCTATCACTGTGTGGATCTCGTCGATGAACATGATGGCGCCGGGATAGGCCTCGATCTCGCGCATCACGGCCTTGAGCCGTTCCTCGAAATCGCCGCGGTAGCGAGTTCCAGCGAGCAGCGCGCCCATATCGAGCTGGAAGATGGCGGAATCGGCAAGAACCTCAGGCACGTCGCCCATGACGATGCGACGGGCCAAACCCTCGGCGATGGCTGTCTTGCCCACGCCCGGGTCGCCCACGAACAGCGGATTGTTCTTCTGCCGGCGGCACAGCACCTGGATGGTGCGTTGAATTTCCTGGGCGCGGCCGATCAAGGGATCGATCCGCCCAGCGCGGGCCTTCTGGTTCAGGTTGATGCAGTACACCTCGAGCGCATCGGCGCCGCGTTTTTTCTCGTCGCCGCCCTCGACGGTGGCGGCATCCTCATCGACGCCGCGCACCGCGCGCGGCTCGGACATGCCGGCCCGCTTGGCGATGCCGTGGCTGATATAGTTGACCGCGTCGAAACGGGTCATATGCTGCTCTTGCAGGAAGAACGCGGCGTGGCTCTCGCGCTCGGCGAAGATGGCGACCAGCACGTTGGCGCCCGTCACCTCCTCGCGGCCGCTCGACTGCACGTGGGCCACGGCGCGATGGATCACCCGCTGGAAGCCGGCGGTCGGCTGCGCATCGCCATGGGTGTCGAGCACGAGGCCGGACAGCTCATTGTCGATATAACCGGTCAGTTTGTCGCGGAGCACGTCGAGGTCGACATCGCAGGCGCGCATCACCGCCGCGGCGTCACGATCGTCGATCAAGGACAGGAGCAGGTGCTCCAGCGTAGCATATTCATGGCTGCGCTCGTTGGCATATTGCAGGGCGCGCCTGAGAGCCTGCTCGAGACTGGTCGAAAACGAAGCCACTTAAATCCTCACTCCTTCTCCATCGTGCATTGCAGCGGGTGCTCATGCTGACGGGCAAAACTCGTCACCTGCGCTACCTTAGTCTCAGCCACCTCGTAAGTGTAGACCCCGCAGATGCCGACGCCCTTCTGATGGACATGAAGCATGATACGGGTCGCCTCCTCGGGAGGCTTATTGAAGAACCGCTCGAGCACATACACGACGAAATCCATCGGCGTGTAGTCGTCATTGAGAAGCAGCACTTTGTAGAGACTCGGCCGCTTGGTCTTCGGCCGCGTCTTGGTGATGATATGGGTGCCGGTGTCGTCGCCCCGGCGAGGATCGCCGTTTCGCGCCATCGTCAGTCCCTATGTGGCGTGCCGTTGTTCATCTGCCAAGGCGAGTCGCCGCTCGCTGTCAAACCATCCTGATCATTCTAACTACATCGCGCCGGTGATCGCAAATCGCGGCGCTTCAACGTCCGGACCGTAGGCAGAGTTGCCGACAGGAAAACGGCAAAAAAAAAGACCCGGAGGCGACTCCGGGTCTTTTCGATTGGGAAAGATGGAGTTTGGCGAACGCCGTTACGCGACCTTCTTGGTGAAGGCAGCCTCGACCGGCTTATAGGCGTCCTTGGCAAGGCCGACATACATCTCACCGAGCTTGGACACTTCGGCGACGTAGGTGTCATAGGCCTTCTTGGCGTACTGCGACTGGATCTCGATCGCCTGCTCGATCGACTTGGCGCCGATCAGCTGCTCGAAAGCGCGGGTCGAATCCTCGAATGCCTTCTTGGAATAGTCGGTGATCTCGGCAGCAATGGCCTGGAAGCCCTTGTTGACCTCACCGAACGAACGGACGGTTGCATCGAAACCGTCTTTGCCTACCTTCTGGAACTCTTCAAAACCTTTGAGCATGGGGGGGCCCTCTCTGAAAACCGGGTTGCGCGGTTGCTTGCGAACGCACCCGATATATATGCATTGCACAAAAACCGTCAACATAAATTTTTGCACTGCACAATAAGCGGAGTTGCTGCTGCTTAACGCTTTGGCAATCGGCGAATTTTAGCTTTCTTGGCCGCCATGTTATAGGACTGCGCTAGCTTTGCGCATTCGACGCGAAAAGCGGCGCGAGGGAAGGTTTGTCAAACGGGGGAGGCTCAAGCCTTCGTGGGGGTCAGTGGGAATTAGCAGCTCTAATCGACGGTCGACATCCGGCCGGGCAGCTCGCGTGCTGCTCGCGCTGCTGCTCATGGTTGCGACCGCTTCGGCACCCGTTAGTGAAGCGCTCGCCAAACGCAGGTCGAGTTCAGGCGCACCTCAGATCGCGGCGGCGATTATCGTCGACATGAACTCAGGGTCGATTCTCTATTCGCAGGCGGCGGACATGCCGCGCTACCCTGCCTCGCTCACCAAGATGATGACGCTTTACGTGCTGTTCGGCTATTTGCGCGCCGGCAAGATCACGCCTACCTCCGAACTGGTGGTGACGCCGCATGCCGCAAGCCAGGCGCCGACCAAGCTGGGGCTTAAGCCCGGTGCGACAATTAGCACGAGCGACGCGGTGAAGGCGCTCGTCACTCAGTCGGCCAACGACGCCGCGGTCACCATCGCCGAGAACCTTGCCGGCACCGAAGAGAACTTCGCCAGGGTGATGACCGACACGGCGCGAAGCATCGGGATGAACGCCACGACCTTCCGCAACGCCTCTGGCCTACCCAACGAGGACCAGATCACCACGGCGCGCGACATGGCGACACTCGCTGCGCACCTCATTCACGACTACCCGGAATATTACGGGGTGTTCGAGACGCGCTACTTCACCTTCAACGGACGCAAGTACCGCAACCACAACAAGCTGCTGTTCGGCTATAACGGTTGTGACGGCATCAAGACCGGCTATACCCAGGCGAGCGGCTTCAACCTGACTGCCTCGGCGCACCGCGGCAACAAGCATCTCGTGGCCGTGGTGCTTGGCGGCAAGACCGGCGCCCAACGCGATGCCGCCATGCGGTCGCTTCTCGACCGGCATTTCGCCGCGGCCTCCGACACCAAGCCCACGCCAGCTCAACTGCTGGCTTCGCTCGTGCCGGCGCCCTCCCCGCCCCCGGTGCAGAAGCCGGCCTTTACCCTCACCCCGCCCGCCCCTTCCGCTCCTTCTGCTCCCACCTCCGCCGCTCAGGCCTCCACGGATGAATCCGCGGAGTCTACCGATATCGAGGAAGGCGATACTGGCGAGCAGGGAGAGCCCATCAAGGCGAGCCTCACCGCGACCGAGCCCACACAGAAGCCGTCGATCAAGCCGAGCAAGTATCAGGGCGCGTTCCAGGTCCAAGTCGGCGCCTTCATGTCGGAAGCGGAGGCCCAGAACCGCCTCGGCATGGTGCAGCAGCGCGCCTCGAACTTGCTTCAGGGCCATATGCCCTTCACCACCTCGTTCATGAAGGGCGATGAGGAATGGTACCGGGCGCGCTTTGCCGGGTTCTCCCGGGAAGGCGCTCAAGCCGCCTGCGATGCGCTGAAGAAGATGTCGCTTGACTGCGCCGTGATGAAAGCCGAGTAGCGCGGGGCGACTGACTCGCTGCGCCTCATCCCTGGCCGAGCAGCACCTCTTTGGCTTCGTTGATGCGCGCGGCAAGGTAAGTCGATCCGCCCTGATCGGGGTGCAGCTTCATCATCAACCTGCGATGCGCCTGTTTGATCTCCTCTTCGCTCGCGGTCTTTTCGACGCCAAGCACGGCATAAGCCTCTTCTGCGCTCATGCGATTGGCCCGTGCGCGACCGCGGGGCGTCTCAGACTTTTTCTCTTCCGCAAAGCCCCGAGGCTGCCAGTCGTCGGCCGAGGCTTGATCGCGCCAGTTCGGCAGCCGCCAGTCGAGGTAGGCTTCCATCAGGGCCGCCTCCCGCGCCCCAGCGTTATGGAGTTCAGTCAATAGCTCCATCGCCTCGCGATCGCTAAGAGAGGATAAGGTCCGGCCGGCGAAGCGGCCGGACAAGCATTTTCCGTCCATGTGCCCGCTGTCGTGATCAAGCTCCATTTCGAGCCGGTCGGTGCGGACTTGCGATTTCTGCCCAGGTGATTTTTGCGCTGAACCAAAAGGCCGGCCGCTGAAGCCGAGCACGTTCCTCCCGCCCACCAGCGCGAGCCCGAACACCGCGAGCGGGATGGCGATGGGCAGTGCCCCGCGCATGAGAAGGAACGCCGCACCGGCGAGCGCGGCGACGCCGCCACTCTTGCGGACAATGGTTGCAAGCTTGCGCGGATCTGCCCGCGCAAGGAAACGCCCTCCAATCAGGAGAAGCAAAAGAACTGCACAACCGGCAAGAAAATAGACCATCGCCAGATGCCCGATTAGCCGAGCTGCTCGAGAAGCCTGATGGCTGCGCCGCTCCTCGTCTTGTCGCTGAAATTCTCCAGCGCCTTGCGGCCGCCAGTGGCATAGACCGCGACTGCGGTCAGCAGATCACGAAGCTGACGGGCAGAGCCTTCGTCGAACGGGACATAGGCCCCGCGCGACAGCCGGGCGATCTCCCTAAAGGCGCGTTCGGCCTTGCGGTCGTGACCCTCGTGGAAGATGAACACAGGGATCTTCACCAGTCCCAATTCGCCGGCAACGCGGGCGAGCTGATCGACATCCTCCTCCATGCAGTCGCCGACATAGACGAGCGCATCGACCTTGGACTGTTCGGCTTCGCGGCGGGCGTGGCTCAGCACCTTCCCGATCTGTGTCAAGCCGCCCTCGCAGGAAACCCTGCGCATGAGCTTGCCAAGAGCGTTGGGATCACCGACCCATTTCGACGCCTGGCACTCGTTGAAGCCGCGGAAATAGACGAGCTGCACGTAGAGCCCACCGACCGCCTTGACGGCATTGAACATGTCGGCCTGAAGCTCGAGCGCAAGATCCCACGAAGGCTGCCGGCTCATGGTCGCGTCCATGGCGAAGATCAGCCTGCCGCGGCCCGAGCCTTGGGGTTTGAGAGCTTTGACCTGCTCGAGAAAGGCATCGACTTCCGCGCGCGTCGAGCGCGTTTGGGTGACATCGGTTTTCCGGGTAGCAGCCGGGGCTTTCGGCTCGGCCATGGCTCGTCTCCGCAGGGCACCTTGGCCCCGCGCGCTATAGATGGACCCTTAAGTCCTGCCGGACAATGGCTTAGCGAGCTCAGCCCTCGTCCGTCGCGGCCGCGAGAAGGCTCGCATTGCCGCCAGAGGCCGTAAGATCGGTCGAGCGCACCCGCTCGATGGCGAAGGCTTGCAGATAATGGGGGCCGCCGGCCTTAGGTCCCGTGCCTGAGAGGCCCTCCCCGCCAAAGGGCTGCACCCCCACGACGGCGCCGATCTGGTTGCGGTTCACATACATATTGCCGACCCTGACGCGGGCCGCGACGAAGTCTGCCGTCGCCTTGATGCGGCTGTGCAGACCAAGAGTGAGGCCGTAGCCAGTGGCGTTGATGGCCTCGCAGACCTCGGCCAAGCGGTCGCCTGTAAATCGCACGACGTGGAGGATAGGGCCGAACACCTCGCGTTTCAGCACGGCGATCGAAGGAATCTCGTAGATCGCCGGTGCAACATAGGTGCCGTGGTCGTGCGCCTCGCTCAAGGGCAGGTCGAGAAGCTCGCGCGCCTCTTTGCGCATCTTGGCCTTGTGAGCTTCGAGCGCGGTACGGGCCTCTTCATCGACCACCGGGCCGACATCTGTCGCGTAATCGAGAGGGTCGCCGATTTTGAGCTCGCGTGCAGCGCCAAGCAGCATGTCGAGCGTCTGCTCGGCAATGTCCTCTTGCAGGAAGAGCACACGCAGAGCCGAGCAGCGCTGGCCTGCGCTGTCAAAGGCGGAGGCAAGCGCGTCGTCGACCACCTGCTCAGGGAGCGCCGAGGAATCGACGATCATGGCGTTGAGCCCGCCTGTCTCGGCGATTAGTTTCACGAGCGGGCCGTCGCGGGCGGCAAGCGCACGGTTGATAGCGATGCCGGTCTCAGTACCGCCGGTGAAGGCGATGCCATCCACGCGCGGATCGTCGACCAGCGCTGCACCTACTGCCTCGCCCCGACCCGGCACGAGATTCACCACGTCTGGCGGGACGCCTGCTCGATGCATGAGCCTGACCGCGCGGGCTGCGGTGAGTGGTGTTTGTTCGGCGGGCTTAGCAACGACCGCGTTCCCGGCAGCAAGCGCGCCGGCGATCTGCCCGGTAAGGATGGCGAGCGGGAAATTCCAAGGCGAGATGCAGGCGAACACGCCGCGACCGTGAAGCGACAGCTCATTCTGCTCCCCGGTAGGGCCCTTGAGGACAAGCGGTTCGGCAAATTGCCTACGCGCCTCGGCCGCGGAGTAGCGCAGATGGTCCACAGCCTCGCGCACGTCCCCTTGGGCATTCTGAACCGTCTTGCCGGCTTCTCGCACCATCAGCGCCATAATCCCAGCACGGTCGGCCTCGAACAGATCAGCGGCGCGGTCGAGAATCGCGGCGCGTGCGGTCCCCCCCAGGCGATCCCAATCTCCGCTCGCGGCCTTGGCCGCCGTCAGCGCTTTGTCGACGGCAACGGGGCCTGCGCTGCGGCAGGTGCCGACCACGACCCTGCGGTCGTGTGGCGAGGTGACCCAGGAGACTTCGCCGCCCTTCTCGATCTCTTCGCCCGCGACGATGGGATTGGCCGCTGCCGGAGACGCGAGCACCTCCTTGATAGAAGCGACCAACGGCCCGCGCACTGAGTGCTCCCACAAAGGGAGCCCAAGGCTGTTTCGCCGATCGGGCAGGTAGAGGTCGGGCGGGATCGGGATTAGCGGGTTCGTTTTTTCGGGCAGCACAGCGGCCTTCTCGACCGGATCAGCGACGATGGCGCTGATCGGAGCATGATCATCCGCGAGCCGATTGACGAAGGAGGTGTTGGCCCCGTTCTCCAAAAGCCGCCGTACGAGATAGGCGAGCAGGTCCCGGTGCCCTCCCACAGGTGCATAGATGCGGCAGGGCTTGGCAAGCGCTTCCGGACGCACGACCTCGCGGTGCAGGGCCTCTCCCATGCCGTAAAGCCGCTGGAACTCGTAGGGACGATCTCCGGCGATTGTCGAGACAGCGGCGATGGTGTGCGCATTGTGCGTAGCGAATTGCGGATAGAAGCAGTCGAGCTGGGCGAGCAGCGCACGCGCGGCAGCAAGATAGGCCACGTCTGTGTTCGTCTTGCGGGTGAACACGGGATAGCCCGCGAGCCCCTGTTTCTGCGCCCATTCGATCTCGCTGTCCCAATAGGCGCCCTTGACGAGCCGCACCGGGATACGCCGACCGGTCGCGCGCGCCATGCCGGCAAGCCAGTCGATCAGCGGCAGCGCGCGCTTGCTATAAGCCTGCACGGCGAGCCCGAGCCCATTCCAACCGGCTAACGCTGGATCGGTGAAGAGAGGCTCGGTCAGAGCAAGAGAAAGACTGAGCTTGTCGGCCTCCTCGGCGTCGATAGTGAGCGGCAGCCAAGCCTCGCGCATCGCGCCAGCAAGCTCGAAAACCCGCGGCACCAGCTCGTCCTGCAAGCGCGCCTCCTGGGAAGGCTGATAACGCGGGTGAAGCGCCGAGAGCTTCACCGAAAGGCCGGGACGTCGTTGGAGTTCCTCCTCGGTCCGGCCCTTTGGCTGGCCGGCCCAGGCCGCGACGGCGGCGATCGCCTCGCCGTAGCGTTGGGCATAGCGCTCGGCGTCTTCACTCGTGCGTGCGGCCTCGCCAAGCATGTCGAAAGAAAAGCGGTAGCCCTGCTCCCTCTCCTCCTCGGCGTTGGCGAGCGCCTCCTCGATGGTCTGGCCGAGGACGAATTGGCGGCCGAGAATGCGCATGGCCTGCCGGAGGGCCTGGCGGATCACCGGCTCGCCGCTCCGCGCGATCAGGCGCTGGACGAGGCCAGCGGGATCGCTGCGCCTAGCGTCGCCCCAGTCGACGACACGGCCCGTCAGCATCAGCCCCCAGGTTGAGGCGTTGACGAGCAGTGAGTCGGAATGACCGAGATGGCGCGCCCAATCGCCAGAGCAGATGGTCCCGGCAATGAGCCGGTCGGCCGTGGCGGCGTCAGGAATACGCAGCAGAGCCTCGGCGAGGCAGAGCAGCAGAACCCCCTCCTCGCTCGACAGACCATATTCATGGAGGAAAGAGTCGATCCCGCCCTGCTCATGCCTCCCGTCGCGCGCCGCTTTGACCAGGTCGCTGGCGAGGAGCTCGATGCGGCAGCGCTCTTCCTCCGAGAAGCGAGCTCGGGCGATCAGGCTTTCAACCAGAGCGCTTTCCTCGACAAGCAGAGCATCGCTGATCGCTTCCCGGTTTGGTAGTGGGGGTAGTGCGGCAATGTCGCGTTTGAGCTCGCCCATGACCCAAGTTTAGTCCTTTGCCACTCGCCCAACTATTGCGCTCTTGTTATGGTCGCCGCCCTCCAAGGAGCAGAGCCATGCCGTCCGGCCTCACCACCGTCCGCACCGTCGCCGATTTGCGGGCTCAACTCGCCCCGTGGCGCAAGGCGGGCGATAGTATCGCGCTCGTTCCCACCATGGGCGCGCTCCACGCCGGGCATCTCTCTTTGGTGACTCTTGCCAAGAGCAAGGCGGACCGCGTCGTGGTCTCAATCTTCGTGAACCCGATCCAGTTCGGGCCGCGCGAGGACTTCAGCACCTACCCTCGTGACGAGGCCGGCGATATCGAGAAGCTCGGCAAGGCTGGCGCCGACCTCGTGTTCGCACCCGATGCCTCTGAGATGTACCCTAGAGACTTCAGCACCAAAGTGAGCATCGGCGACCTGACCGAGGACCTCTGCGGGGCGAACCGGCCCAATCATTTCGACGGCGTCACCACCGTGATCACCAAGCTCCTGCTACAATGCGCACCCGACATGGCAATCTTTGGCGAGAAGGACTATCAGCAGCTGCTTGTCATCAAGCACCTCGTGCGCGATCTCAACATCCCGGCCGAGATCCTCGGCAGCGAGATCGTACGCGAGAAGGACGGACTCGCGCTGTCGTCGCGCAACGCTTATCTCTCACCCTCTGAGCGCAAGACTGCCCCCCTGTTGCATCAAACCATCTCGGAGGTTGCTGCGTCGCTGGCGCGAGGCGAAGGTGCCGATGCCGCCTGCGTTGCTGGCCGGTTTAAGCTCGAGGCGGCAGGTTTTCGCGTCGACTATGTCGCGGTGCGCGATCCCGACACGCTGAAGCCGCTGTCCGGCCCGGTGAAGCGGGCGCGAGTTCTTGCCGCAGCCTATCTCGGCAAGACGCGGCTGATCGACAACGTCCCGGTGCCGCCTACCAGTCGATGAGCCGGAGCTCGCGAAGCTCCTCGCGCATACCTCGCGGCATATCGTCATCAGTGGCGTCCACCACGCCGGCGTCCTTGGGTGCATCAGCGACTTCGAGATAGCGCCAGCCCTGAAAGGCGCGGCGCGGATGGGCCCTCGTCGCTACCAGCTCCTTGTCGAGCACGATACCGCAACAAGCGGTCCCGTCGTCCTTCGCGTCGGGCCTGAGGTCGAGCACCCTCTGCCGCACCAGCACGAAACCCTTGATCACCCAATAGAGCGAGCCGCCGTCGAGCACCTCATCGCGCCGGCGCGGCGTTTGCAGCGTGCGGTGGCAGAGCTCGGGCGTCTTGCGCGCACGCTTCAAGCGTTTGAGCCGCTCGGCCTGCCACACGGCGAGCTCCTCCATTGTGTCGCAGCCAACGCAAAGCTTGATGAGATGCACCGTCATTGCCGTTCAGTGCGCCATGAACAGCGGGATCGTCGCTTCTTCGAGCATGGTCAGCGTGACCCCGCCAAGAATGAACTGCCGCCACTTCGAGTGGTGAAAGGCGCCCATCACCACCATGTCGGCCTTGAGCTCCTTGGTCTTGCCGAGAAGGAGCTTGCCAGTGTCGTCGCCGCCAAGCTTCAGACGCACCACCTCTGCGGCAACAGCGTGGCGCTTCAGATGCGCCACCATGTCCTCCACTCGAGGCTCGCCATCCTCTCCAGGCTCTGCTGGCACGCCGACCAGGAGCACCACGCGGTCGGCCTGCTTGAGGAAAATCAGCGCGTCGTTGCACGCGCGCGCGGCTTGTGGACTCCCGTCCCATGCCACAACGACAGTGGTCGGCCGCACCATCGCCGTGGGAGCCGCAGGCACGATGATGACCGGGCGCCCCGAGGCGAACAGGCAGCGCTCGACCAGTGCATATTGGCCGATGAGCGGGTCACCGTGGCGCGGCTGACCGAGAACGGTAATATCGGCATGGCGGGCGCAACAGGCGAAGTCGCGCGGGAACTCATCGCTGACGCCCTGCATCAGTCTGATTTCGATGCTCACCCCTTGAGCCTCGCAGTGGGACTTGCAGGCGTGAAGCGCAGTCTCTCCTTGCGACTTCACGCTTTGCAGAACCTCGCTCATGTCGGCGAAGCCCGCGTCGACGCCATACAGAGGCAGGAGCGCCGTGGGCGCGAAGCCGACGCCGATGAGGTGCGCGCCATGATCCTTGGCCAGCGCCGCGGCAAACTCGATGCGCGGCTTTGTCGTCTCCGCGCCGTCGACATAAACGATAATGTCGTTAAGTGCCATGCGCCCTACTCTGCCCGATCATGGTCAAGCGATACTCCGGTAGGTGTACCATCACGAGCGGCTGACGGGTCCGTGAAGGCAATAGAAGCTCGATGCACACAGCTTTGAAAAGGATTGACGCAAGCCATTCTTGCAGGAGGGCTATAGCTTGCTTGGCGGCTTTCCGCCACAACGCCTCAAACTCATGCACAGGAGAGCAATATGAAGCTCAACGAAAAGTCGGGTGCTAGAATGGCCATGACGGCGGCAGCACTCATCGTGACCGGCGCGGTCCTGATCGGTTCGGCGTCCGCCACGGAGATCAAGGGACGCTGCTTCGGCGTGAATTCTTGCAAGGGTCAGGGTGAGTGCAAGAGCTCCGTCAATGACTGCAAGGGCAAGAACGCCTGCAAGGGGCAGGGCTGGCTCGGGATGCTTCAGCAGGACTGCACCAATTCGAAGGGCCGGTGGGAAACCATCTAGCTTCGCATCCAAGGTCTACGGTTGGGAGCCGGCTCTGGCCGGCTCCCACACAACGCCAAGGAGCTGCTCATGACGAGCGAACGGCCGCCTTATCTCGGTTTTGGGCTCGGGCTCAGGCCCCAGCATTACAGGGAGATCCTCGATGGTTGTCCCGCCATCGACTGGTTCGAGATCATCTCCGAGAACTACATGATCGAAGGCGGCCAGCCTCTGTATATGCTCGACCGCATCGCCGAGCGCTATCCGCTTGTGATGCACGGCGTGTCGCTCTCGATCGCCTCGACTGCGCCACTCGACCTGGAATATCTCGGCGCCTTGAAGAAGCTCACCGAGCGCGTGAAGCCTAAGTGGATCTCCGATCATTTGTGCTGGACGGGCGTGCACGGCGTGAACCTGCACGATCTCCTCCCCATTCCCTATACCCAGGAGGCGCTAGATCACGTCGTCCAACGCGTACGCCGGGTGCAGGACTTCCTCGGTCGCCAGCTCACGCTCGAGAACGTGTCGAGCTACGTGACCTTCGGCCAATCGGAGATGACCGAAAGGGAGTTTGTAAGCGAGGTGGCGCAACGCGCCGATTGCTAGCTGCTGTTCGACGTCAACAACTTCTATGTGAGCGCCTTCAACCACGGCTTCCCGACTGACGAGTTCCTCCGCGGCGTGCCGCGCGACCGCGTGGTGCAGTTTCATGTGGCTGGTCATAGCCATGAGGAGAGCCACATCATCGACACGCACGACCATCAGGTCTGCGACGAGGTGTGGGATTTCTACCGTGAGGCGGTCACGCATTTCGGCCCGGTGTCGACCATGATCGAGCGCGACGACAATATCCCGCCGCTTGCGGAAGTCGTCGCCGAGCTCGATCATTCGCGGGCGATCGCGAGCGAAGTGTTCGGCACCAAGGCGCTCCGCGGCGCCCGCCTCGAGCCGCGGAATGAAGAGCCTCAAAGAGCTGCAAGACGAGTTTCAGCGCGGCATTCTTGCCGAAGACGACGCGATCCTCGCCGATGTCAACGACAGCGGGAAGGAAGAACGCAAGGTGCTGTTCGGCGTCTACCGCCACGCCTATGTGGCCCGGCTCGCCGAGATCGTCGACGAGGACTACGAGCAGGTCCATGCCTATATTGGCGATCAGGCCTTCGCCCGGCTGGTGAAGGCTTATATCGCCGCCCATCCCTCCGACCAGCGGAACGCAAGATGGTTTAGCCGGCATCTGCCGGCCTTCATCGCAAGCTTGCGGCCTACGCTAAGCACCCGGAGGTCGCCGAGCTCGCTACGCTGGAGAAGGCGCTCGCAGATGCTTTCGACGGGCCCGACTGTAAGGCGCTGACCATCCAGGTGCTGGCCGCGCTTAAGCCGGAGGCTTGGCCCTACCTGGTGTTTCAGCCCAACCCAACCGCAATCCGCCTCACCTTTGCAACCAATGCCGCCGCGATCTGGTCTGCGCTCAAGAACGAGACCCCTCCACCGAAGCCCGCTCAGCTGCCGGAGCTGCAAGCCATCATCGTCTGGCGCCAGAAGTTCACGGCGCGCTTCAGGCCGCTTTCGACCGAGGAGGCGATGATGTGGGACGAGGCAGTCAAGGGAGTCCGCTTTGGTGTGCTCTGCGAGATGGTAGCGACCTTCGCCGGAGAGGATGATGCTGAGCTCCGCGCTGCGTCTTACCTTACGGGCTGGATCGACACGGGGATGCTGGCGGGCTTTCAGCTCCAGTAGTTCCCGGCCGCGCAAGATCGCAGCCTGCCACCGAGCTCGGCTTCGGCGCCGGGAACAAAGTGTCGGTTCTCCCAGTCAGCCGATAAGCCAGAAGCCCAATCCATTCGCGCTTGGCGACATCGACGCGGCGCAAGCCTTCGGACACCTTGTCGAACGGGCGTGTCAAGTCTGCCTCACCCCGCGTGCGATAATCGACAGGCCACGGCTCAACGTCGAAGCCTGCCTTGCGGAACGCGCCCATCGCGCGTGGCATATGATGGGCCGAGGTAATCAGGACCCATCTCTTGCCGGGGCCCAGATCGCCTTGCTTGGTCAGTTCGTCCTTGAGGAACACGGCGTTCTCATAAGTGTCGCGGGCGTTTCCCTCGAGGACGAGGCGATCCTTCGCCACTCCCATTGCGGTGAGGAGCGCCGCCGCGCCCTCCGCCTCGCTGCCTGACTTATAGAGGATGCCTGCATCGCCGCCGGTGAAGGCGATTTTCGCGTCGGGGAAGCGCCGGGCGAGGATGGCGCCCTCGACAATGCGTTCGGCTGCTTCGTTCAGCGCCGGCGCACGGCGTGCCATGCCGACCAGCCTGTCCTCGGCGCCGCCGAGAATGATGAAGCCCGTGGGTTGAGGCGGCTCGTCAAGATTTGTCCTGGGGAAGCGATCTTCGAGCGGCAGGATCAAGGCATTGCCGAGCGGCGATAGCCCTGCCAGCAACAGAAGGATCGCGCCGACCGTGACGAAGCGCCGCCCCCAACGTGCCCAGCCCGTCCAAATGAGGATGGCACCATAGGCGATGAGGAGCGCGATCAGGGTGGATGGCTGCAGCAGAAACCACAGCCCTTTGGCGAGATAGAAGAACATGCGTGACGCCCCCCGGCACTAAACTAACCAAATAGCAGCTAGGCCGAGAAAGGCGAAGAAGCCGACGCAATCTGTGCACATGGTCACGAACACGCCGGAGGCGATGGCCGGATCGAGCCTCACCGCGTAGAGGCCGAGCGGAATCAGGATGCCAGCGAGTGCGGCTACCAGAAGATTGATGATCATGGCGGCGCCGATCACAAGGCCGAGTGTTCCGCTCCCGAACCAGTAGAAGGCGATGCCCCCCATGATTACCGCGAACAGAAGCCCGTTGAGGAGCCCGACCGCGGTCTCTCTGCCGATGACCCGTACCGCATTGATCCAGCCCAGTTCATGAGTGGCGAGCGCGCGTACTGCCACGGTCATGGTCTGCGTGCCGGCATTGCCGCCCATGGAGGCGACGATCGGCATGAGCACGGCAAGCGCTACCATCTGCTGGATGGTTGCGTCGAACAGGCTGATGACCCATGAGGCGAGGATCGCGGTGCCGAGATTGACGAACAGCCATAGGAAGCGGTGCTTGGTCGTTCGCAGCACCGGATCGGACACCGATTCGCTGCCGACGCCGCCCAATCTCAGAATGTCTTCTTGCGCCTCCTCCTGTACCACCTCGACCACGTCGTCGGCGGTGATTACTCCGACCAGTCGCCCATCGTCGTCAATCACCGGCGCTGAGGTCAGGTTGTAGCGCTCGAACTGGCGCGCCGCTTCTTCCTGGTCGGCCTCGGCCGGAATTGGATGAATTTCTCGGTCGGTGATTGACTCGATCGAGGCCGTGCGCTTCGAGCGGAGTAGTCGGTTCAGCGCGATTGAGCCGATCAGGTGATAGGCCGGGTCGACTACGAACACCTCGTAGAAGCGGTCGGGAAGATCGTCGGCTTCGCTCATATAGTCGATCGTCTGCCCCACAGACCAGAACGGCGGCACGGCGATGAGATCGGTCTGCATGATGCGGCCGGCGGAGTCCTCGGGATATTCGAGGCTCCGCTCGAGCTTGGCGCGCTCGAACGACGGCAACTTGGCGAGAATGTCCGACTGCTCTTGCTTGTCGAGGTCCTCGATGACGTAGACGGCTTCGTCGGAGTCGAGTTGTTGCAGGGCCTCTGCCACCTGCTCGGTGGGCATGACCTCGAGCACCTGGTCGCGCACCGACTCGTCGAGCTCGGGCAGCGCGGCCGCGTCAAAATCGTCGCCAAGGCTCTCGATAAGCCTAGCGCGCTGGTCGGGATGGAGCAGCTTTATGAGATCGGCGAGGTCTGCCGCGTGAAGCGGCAGCACGAGATCGCGCACCTTGGCCGCGTCGCCCTCGTTTAGCGCAGTCTCTACCGCGTGCAGGAATTCGGAGCGGATGCCTCCTTCCTCGTCGCGCAGCTCGACCTGGCCTGCGGCATCCTGCATGGCTTGTCCAATCGCCGGGTTGAATGCGTCAAGCGGGAAGGGCCGCGATCCGGAAGCGGGAATCGACGCCCAAGAGCAGTCGCGGATTGCCGCTTCCGGCCTGCGACAACAGGCGCGGCTTGCCACGCACTAGACGCTTGTTGCCTTGGAATTTCCAGCCAAAAAATGGCGGTGCGGCTTCGTGAGTTCCGGAAGATTGTTTAGGAGGAGTGGTGCGGTCGAGAGGAATCGAACCTCCACGGGCTGAGCCCACAGCGCCCTCAACGCTGCGCGTCTACCATTTCCGCCACGACCGCAAGGAGTTCCGGAGGTTTGCCCTACCGGATATGGCTATAGGCTAGCCTTGCCGCAAGCGAGGACTGGCTGCATTAGCAAACCTGACTTGGGGGTGCAAGGTTGGCCTAGAGCATCAAAAAA
>DASSLP010000035.1:0-2215 GCA_035689365.1 Methyloceanibacter sp.
TACGCTGATCCCTATGTTGCAGGAGCGGGGCGCGACGGTCAGGGCTTACGATCCGCACGCACGCGAGAATGCCGAGCCGCTTCTGCCCGGCGTGGCTTGGTGCAAGAACGCGCTCGAGGCAGTCGAAGGGGCAGACGTCACCGTGATCGTCACCGAATGGAACGAGCTCCGCGCTCTAGACCTCGACAGAATCAAGGCCGCAATGCGCGGCGACGTATTGGTCGACCTCCGCAACATCTATCTGCCGGCGCAAGCGAGTGCGGCAGGCTTTGCCTATACTGGCATCGGCCGCTGACCGTTCTAGCTGCTATTGCTGGTCGGGCCGAAAGAACCGCTGCAGCTCGCGCTGCTCGTCGCCGACGTTGTCATTGTGCGCCTTCGGGCGTGGCGGGGCAGCCCGGGCCGAAGCTTGCGGATGGTAAGGACGCGGCGTCACGCTCTTCTTATAGGTGGCTGGCGGTTTCGCGGCCTGATATTTCGAGGCCTTTCCCTTATGGGGCACGGCCGCCTGGATCGTGCAATGAGGACCCTTCCACTCCTTTAGCGCATCGAGCGTCGCCTGCTGAGGCTCGATCGAGCTTAGCGAGAGTGTTGAACCTCTCGAGCGCGTCTTGTGCCGGGCGTCCCCATGAGCCGTTGATGCGCCCCTGATAGCAGTCGAGGTCCTTGAGTTGCGAAACGATATCCTGGACGAGATCAGTCTGGGTTACCCCTTCGGGCAACGGAGCCGGAGTGGGTGGTGCCGCCTCTGGCGCCTTGCTTTGAGTGGCATCGGCCGCTGCGACCTTGGTATCTGCGGCGGTCACGTCGGGCGCGGGCTTGGCATCGCTGGCGGGCTCGACCGCGATAACGCGATTGACGGCGTTGGGCTTTCCCTCGCTCCCTTGCGCCGCAGCGAGCTCGTCCGCCATCTTGGTCTCGGACGCGAGCTTATGCTGCAAGATCTCGAGCTGCTCCTGCTGAGCGGTGAGGCGCGCACCTTGATCCGCCTGAAGCCGCTCGATCTCCTGGCGGAGCGCGGCAATCTGCGCGGCTGAGTCTGCTGTCTGGTCGGCGATGGTCGGAGGCGCCTTGGGTTTGAAGAAGAACTGCCCGGTCAAGGACGAGTTCTCCCACGGCACCTGTTTGCCGTCGGTCGCTTTGAGCACGTCGTTGCGGACGTCGATCATCACGTCATTGATGCTCGCGCCCTCGGTGGCGATATGGCGCAACAGCGCTCCGGTGAAGGGGCTGTTGCGGCCCTCGCCGTCGAGCGCGACGTTGCCGGGTTGAGTCGAGAAGGCGATCATCATGCCGACCGCCTTGTCGATCCGCGCAAGGCCGCGGCCGACCTCGACCGAGCGGCTCGTTGCGGCAAGCGTGGTGGCGAGCGGGTTGTCGCGGCAGGCATCGAGGAACACCACCGAGATGCGGCTGTTGCGCTCGAGCTGCTTGAGCACGAGGTTGAGCTCGACGGCCTCGAAGTCGAGATCGGTATCCGATTGGAGCTTGGCGTCCACCGGCGCGAGGAAGTTCTTGCCGTCGACCTGGAGGCCGTGCCCGGCATAGAAGAAAAGACCGACGTCGGCGCCGTCGAGCTTGGCTGCGAACTCTCTGATGCGCTGCTCCATCTCGTCCTTGGTTAGGTCGGTGCCGTCGATCACGTCGAAGTCGAGCTGGCGAAGCGCTGCCGCCACGTCGGTCGCATCGTTGCTCGGATTCTTCAACGCCGGGGTGTGCTGGTAGGCCGAATTGCCGATGACGAGCGCCACGCGCTTCTCGGCGGCCGCAGGTCCGTGCGCGCCAAAGAGCAAGAGAGCAGCAGTGAGACACACGGCGAGGTACTTGAGCATGGAGGCCTCCATCGACTCACGACCCTTGCGCCCCAACCAGGGCCGGAAGCGCTCCCGCTTAGCGAGAGCCCAATGAACCCCGGCTGAACGGCCCGGGTCTAGAAGCCGGAAGTTCAAACCGCAATTTCGCGAAGGGGCGCCAAATTTAACCGCAAACCGCTTCGATTGGGGAACAATCGAAACCCACTCCGAAATCTATCCCGAGACGGCCCCTGTCAACAATGGGCTACGCCTCGGCGGAGGCGGGCTCGGTGCGGCGGGAAGCCGTAGCCGCCGTCACAAGCCGCCCCGACTTCAACATCGCTGTGGCCATGGGCCCGAAGCGCCGCAAGTGCCGCTTTAGCTTGCACCGGTAGGCCTAATAATTGGCCTCGAGCCGATGC
>DASSLP010000036.1:0-29553 GCA_035689365.1 Methyloceanibacter sp.
AGGCCGGGAAGAAGACCTTCTTGCGCTCTTCAGGCGCGTCCTCTTTTGCCGCCTCTTCGGGTGCCGACGCAACGGGCTCGGTTTCGGCGGCGGTCGCGCTCTCCTCCTCGGAGGGGAGCCTTTCGGCGAGTGTCGCGGGCCGGGATTCCTCTGTCTCCTCGTCTGGAGGCGTTACAGCGGCGGTCCCAGTAGCGGCCCCTGCCTCAAGGCTTGCCCTCAGCAATAGGAAGAGAGCGAGCGCATTCAGCACGTGCCAGGCAGCGTGGGTGCCGACCTTCTGGCCTTCAATCAGAAACTTGCCACAGAGCGCAAGATCGAGCGAGCGGAGCGTAAGCGAAATGGCGAAGATGGCGGCGGCCCATAGCACATATGGCGCGGCGCGATGGCGCCGCTCCTCGAGCAGGAGTCCGACCACGATCAACGCGCCCAAGGCAGGAAGATAGAACACGCTGCCGTTGATGCAGGGATTCGCTTCTTGCACCTCAGGGCCCGGTAAGCCGACGCCTCCATCCCAGCATCTTACCTGCGAAGTCGCTGCCATGAGGATGGTGAAGCCGATCACCAGCAGCACCATCCAGCCGGGAGGCACGCCGAGAAAGCGGTTCAGCGCAAATCCCAGATAGACGAGCGTGAATACGGCAATGGGGATCACATCGAGAAGCTCCGTTTCTTGCGTCGCAAAGAGATGGAAAGCGAAACTGCCAATACCGATCAGGGCCACCAGGCCAATCAGCAGGAAATGGTCCGAGGTCTGCTGTTCGCGCGGGCGCCATTCGAGGAGTTGAAGCCCCATGAGCGCGGCAAGAATAAAGGCGACATTAGAGACGGCGTTGATGGGCTCTGCGCTGAGCGCCGCGCTTGTGCCGCGCTCGCAATAGAGGAAGACGTGTTCGCCGAATGTCATGGTGCCAATTCCCTTTCGGCCGCCACTCCAGGAAAGAGGCCTCCCTCGCCGGAGGTTTCACCTCCGGTCGTTGTTGCCAGTTACGCTTCCCTGTTATTCGGGAGGCGAAGCATCGTCAGACGGGGGCGCGCCTTGATCGGGCGACTCCTCGTCGGGCACCGCGTCCTCTTCCATCGGCACCTCGTCATTGCCTGCATCGGCCGGAAGGCCGAGGCTCTTCTTGCAGGCATCCTCGTAGCCTTCATTGGCAGTCATGAGGTCTTCGAGCGTCGGATAGGCCTGGGCGTCGGCATCGGTGATCTCGTCCTTGTGCATCTTGGTCAGCATGTCGACGTCTTTTTGGGTGAGCTTGTTCTCCTCGAACTTGCCCGCGACGCATTCGCAATAGGCTTTCGGCGTGACCTTGCCGTCGGCGAAGCCAGGCTCGTCGGTCACGTTCTGGTCGGCGCTGCAGGCATCGAGAAAGGCGGCGCTGTTGAGCTTGGCCGCTGGCGCCGCTGCGGCGGGCTTCGCCGCTACGGCAGCGGCGTGGAAGCACAAAGCGGCGAAGGCCCCGAGTGCGGCAATGCGCACCACGTCAGATTGGTTCATGCCCTGCCCTCCCAACCGCCTCGATGATTGCGATCTGGCGTAAGCGGTTCTCGTCAAGGGTAAGAAATGACTCGACATTAGGGCAACAGTTGGAGCGGCGCTGGGGGTGCGGCCGTTCGACCGTCACGCCTTGGGTGGCGGAACCACGAGAATATGCAATTCTTTCAGTTGCTTAGGCGAGACATCGGAGGGCGCCCCCATGAGCAGGTCCTCGGCCTGCTGGTTCATTGGGAACATGACGACCTGGCGCAGATTCTCCTCGCCGCAAAGCAGCATGACAATGCGGTCGATGCCTGGCGCGATGCCGCCATGGGGTGGCGCGCCGTATTGGAGTGCGCGCAACATTCCGCCGAAGCGCCGTTCGAGCTCTTCCTTGGAGTAGCCGGCGATAGCAAACGCCTTCTCCATGATCTCAGGCTTGTGATTCCTGATCGCGCCTGACGACAGCTCGACGCCGTTGCAGACCACGTCATATTGGTAGGCGAGGACATCGAGCGGCTCCTTCGCTTCGAGCGCCTCTAGGCCGCCTTGCGGCATGGAGAAGGGGTTATGCGAGAAGTCGATCCGCCCCTCCTCCTCGTTCCACTCATACATCGGGAAATCGACGATCCAGCAGAACTCGAAGCGATCGGTCTGGGTGAGCCCAAGCTCGTTGCCGATTTTGACGCGCGCCTGGCCAGCAAACGGAGCGAACTCCTTCGGGAGTCCCGCCACAAAGAACACAGCATCGCCATCGGCTAGCCGGAGCTGCTGGCGAATCGCCTCGGTCCGGTCAGCGCCAATATTCTTGCCGATGGGACCAGCGCCCTCGCCCTCGCGAAAGAAGATGTAGCCAAGGCCACGCTGGCTTTCGCCCCGCGCCCAAGCATTCATGCGGTCGCAGAACGCGCGGCTGCCGCCGCCCTTTGCCGGGATCGCCCAGATCCGCGCGTTGACATCCATGTCGAGCATGCCGGCGAATACCTTGAAGCCAGAGCTCCTGAAATGCTCGGTCACGTCCTCCATCTCGATCGGATTGCGCAGATCAGGCTTGTCAATGCCGTATTTGCGCATCGCCTCGACATAAGGAATGCGCGGGAATTTCTGCGTGACCGGCTTGCCGCCGCCAAACTCCTCGAACAACCCACGCAGGATCGGCTCGACGGTATCGAACACATCCTCTTGCGTGACGAAGCTCATCTCGAGGTCGAGCTGGTAGAACTCTCCGGGAGAACGGTCGGCGCGGGCATCCTCGTCGCGGAAGCAGGGCGCGATCTGGAAATAGCGGTCGAAGCCCGCGATCATGATGAGCTGCTTGAACTGCTGCGGCGCCTGCGGCAGCGCGTAGAACTTGCCGGCATGGATCCGCGACGGCACGAGATAGTCGCGCGCCCCCTCCGGCGAGGACGCGGTGAGGATCGGCGTCTGGAACTCGAAGAAGCCCGCCTCCCGCATGCGGTTGCGCAGCGACCAGACGATTGACTGCCGCTTCATGATGTTGGCGTGCAGGTGCTCGCGCCGGAGATCGAGGAAGCGGTATTTGAGCCGCGTCTCTTCCGGATAGTCCGGCTCCCCGAACACCGGCAGCGGCAGCTCTTTCGCTTCGGACAAGATCTCAAGTGTCTTGATTCTGACTTCGACCTCCCCGGTCGGCAGGTTGGGGTTGACGGTCTCCTTGGACCGGGCAACGACTTCGCCGTCGACGCGCACCACCCATTCAGGCTTGAGCGTCTCGGCACGCGCAAAGGCGGGCGACTTCGGATCGGCGACGGCTTGGGTGATGCCGTAGTGATCGCGGAGGTCGATGAAGAGAAGGCCGCCGTGGTCGCGAACGCGATGCACCCAGCCTGAGAGACGGACGGTCTTGCCTACGTCCTGTTTGCGAAGCTCGCCGCAGGTGTGGGTGCGATAGTCGTGCATGGCGCGGGGAATGGCCTCGGGGATTGGTCGAGGCTGGGGTTTTGTAAGTGCGCGGGAACAGCGCATGGGATGGCGTCCCTGTCAAGGCGGGCGCATGAGGTCACACCCCCTGGAACGATGGCTTGGCACATCGGTTTCGCCCTTAGACCCAAACAGTTGGGAGAAACGCCATGTCAAAGCTCCATACCGGCGCACTGACGGCCGTGGCCGTCGCAGCTTTCCTGTTCGGCCTCGATCAGGCCTGCGCCGCCGGCACCGACACACAACAGCAGGCCGCACCACAAGGCAAAGATGGCCCTGGCGCAGACGATAACGGTCAGGCGCCTCTGGCACAGCAGGACGGAGTCATCAAGCCGCCCCCGACCGGCGACGAGGGCATCCACACTGAAGTCCCCAATCCTAATGCCGGACCTCGTGATGAGATTTCCCCGCCGCCCCAAATGCCCGGCGGTGAGAACGCAGAACCGAAATAGGTGCGGAAGGGAACGAAGCGAGTCTGTCCGCGTTTCAGCGTTCGGCACTAACGAGGGAGAACAAGATGCCAGACCTGCCCCCGGTCAAGACGCGACTGCCCCTCGCCGCTTGGGCTTTCGCCGGCGCCATAACGCTTTGCTCTATCGTATCGTCGCTGATGCCTGGCTGGGCTTCGGGTGACATCATGACGAGCTTCGAGCAGCAGGCCAAGGCGTCGGTCCACGGCGTCATGGCCGCGACGATGCTGCGGTAACCGGGACGACATTGTTGTCTCGCGTGGGGTTCGGCCCCACACGCCGTGGAGTTCGCCGGCGAAAGTCGTCGACGTACCTATCGCGTTGACGCTGTTCACGATTGGCAGCGCGCTTAGGGCAAACCGGACGCAAAACCAAAGCTCTTGGCGCCTAGTGCCCCTTGGCCTCTCGCGCACGCTTGGGCTATATCCGCCCCCCATGAAGCTTATCTCCCGCAACGACGAACTCGCCGAAGCTTGCGTCAAGCTCGGCCAAGCCCCCTTCGTCGCGGTTGATACCGAGTTCATGCGCGAGCAGACCTTCTGGCCGCGGCTCTGTCTGATCCAGATGGCGGCAAACGGCAGCGAAGTGCTGATCGACAGCTTGGCGCCCGGCCTCGACCTCACCCCATTGTTCGAGCTGATGGTTAGTGAGCGGGTGCTAAAGGTCTTTCACTCGGCGCGGCAAGATATTGAAATCGTGCACCATTTGGCGCGCGTGATACCTCACCCGATCTTCGATACCCAGGTCGCCGCCATGGTGTGCGGCTTCGGCGAAGCGGTGAGCTACTCGATGCTGGTAAAACGGCTGCTTAACCGCAACTTGGATAAGACCTCGCGCTTCACCGATTGGACCCGCCGCCCCCTATCGGAGCGCCAGCTCACTTACGCGCTCGGCGATGTCCTGCATCTTCGCGACCTTTATCCGAAGCTCAGGGCCCAGCTCGACAAATCCGAGCGTGCAAGCTGGCTCAATGAAGAGATGGCGGTGCTGACCGACCCTGAAACTTACGAGCTTCATCCTGAGCAGGCGTGGAAGCGGCTCAAGATGCGCGTCAAAACCCCGAAGTCGCTCGCCGTGCTCATGGAGCTTGCCGCCTGGCGCGAGCGCGAGGCGCAGTCGCAAGATGTGCCGCGAGCCCGCATCCTCAAGGACGAGGCGCTTTACGATATCGCGAGCCAAGCGCCGCAGACCGTGGAGGATCTCGGCTCCCTGCGCACGCTGCATAACGGCTTTGCTCGCTCGATGCGCGGACGCGCCGTGCTCGAGGCCGTGGGGCGCGGGCTCGGCCGCGATCCCAAGACCATACCGCCGATCGAGCGAGGGGAGCCGATGCCGCCCGAAGCACAAGCCGTGGTCGATCTCTTGCGCGTGCTGCTAAAGGCCACGGCAGGCCGTCATGGCGTTGCGCCAAAGCTCATTGCCACGAGTGACGAGCTCGAGCACATCGCCCGCTCCGACGACGACGATGTCCCGGTGCTGCGGGGCTGGCGGCGAAAGCTGTTCGGCGAGGATGCGCTTGCGCTCAAGCGCGGTGAGCTTGCGTTGGCCATCAAAGATGGAGAGGTCGCGGTGCGCCAGACCGGCGCGCTAGCGGCGGAACAGCCAAAGGGCAAGGCTTAACAAGAGACTCACGATGATCGCCGTGGTGAACGGCGCGTAGAAATAGAAATTACCACGATCGATCACGATGTCGCCGGGCAGCCGTCCCGGCCCGTAGCGAATGCTGAGGAAGGTCAACGCCGCGACGCCAGCCAGAAAAACCAGGAGGCCCGCTACGAACTTCATCCTCGGCCCCTGCGGCTCTCGATCCGCATTTTGACCGTGGCGCGCACGTCCGGCGGCAAATCCTCGAGCACGCCGAGCAGGCTCATCAGCTCGGAGCGGAGCCCGTGGATCTGATCGATCAGATTGAGCAGCACCGGCACATCCTCCTCGGAGAAGCCGAGCTGGTCCTCGAGATTAGAGATGAGTACGGCCCGCGCGAGATCGGCTTCCGAGAAGCTTTGCGCGGTCTGATCGGCCGGCTTGATCAGACCCTGCTTGACCCACACGCGAAGCCGCGTGACCGTCAGGCGCTGCACTCTGGCAACGAGGTCACGCTCGCTCAGCATCAGGCCTGCTCCTTGAGCTTGCGCCGCGGATCGTATCGGTGAGCCTCGCGCCAGGTCTCGGCGAAGCCCTTGAGATCGTCGTCGATCCGCTCCGGCAGGACGACGCTAAGCTTGACCAGCTGATCGCCGGTGCCTGACTTCGTCTTGATACCGCGGCCCTTCAGCCTCAGCGTCTGTCCAGTGTTCGATCCAGGCGGGACCGTGGCGAACACACGGCCGCCAATGGTCGGCACCTCGACTTTGCCACCAAGCACCGCATCGTCGAAGGTGATCGGCACCTCGACGATAATGTCGTCGCCCTCGCGCTTGAACACGGGATGCGGCCGGACACTGATCTCGATCAGCGCATCGCCGGGCTCGCCCTCGCCGATGCCGGGACCGCCCTTGCCCTTTAGTCGCAGCACTTGGCCGTCGGTGACTCCGGCGGGGATGGCGACGTCGAGCGTGCCCCCATCTGGCAGGGTGATGCGCGTCTTAGTGCCGTTCACCGCGTCAAGGAAATCGACCTCAAGGCGATATTGGGCATCGGGCCCGCGCATAGAGAAGCGCGCACCGCCACGTCCGCCCTCGCGCATGCCTCCACGCTCGCCGAACAAATCGCCGAACAAGTCGCTGAAGGCGCCAATATCCTCGAAGCCCGCCGTCGAGCGATAGCGCGCCCCGTCCTGGCCTCCGGCATATTCTCGGTAGTAGTGCTGCTGCGGCCGCTCCTGCCCAGACGCGTCGATCTCGCCACGGTCGTACCGCCCGCGCTTCTCGTCATCGCCAAGGATGTCATAGGCGGCGGTGATCTTCTTGAACTTCTCCTCGGCCGCCTTGTCGCCGGGATTGAGGTCGGGATGCAATTTCTTGGCGAGCTTGCGATAGGCCTTGGTGATGTCCCCGGCACTTGCCGTCTTCGGCACGCCAAGAACTGAATAGAGATCTTCTGCCATCGCCGAGGTCTACTATTGGAGTGAAATCAACGGTCAGTGGTTACTGGATTCCCGCTTTCGCGGGAATGACAAAGTGCGCCATCATTTGGGGAGGAAACTTTCCCTCGGCAAGCCGAGGCTAGCTCGCAGCAAGCTGGAATGCCGAGCCCACCCGGATCTCGGCCTCGCCATCGAGCAAATTGGCGAGGTCCTTGAACCTCCGCTCGACCCGCTCCCCTTCGAGATTCGAATAGGGTTGCGGTAGCGTCCAGACCAGCCGATTGCCTTCGTAGGCGATGGGCGTGTTGGTGAGAACGCCCGGCATGGCGGCTGAGACCATATGCGCGGCGCGGAAGGCGGCGCCGAGGATCCGTGCCCGCTTCAGCATGTCTTTGTCGACGAGCTCGATCAGTTTCTGGCTGAGCTCGTCTTTGACCAGCCCCTCGTTGCGGTAATAGACGGTGAGCGCGAGGAAAGCGCGGCCTGGATGATCGACGCCGACAAACGTGCCGTGCGCGATGAGGTTCAGGCTCTGAATGCCACGATAGTCTGGATGCGCGCGCCAGCCGATGTCCGAAAGGAGGCAGGCCGCATGGCGGAGCCGCCTCTGCTCGGGCGTCTCCACGGGTCCCGGTGCGCGGAACAGAGCGTCGGTCCAGAAGCACAGCTCGTAGGCGCTGTCGATCGAGCGCGACCAACGGCGGGCGATGTCGTCGCAGGCCGCAATCAGCACGTCCTTGCGCTTCTCCTCGGGGCTTAACAGGCTGTAGAGCAGGCCTTCGCGGATGCCGAACACCGAGACCACGACGGCGCGCGGCTTCATCTGTCTGATGAGGCGTTCGAGCACCAAGGCGCCGTAGGGAATAGTCTCGCGCCGTGCGCTGGAAATATCGCGAATGCCGGCCAGCGAGCTTTGCGATTGGTGATCCAGTAGGGCGGAGAATCTCAGCGCGTCTTCGGCGGGGATGCGGTAGTTGTGCATGACGCTTAAGGGGTAATTGGTCTGCGTCATGTGCAGCCGGGCGAGCGCTCGCCACGTCCCGCCGATGGCATAGAAGTCGCGACCCCTACCCTTCTCGAGCCAGTCGACCTTCGACAGCGCTTCATCGACGATGTCGCGCGCCTTTTTGAGGCTGCCGCCGGAGGCATCGATCAGGCGTAAGCCGCCAAGCGGAAGGGTCGCGGCATCGGACATGCGTCCGCCTCTCACGTCGATCAGCTCGAGGCTGCCGCCGCCAAGATCTCCGGCAAAGCCGTCGGCCGCGTGGATGCCCGACACAGTGCCGAGCGCGGCAAGTTCGGCCTCCTTGGTGCCTGAGAGGACCGTGATCGGGTGGCCGAGCACCCTCTCGGCCTGAGCGATGAATTCCGGCCCGTTCATGGCTTCGCGCGCCGCTGCCGTAGCGATCACCTCGACATGCTCGACGCCGAGTTGGTTGATCAGGGCGCGGAAACGTCTGAGGGCTCTTAGCGCGCGAACGATGGCATCCGACGCCAGCCTTCCGGTGGTGGCCAGCGTGCGTCCCAGTCCGCACAGCACCTTCTCGTTGAATAGTGGGGCGGGCGCCCGCCCCGCCCCTTCATAGACGATGAGACGCACCGAGTTCGAGCCGATGTCGACCACCGCGACGGGGCTCAGATCGTTGCTGTGGAACATGACCTCTCGTTTGGTGCGTGCGTCAGTTCGACTCGACCAGGCGCGTAAAGCGCGGCGGCATGTTCTCGGTAAGAGATGTGCCGCGGCCGGATAGGCTTGGATTGGTCATGAAATAGTCCTGAGCGCTGAACGGCTCCTGGTCCTTGCCCGGATGGATCCGTTCAGAGCTTCCATCCGGCCGCACCCGCCAGCTCTGCAAATTGTCCTTGAGGTTCGCCACCATGATCTGGTCGAGAATCTGCTCGTGCACCGTTGGGTTGAGAATCGGCACCATGGCCTCGACGCGACGGTCGAGGTTGCGCGGCATCATGTCTGCCGAGCTGATATAGACCACGGCCTTTCGATTCGGAAGGCCGTGTCCAGCGCCGAAGCAATAGATGCGCGAATGCTCGAGGAAGCGGCCGACGATGCTCTTGACATGGATGGTCTCCGATAAATCGTGGACACCGGGCCTCAGGCAGCAAATACCGCGCACCACGAGATCGATCTCGACGCCAGCCTGGCTCGCCTCGTAGAGCGCATCGATGATCTCGGCATCGACGAGCGAGTTCATCTTCATCCAGATCGCGGCCGGTCGCCCGGCCTTGGCGTGGTACATCTCCTCGCGGATGTGGTCGAGGATGCGCGCCCTGATGCCTCCCGGCGAGACCGCCATCAGCTCTAGCTCGGCAGGCTCGGCATAACCGGTGACATAGTTGAAGATGCGCGAAACATCCTGACCGATGGTACGGTCGGCGGTAAAGAACGACAGGTCGGTATAGATCTTGGCGGTGACCGGGTGGTAGTTGCCGGTGCCGACGTGGCAGTAGGTGACGAGTTCGCCCATCTCGCGCCGGACGATCAGGCTGAGCTTCGCGTGAGTCTTGAGCTCGATGAAGCCGTAGACCACCTGGACGCCGGCGCTTTCGAGGTCGCGCGCCCATTTGATGTTGGCCTCCTCGTCGAAGCGGGCTTTGAGTTCGACTACGGCGGTCACCGATTTGCCGGCTTCGGCGGCATCCTTCAGCGCTTCGATGATCGGGGAGGTCTTCGACGTGCGGTAGAGCGTCCACTTGATCGCCACGACGTCCGGATCGGCTGTCGCCTGCTTCAGAAATTGAAGCACCACGTCGAAGGACTCGTAAGGGTGGTGCACCACGATGTCCTTCTTGCGGATGGCGGCGAAGCAGTCGCCGTGATGCTCGCGAATGCGCTCTGGGAAGCGGCTGACGAAGGGCTGGAATTTAAGGTCGGGCCGGTCGGCCACGATCAGCTGATTGGTGTCGGCGAGTCCAATGAGGCCCTTTTGCACGAAGCTCTCGCGCTCCGAGACCTTGAGCTCCTGCATAACGAAGCGCTGGAGCCTGGATGGCATCGAGGCTTCGATCTCAAGCCTGATGACCGAGCCGCGGCGCCGGCGCTTCAACGCCGATTCGAACAAGCGCACCAGATCCTCGGCCTCCTCTTGGACCTCGATGTCGCTGTCGCGTAGCACGCGGAACGCGCCCTGGCTCCTCACCCGGTAACCGGGAAAGAGCCGCGACACAAAGATGGCGACCACGGTTTCGAGCCTGATGAAGCGGGTCGGCTCTTTGGGCTCGCCTTTGCTCGGTAGACGGAGGAAGCGGGCAAGCTGGGGCGGAATCGGCAACAAGGCGTGCATTGCGCGCAACGAGCCTTCGCGCACGAGCTCGAGTCCAAGGGTGAATCCCAAATTCGGAATGAAAGGAAACGGATGGGCGGGATCGACGGCGATTGGCGTCAGCACCGGGAAGATGTGATCGAGGAAGTGGTCCTCAAGCCAGGCGCGCTCCTCGTCGGTGAGTTGATCTGCGTGGAGAACGTGAATGCCCGCTTCGGCGAGTAGCGCCTCAAGTGTTACCCAGTTCTCTTGCTGCTCGGCGGTCAGTTCGGCGACCGCGCGATTGATGCGATCAAGCTGCTCCGCCGGCGTGAGGCCATCCTCGCTTGGCGTGTCGATGCCAGCACGGACCTGTCCGCGCAACCCCGCCACGCGCACCATGTAAAACTCGTCGAGGTTCGAGGCAGAGATCGAGAGGAAACGCAGCCGCTCGAGCAGCGGATGGCGCTCGTTCTCGGCTTCCTCGAGCACCCTTTGATTGAAATGAAGCCAAGACAGCTCCCGGTTATAAAAGCGACTTGGTCCGAAGGCAGCGATCCCTGAAGTCGGTTCAGGGTGCTCAACCTTCTCTTGCAGAGTCATTGCTAACCTCGTGAAAACATGGCGCCTTATTGCGCCTCCCCGTTCTTGCGGTGCCGCGCCCGCATGTTACCCCAAAATCTGTATCAAGTGCGTTACGGAGCGGCCGGCAACGCCTAGTCGGTCACGGTCCTCCCCGCAAGCGCCTCGACGACGAGCTGGCGGTTGATCTTGCGCCCCGTGGCAAGCGCCAGGCGGTCGACTGCCTCGACCGCAGCGGCAGCCGCTTGCAGCGAGCGATCAATATGAAGAGCAAGAAATTCGAGCACCTTCGGGTCGACATCGAGCTGCCGGTCGGCGAAATGCTTGAGCATCACCATCCTGAGCAACGCGTCGTCAGGGGCGCCGATCTCCACGATAGGAACAGCCTTTAGCCGCGACGCTAAGTCCGGCAACGAAATGTTCCAACGGCTCGGTCCGCAGCGAGCCGACAGCAGCACGAAAAGTTGCTTCTCCCGCGCGAGGTTCAAAAGATGAAACAGCGCCGTTTCGTCATAGGCGCTGCGATCGGCGTCCTCGATGACGAGGGGCGTCCCCTCCCGTACGTCATCGATGAATTTTGTGTCGAGCATCTTCGCATCGAGAAGCCGCGCGCCGGACCGCGCCTGCCAGACTCGGGCGAGATGCGTCTTGCCGCTTGATGGCGGTCCGATCAGGAGCTGTGCCGGCTCCTGCCATTTGGGCCACGAGTCGATTAGCTTCACCGCAGCGATATTGCAATCGCTGACCAGGAAATCCTCGGCGCCGAGTGCCGCCCGGTGCGGCAAATCGAGCGTGAGCTGCGTGAGCGTCACGAAGCCCTCACCCCAGAGCGCTGCTGCGATTGATCGAGCCCAGGTGTAGTCCTCTTGTGCGGGGGGAGCGGTCGAGGCGCGGGCTCGTAGCTCGCCATGTGCACGAGCCAAGCCCAGAAGTAGGCCGCGGCCGACACAATGGTGAGCGTGCCAGTGATCCAGATCAGGAGCTGCACCAGGGGATCGAGGCCAAGGCCAAGCCCGAGCTCGGCGAGGACGAGCCCCGCGAGCACGATCTGGGCGCAGGTGTTGACCTTGCTGATCAGTAGCGGGTGCATGGTGAGAGGCCGCGACAGCATCCAGGACAGCACGACCGCGCCAACGATTAGGATATCGCGGCTCACCACAGCGATGACGAGCCAGACGGGTAGATGACCGGCGAGGCCGAGAGTGACGTAGATGCTGACGAGCAGCGCCTTGTCGGCGATCGGGTCGAGATAAGCGCCGAGCTCGCTTCGCCAGCCATAACGCTTGGCGATAAAGCCGTCGGCGGCATCAGAGAAGCCCGCCGCCAGGAAAAGCAGGAAGGCGGCCATCATCTCATGCGTGATGATCAGCCACACCACCAGCGGAACGAGCACGATCCGCGCTAGCGTGAGGCTGTTGGGGATATTCACGAACATTCCTCCCGGCGGCCGTGCTTAGCCCTTTGGCGCTGAGTTGGCCTAGAAGGCCCGATTTTAGCAGATCCGAACAAGAGGGCGTGACCTCGGGCCGCGTCAGGTTCTAACGGGAGCGGAGCACGAAGTTTCCATCCTTTTCGCCGAACTCGAAGCCGTTTTGGCCAAGCTCGGTTTGCAATTTGCCGAGCGAGCCGGCGTAGTCGAAGGTAATTGAAGCGGCGCGGGCCGACAGCGAATTGACCTCCAGCCCTTGGATTCCTGCGATGTTCATCAGGCGGCCGCGAATGTCTTGCCAGTCCTTGAGCCCCGAGAACTCGACCTGCGCAACCACGTTACGTGGGACCTCCGCCGGCTCCTTCGATTTCTCATTGGTCGCCCCTCCCTCCCCATGTTTGACCTCGGCCGCAGGCGCTTCGCCCTCCTGCGACACCTTCCACCGGTTCTCCAGGACACCGAAGGCGATCTCGGCGGCGTTATGCGCCGCAGCCTTGGCGTCACCAGACAACTTGTCGCTCTGCTCGAAGGTGACGGCACCCACAGCGTCGGTGCCGGCGAGTCGCGTCACGAACTGGCCGTGATCGATCTCGCCGACAGCGATGACCAGAGGCCCATAGCTGTAATCCTCCTGCATCGACGCAAGCGCCTGGCCGTCGCCTGCCAGCACCGACTTCACTGTGGCCGCATCGAGGTTGGGCCTCGGCCTCAAGATCGTGGCGGGCGTCACGCTGTGCGAGAGATCGAGATCTTCCCACGCCTCTCGCCAGCCTTCGGGCCCTTCGCTCTTCACGCTTCCACCATCAACCATAAGCGGCAGGATCGAGACCGAAGGCGCGCGGTCCTCGCTGAAGGAGATGTTTTGATTCTGCAGAAACTGCTTCACCGCCTGCTCGTTCAGGCTGATGTCGAGCACGGCGAGATAGCGAGTGGTCGAGTTCTGCTCGCTTCTGATCGACACGCCGCTGACCATCGCGTCGATATCGTCCTTGCTGATTTCCGGCAGTGAGGCAAAGGCGCTCGCCGGCACGATCCGCTTCAGCACGGTCATGACCGCCCGCTGCTCTGACTGGGCCATGCCTGTGTCCCGCGCCGCCACGGCGTCCTTGGCCGTGACGTCGACCGAGATCTTGGCGACGGAGTAGAGGCTTTCGGCCGCTTGGATGGGCGCGCAGGCGAAGCCCGCAAGGATGAACGCAAGCAAGGCAGCCGAAGCCCTACCCTCTGTGCCAACCCTGAACCTTGTTCGCCAGAACGCCATATGATTTTGCTGCAAGACGCCGGGCCTGCCGCCTGGCTCCGTCCGCATTTGGTAAACACCGCAATATGGCGGACCCTTGACGGGCCTGTTAAGGCACGATTGTTATGCCAAATCGCCTGAACTTGCACCCCGAGCCCATTCGGTGCCCGCAACCTCCAAGGACAAGACCAGAGTGACCTACCGCGATGCCGGCGTCGATATCGACGCCGGCAACGCGCTGGTCAAAGCGATCGGGCCTCTTGCGGCCAAGACCAGCCGCAAGGGCGTGCTTGGCTCGATTGGCGGATTTGGCGGCCTGTTCGATCTCAAGCCGTGCGGCTTCAAAGATCCTGTACTGGTCGCCGCCACCGATGGCGTGGGCACCAAGCTCAAACTCGCCATCGAGACCGGCATCCATTCCGGGATCGGCATCGACCTTGTGGCCATGAACGTCAATGACCTTGTGGTGCAGGGTGCAGAGCCCCTGTTCTTTCTCGACTACTTCGCGACCGGCAAGCTCGACCTCGGCGTGGCCGAGACGGTCATCGCGAGCATCGCCAAAGGCTGCGAGGAAGCCGGCTGCGCGTTGATCGGCGGCGAGACTGCCGAGATGCCGGGACTCTATGGCGCTGGTGACTACGACCTGGCAGGTTTTGCCGTGGGCGCCGTCGAGCGCGCCGCAGTGCTTCCCCGCAAGGAGATCGAAGCCAGCGATGTCATCCTCGCGCTTTCTTCCTCGGGTCTTCACTCAAACGGCTTCTCGCTCGTGCGGCGCGTTGTGAAGGACGCCGGTCTCGGCTTGGATGATGCCGCGCCGTTCGCATCTAAAATGAAACTTGGCGAGGCGCTGCTCACACCGACACGCATCTATGTGCGGCAAATCCTCGATGCGATCCGAGCAACGAGGGCGATCAAAGCGCTCGCTCATGTCACCGGCGGCGGCCTGAACGACAACATCCCGCGCGTGCTTCCGTCAGAGCTTGCCGCGGAAATCGATCTCGGCGCTTTCGCGCTTCCGCCCGTGTTCGAATGGCTCATGGCAGAGGCGCGGCTCGATCGAAATGAGATGCTCAGGACCTTCAATTGCGGCATCGGCATGATTCTTATGGTCTCGCGGGATGATGCTGAGCGCGTGCGTCAGCACCTCGGCGAGGAGGCAAAAGTAATCGGCGCGATCGTCAAACGGGGCAGCGGCGATGCCGTACGCTATAAGGGCGCGCGCGCCTGGGGCGCGCTGTGAGGAAGCACGTCGGCGTCCTTATTTCGGGGCGCGGCTCCAATCTCGGCTCATTGATTGAAGCCTGCAGGGCCCATGACTATCCTGCCAAGATCGTTTTCGTGATATCGAACGTGCCGAGCGCGCAAGGACTGCTGCGCGCCGAAGCCGCTCTCATTCCTGCCCTTGTCATCAATCACAAGGACTTCGCTTCGCGCGAGGAGTTCGATGCAGTTCTCGATAATGCGCTGAACGAGGCTGGCGTCGAGCTTCTCTGCAATGCCGGGTTCATGCGCTTGCACAGCGAAGGCTTCGTGGCGCGTTGGCGTGACCGGCATCTCAACATCCATCCATCGCTGCTTCCGGCCTTCAGGGGGTTGCATAGCCACGCTCGCGTCCTAGATGCAGGCGTAAGGATCACCGGCTGCACCGTACATTTCGTCCGTGCCGAGATGGATACAGGCCCGATCGTAGCGCAGGCTGCGGTTCCGGTGCTGCCCGGTGATACGCCGGAGAGCCTCGGGGCGCGCGTGCTCGAAGCCGAGCATCGCCTTTACCCGCACGCGCTTAAGCTTGTTGCCTCGGGTGAAGTTCACGTGGAAGGCGAATATGTGGTCGGAATGACACAGATCGGACCCCAGCCGCCGCTCTTTTCACCGCCCCTCGACGAACACTTTGATTGAATTCGTTAACGGCCGTAAGATCAGCCCCTGGACGGGACCGCATGTCGCACTACAACATGCTGACGTGCCAATGATGGACAATGCCGACGGCCGGATGTTAGAGACTGGCCTAAATCGAGGCAATTCCCGCGCCTGCTTGCCGAAAACTGTGGCAGGGCGATGCAAGCAGCGCGGCGGGCCGCTCCTTGAGCTTGGCGGCCGGTGCGGAGACGAGATCCGCGACCTCCGAGGCCAAGACCAAAGAGCCAGGGGACAGGCATAAATGGCCGATATGACAGTCGCCTATTCTCCATCACACGGGCTCGGCGAAGAGCAGAGCATTTGGTTCAAGCTCACCCCGCTGCTCAACCAGGAGAATCCTATGCAGGTTCTCATGGCGCTCAGCGACAAATATGGCGGCGTGGTTCCCATCAATCTCAAGAACCAGCGCATCGTGCTGCTCTCAGAGCCCGTGCATGCCCAGCGCGTGCTCGTCGATAACGCCGACAACTACACGAAATATTTCGATGGTCTTCGCCCGATCTTCGGCAAGAGCATGATCACCGTCGACGGCGCGCTGTGGCAGAAGATCAGGGCGCCACAGCAGCCGGCGTTTCACCCGCAAATGTTCGAGGCCTACTTCCCCTATCTCATGTCGGCCATCGACTCGAAGATGGCGCGCTGGGCGAAGTTCGCTTCGACCGGCGAGACTATCGAGATGGTGGAGGAAACCTGGACTCTCGCCGCCGAGATGGTGTGCAAGGCGCTGTTCGACCGCGAGATGCCGTTCAACCCGCATTTCGTGTTCGGCCAGGTCAAGACCTACACCAATGTCGTGAACCATAAGTCGCTACGGCTCAAGAATGTGCGCGGCGAGTTGGTCGAGGTCATGAGCGAAGACGCCGCCAAGGCCATGGAAGTGTGGGGCTCGATCCCCGAGATGGTGACCGGCGCGGGCATTCTCGAGCATCGCGAGAAGACTCTGCTCAGGATGCTGGAGGATGCCGAGGCCGATCCCAACTTCCCTGAGTTCGATCGCCAACAGGTGATCGACGAGATGAAGCAATACTTGTGGGCGGGCACCGAGACGACCGCGCTCACGCTCGCCTGGTCGCTCTATCTCTTGTCGCAACATCCCGAGGCGCTCGAGCGCATCAGGGCCGAGGCAAGGGCGGTGTGCGGCGAGCGCGACCCGGAATGGAACGAAGTGCAACAGCTCTCCTACACCCGCATGGTGATCCAGGAGACGATGCGGCTATTCCCACCGATCTGGGCTCTGATCCGCATTGCCGCCGGCGATGACGAAATCGAGGGGCATCAGGTTAGGGCTGGTGACAAGATGGTCATCCTCGCCTACGTCTTGCATCACAGCCCGAAATATTGGGACGAGCCGGAGAAGTTCGATCCGGAGCGCTTTGCACCGGAGCGCGCCAAGAAGCGCCAGAAATACACTTACCTGCCTTTTGCCGCCGGCAAGCGGGCCTGCATCGGCGGCGCGCTATCGCAGATCGAGAACACGCTAGCGCTCGTGCAACTGCTCCGCCGCTTCACGCCCGATTACGTGGGGCCGAAGCCCGCGAAGATTCATGCAACCGTGACGCTCTGCCCCAAAGGCGGCCTTCCCTTCCGCATTCGCGAACTGAGCTAGCAGTCTCGCCACTCACGCCATCCTTAGTCATTCATCCTTACTCGGCGGTGTCGCAACGCCTACGCGCAAATCCTTCAACATGAGGATCTGCGGGCAGTGATGCGCGGTTCAAACGCGGGCGGCTCAGCCCGTCAAGTTGGAGACATCTATGGATAAGATTGCCCTTGAAGAGCACTTCGTCATTCCGGATTTCCTCGACTACCTCGCTAACGCGATGCCACGCGTGACCAAGGACGAATACGATCGCGTCGTGGCTATGCTCTCGGATTTCGGAGAGCAGCGCCTTTCCGCCATGGATGGAGCGCTGTGCTCTCCATGACGGGTTCGGGCGTCCAAATTGAACGCGACACGCAACTTGCCATCAAGAGAGCGCGACAGGCGAACGACGCCCTTGCCGCCGAGATCGCTCGCCGGCCCGATCGTTACGCGGGCTTTGCCCATCTTGCCATGCAGGACGTCAGGGCGGCGATTGCCGAGCTTCAACGTTGCGTACGCGAGCTCGGTTTCAAAGGCGCCATGATCAACCACCAGACCAACGGCATCTACCTCGACGATCCGCGCTACGAGCCGTTTTGGGAAGTCGTGCAGGAACTCGACGTTACGGTCTATCTCCACCCCGACAATGCCTATGAAAAGCCGCATGTGCTGCGCGGCTGCCCGGAGCTCGACAAAGCAACCTGGGAGCGGACGACCGAGAGCGCATCTCACGCGTTAAGGCTGGTGGTCGCCGGCGTGTTCGAGCGATACCCGAGGCTGCGCATCATTCTCGGTCATATGGGCGAGACGCTGCCCTACATGTTTTGGAGGCTCGACAGCCGCTACGCCCTGACTCAGACGGACCGCAAATCGAACATGCCGCCGTCGGCCTATCTGAAGAGCAATTTTTCCGTTACCACGTCGGGACAATTCTCGGACGTGCCGCTCGCTTGCGCCATCTCCGCGCTTGGCGAAGATAACGTGATGTTTTCGATAGACTATCCTTACGAGGACTCAAACGTCGCGGCACGATTCATTGAAGCAGCTCCTGTCTCGGAGGCCGCGCGAGCCAAGCTGTGCAGCGGCAACGCTGCTAGACTCTTGCGACTATCGCTGTGATCCACGCCCTCAAGCCGATGCAGCCGCTGCAACATGACAGTAAGTTGACACTCTAAGGTCTTGCTGCTCAGCGAAGTTCGGCTCGCCTTTGCGGCCAGCCAATTTTCTGGGCGACCAGGCTTCTCACGTCACCACCGGGATTCTACACTGTGCTCTCAGTCAGGAGCGCAGCCATGAGTGATCTTGCCGACATCGAGGTGCAGGTTCTGCGAGACCGCGATCTCGTCGTCACCCGGCCCGCGACGGGCGAGCAAGTCACTTACCGCAAAGACGGGGCATCACCCGTGCTTGTCTTGATGGACTCCATGCGAATGGATCCCGACCCAGAGCGAGCGAGATTTCTCGTCTCGGCATGGAGGGCCGCTCATGCCAAAGCTCAGCAGCTCGGGTGGTTGAGCTCCTAACCGACGCGCCTGCCCGAGCCGGCACAACTCGTGAATCCCCTGCCGAGGCCCCGCCAGGTCTTGTCTTCGCTTTTCGCCTGAAGCCGGACGGAACTGCCGAGGAGCTGGCGGTCGATCGTCCAATCGCGGTGGAGCCTCAGGGCTGGCTATGGCTTCACTTCAATTTGGCCGACGCACGGGCATGCCACTTCCTGCGTTTGTCATCCTATTTTCCCGCCGCTGCGCGCGAGTTGCTCGTCGCCGCCGACGACCACCAACAGCTCAATGCGAGTGAGGCTTGCCTGTTTGGCGTCTTTCCCGATCTTGCTTTCGGCCTCGACGGGGTCACCGACGAAATTGGCTTCCTCCATTTCGCCATGACCGAGAACCTCCTCGTCACCGGCCGCCACTGCCCGCTCAACTCCATTGACACCACGCGCAAGGCGCTGAGGAGCGGCCGCAAGGTCCCGAGCGCCGCGGCGCTGATGGACACAATCCTGGAATTTGTGATCGACACGCATCGACCGCCACAGCGACGATGTGGCGGGCAAGCTCGATCATATCGAGGAGAGAATTCTCGCCGATGACGTAAGCGAAGGGCGAAACATGCTCGGCCGCATCAGACGCACCACGATGCGGCTTCACCGGCAGCTCGTAATCCTGCGCTCGCTGATCCAGCGCTTCGAGCTCGACCTCAGCGAGATGTTCGCGCTCAAGCTCACGACATCGAAACTGCGCCAGCGCCTCGATTGGCTCGATATCGAGGTGGTCTCTTTGCGCGACCGGGCGCAACCCCTTCAGGAGGAGGTCACCATGAAGACCGCGGAGCAGACCAACCGCAATCTCCAAATCCTCGCCGTCGTCACCACCATCTTTCTGCCGCCGACCTTGGTCACCGGCATCTTCGGCATGAACGTGATGGGCCTGCCCTTCACGCAGAATCCCCACGGATTTTTCTGGTCGATGGTGATCCTGATTGGTGCTTCGGCGCTCGTGCTTTGGTTCTTGAAGCGATCCGGCATTCTCGACCGCTAAGGCTTCGTACCGGGATTGAGTCCCAAATAACGCCAGACGCCACGGCGGATAAGGCGGCTCGGCACCTTCCCGCGCAGAAAATGATTGATGCGGGCGAACGCCCCCACGGGATAACGGAAGCGCGGACTCTTCGCCTCAAGCGCGCGGGCGATGGCGACCGCGACCTCCCGCGGATCGCGCGCCGATTTTGCCGCGTGCTCGTTTGCCGCGCGCGACACAAGTTGCATTGGTTCGCGATAGGGGCTCCCTGGCGGCACGATCCAGGGTGTGCTGTGCCAGATCTGTGTGCGATATGGGCCTGGCTCGACGAGAATGACCTCGATGCCGAATGGCTCGACGTCATAGGCGAGCGACTCGGCCCAGCCTTCGAGCGCCCATTTCGAAGCGCAGTAGATCGAATTTGCCGGCTGGCCCATGAAGGCCGCCTCACTCGAAACCAATACGATCCGGCCGTCGCGCTTGGCGCGAAACACCGGCAGCAACGCCCTGGTGAGCTCGAGCACGCCGAAGAAGTTCGTCTCCATCACGCGCCGAATCTCGGGACTCGGCAAATCCTCGAACGCGCCGGCAACCGACACGCCCGCATTGTGCACGACAGCGTCGAGCGTGCCGCCAGTTCGCGACAGAACCGACGCGACGGCCGCTTCGATCGAGGCTCTAGCGGTGAGGTCGAGCGCAACGATCTCGACACGGTCCTGGACTCCTGTCGTCTTAAGCGCCGCCTCGAGCTTCTCGCGCTTTTGCACGTCGCGCATCGTGGCGAACACATGCCAGCCGCGTTGCGCGAGGACCTCGGCGGTGACGCGCCCGATGCCAGTGGACGTGCCGGTGATGAGGACCGTCGGCATTCATCCTCCTTTCGTCGCGGGCTCCAGCCTAGATCAGCCGCGGCGCGGAAAGGAAGGCGTTGCTAGCCCACGATCTCGCTTTTCTTGAAGCAGAGCGCAATCTCGCGCTTGGCGGTCTTGGCGCTGTCCGAGCCGTGCACCGAATTCCGCTGAAGATTGACGCCGAAGTCCTTGCGGATGGTGCCTGGTCTGGCATCGACCGGATTGGTCGCGCCCATCACTTCGCGATTTCTGACTATGGCGTTCTCGCCCTCGAGCACCTGGAGCACGATAGGGCCCGACGTCATGAAGTTTACAAGGTCCTTGAAGAACGGCTGATCCTTATGAACGTCGTAGAATTTCTTTGCGTCCTTCTTCTTCCACCGCACGCGCTTTTGCCCGACCACGCGAAGCCCTGCGCTCTCCAGCCGTGCGATGATCAGTCCCTCGATGTTCCGCTCGGTCGCGTCTGGCTTGATGATTGAGAGCGTGCGTTCGATGGCCACGACAGTCCCCTGTGATATTTTTGAATCACGCGGGCTTATAGCTGTCGCGCATGACAGCGGCAAGGAGGCAAGGTCGGCAAAAACACGGCCGAACGATCCGGAAAATAAGGCAGTCCCCGTTGACATCGACCAGCCAAACGTCAAGCCATTTGCTGCCACCGTCCCTGCTCAGTCTGCTGCCAATAACTCACCGCATGCCCCTTGGCTTTGGCCGCCTGCCATTCGGCCCTGGCACGTGCGACCGCTTCCTGATCTCTCCCGTCGAAGACATAGGCGATGCGGGCGTAAGGCGAAGCGTCGGAAAGCATGGCGCCGTCGACCAGGAAGCGGACGTGTGCAGAATTGGGATTGTCCTCGCCAGAAGTGAGATAAATCGGATGCGCCGATGCGTGCCCGTCGCGCGCCGTCCCATGCGGCAGGAAGCTCTCCTCGCGATACGTCCATAGCAGCGTGTTGAGCGCCTCGACCCGCTCGTCGCTCGCGGCTTGAACCGCCGCGCGCCAGCCGCGCTTGAGCGACAGCTCGAGCAGCGTCGGCAGCACCTCTTCCAGCGTGCGTCGCTCGAGATGATAAAAATAGACCTCGGTCACGCGTGCATCGTTCATGCCGATCCTCGCGCGTAAGGGTTTGCGCCTTTGCGCAAGTTGAGCCTGATCGGCACACCCGGCATGTCGAAGCTCTCGCGCAGCGAGTTTACGAGATAGCGCGAATAGGAGTCCGGCAGAGCCTTGGGCCTCGAGCAGAACACGATGAAGGTCGGCGGCCGCGCATTGGCCTGAGTTATGTATCGGAGCTTAATGCGCCGGCCCGAGACCGCTGGCGGCGAATGCGCATCGACGGCGTCTTGCAGCCATTGATTGAGCGCATGGGTCGGTAGCCTGCGGTTCCATAACTCGTCGGCGGCGATGATCGCCCGCATCAGATTATCGAGCCCCGTCGCGCCAAGTGCAGAGACCGGCACGAGCGACACTCCTTTGACCTGCGGCAACAGCCTCTGACATTCCTCGCGGAGCTCGCGGAGGCGCTTATTAGGGTCGCCCACGAGGTCCCATTTGTTGATGGCGATGACGAGCGCGCGCCCCTCCTCGGCGATGAGGTCGGCGATCTGCAGGTCCTGCTTCTCGAAGGGATGCTCGGCGTCGAGCAAGAGGACCACAACCTCGGCGAAACGGATGGCCTTCAGCGCATCGCCCACAGAGAGTTCCTCGGCGCGCCCCTCGACCCGCATCTTGCGCCTCAGTCCCGCGGTGTCGAACAGACGTAAGGATCGCCCGTTCCATTCGAGCTCGGTCGCGATTGCGTCGCGGGTGATGCCCGCCTCGGGCCCGGTGATCATCCGCTCCTCGCCAAGCAGCGCGTTGACGAGCGTCGACTTGCCGACATTTGGCCTGCCGACGATGGCAATGCGCAAAGGATGCTCGGCGGTCGCATCTTCGCCGTCGTAGTCCGTAGTAGCCAGGGCATCGCCCCGCTCTTTGCAAGCCTGCTCGATTGCGTCGGTCAGCTCGCCAATGCCGATGTCGTGCTCGGCCGAAATTGGCAGCGGCTCGCCTAGCCCGAGCGAATAGGCCTCGTACAGCCCGGGGTCCGCTGCGCAGCCTTCGCATTTGTTGGCGGCAAGGACGACGTTCTTGCCCGAGCGGCGCGCGAGATCTGCGAAGATCTCGTCGGCGGCAACGACCCCTTCCCGCGCGTCGATGAGAAAGATCACGAGGTCGGCCTGGTCGATGGCGGCTTCAGTCTGTTGCCGCATGCGCGGCGTGAGCCCCTTGTCCCCCGGCTCGAGCCCCGCGGTATCGATGAGCGTCACCGCGCAAGAGCCAACTTGCGCCTCAGCCTCGCGCCTGTCGCGGGTCAAGCCCGGCTGGTCGTCGACCAGAGCGAGCCGCTTGCCGGCAAGCCGGTTGAACAGGGTGGACTTGCCGACATTCGGCCGTCCGACGATGGCGACAGTGAAAGCCATGTCTCTTGGAAAAGGAGGCCCTAATTGAGGGCAATCAGCGTAGCGTTGTCAGCCAAGATATACATGTGCCCGCCGGCCACAACCGGGGAGATGAACACCGCCGTATCGAGATCGAGATTAGCAGCGATCTGGCCGGTTCGCGCGTCAGCCCCGACCAGAACCCCCTCGCCGGAGATGACCCAGAGCTTCCCCCCTGCCAGCACCGGTCCGCTCCAGCGCGTGCTGGTGGGAAGGTCGGTCGCCCATCGCACCTCGCCATCCGACCGGCCGAGCGCGATCAGTTTGCCGCCAAGATCGACGGCATAAATGGTGTCGCCCGCGACCCAGGGCATCTGGGTACTGGCAAGATTGCGGGACCACAGCCGCTCGCCGGTCGTTTCCGACACGGCGACCATCTTGCCGCCATGGCTGACGGCGTAGACCACGCCATGGTCGATTACCGGCCGCGCCGGATCGGCGAGGACGCCGGCGGCCGTCGTCTCGGACGAGCGCGTGAGGGAATCAGTCCACGCCGCCTTGCCGCTCGCCGCGTCGTAGGCGCCGATATCGCCGGCGGGGAACGGCGCCACGACGGTGCCGCTCGAGACCGCGGGGCTTACACTGCTGAGCAGCGTTGCCGGCTGCGGCAGTCCGCGCACTGTCCATAGCTGCTGGCCATCTGCGGCAGAGAGCGCATAAAGCACATTGTCGGTCGAGACGAAATAGATCTTGCCGCCAGCGGCGGTGGGCGAGTTTCTGATCGGCCCCCCGAGCGACTTGGTCCATAGGATTACACCGTTGCCGGAGTCGATGCTGACCACCGTGCCATAGCCGGTGGTCACGTAGAGATGGCCTCCATCCAGAGCGAGCCCTCCGCCAAAGCCTTTCCGGCTGCTTACCTTCTCCGGTGTCACGCTCGCTGCCCACAGCTTGGCGCCGTTCTCTGCGGAGAAAGCCGTGACCCTGCCGCCAGCATCGAGGGTGAAGACTTTGCCGTCGGCGACAAGCGGCACCGCGCTTAGCCGCCCGCTCGACGACGAGCCGGTCCCCGCGTCCGCCGTCCATGCCTTCTGCAACTGGTCGCCCAGCGCAAGGTGGCCGAGATTGTTCGACGGTGTCCCGCCTGGCTCGCTCCATGCCGCGTTCGCTTGCGGCGGCGGAAGCTGGATCGGCTTCCCGGCAGCTTTGGGCTCGATGGCCGCCATGCTTGGATCGGTGATGACGGCAATGCGCTCGCCCGGCAGCTTCTCTTTTTCTTTCTTGAACGGATTCTTGATGTGGGAGAGACCTGACGGCAGGCCGCTGCACGCCGCGAGACTACAGACGATGGCCACGATCAGGCCAGCGCTGACAATGCTAGAGCGAATTCCCCGTTTTCCACCCCGGCCCACTTTCGAGCCACCCTTGTTTCGCGGCGCTATTTCGCCGTCGTACTCAGCGATTGAGGGGTCCCCACGATCAATGCAAGCATCATGTCGGCGCGTTCCCGCAAATTGGGAGGGGTCCCCTGATCGCCAACCAGTGCGCTGAACTGCTTCTCGGCCTCACGCATGTCATTCAGCCGATAGGCCGAGAGCCCGAGCAGCTCGCCCGCGGAGAATCTCCAAGCGCTGTTTCCCTCGGCCAGATCTTTCAGCCGCCGCTCCATTTCGGCATAGTCTGCCTTGTCCAACCTGAGCGCGGCGGCCTGCAACGTGGCATGGCCTCGCAGGATTTCATCGACGCTCGAATCGCCGGCGAGCGCGTCGTAATCGGCGACCGCCTTGTCGATGTCCCCCGCCTTTGCCTCTGCAGCAGCGAGCTGAAAGCGCGCCAGCACGCGGTAGCCGGGCGGCCCCTCCTCCGCCAATGACGCAAGGACATCCTTCGCCTTGGTGGCGTCTGCCCCGTCGAGCATGGTCAGGGCCTCGTTGAACTTGGCGCCGGCCGCTTGAGCCTGCCGCTCCTGCCAATAGGCCCAGCCTTTGTAGGCGGCGACGCCGGCGACGATGAGAGCGGCAAGCCCGAGCGCGTAGACGCCGTATTGGTCCCACAGCTTCTTGTAGCGTTCTTGGCGGACGGCTTCGTCCACCTCGCGCAGAAAGGAATCACCACGGTCGCTCATTGTCGGCGGACTCTTTTGACGTAACGGTACAGACGATCCTGGAGGAGCTTCCAGTCGCTCCTCCCTGGGCGCCGTATAGTGAAGGCCTCTTGCTCGCGCAAGGTAGAGAGCCGCGCGGCCCCATCAGCCAAGATGGCGACGAGAGCCGTGGTTGGCGGCTAACTGCCTGTCATTTTGGTCTTTTTCGTGACTTCGCCGACCTCGTCGCACATCGGATAGGTGTAGTCCGCAGTGGGGAAGGCGCGGTTGCGCACTTCGGTGGCGAACGCCTTGACGGCGCCTTCGATGCCGGCGCCGAGCTGAGCGTACTCCTTGACGAATTTGGGCACGCGCGGGGAGAGGCCCAACATGTCTTCGAGCACGAGGATCTGCCCATCGCATTCGGCGGAGGCACCGATGCCGATAGTCGGAATCGGAATCTCCTTGGTGATGCGCGCGGCGAGAAGCTCGGCGAGCGCCTCGATCACCACGGCAAAGGCGCCGGCGTCGGCGATCGCCTTGGCGTCAGCCTCGTAGGCTGCCCATTCGGAACGATAGCGGCCGACCGGCTTGAAACTGCCGATGGTGTTGATGGATTGCGGCGTCATGCCGATATGGCTCATCACCGGGATGCCGCGCTCGGTGAGATAGCGGATGGTCTCGGCCATCTGCACTCCGCCTTCTAGCTTGATCGCGCCGCAGCCGGTCTCCTTCAGCACGCGCGCCGCGTTGCGGAAGGCGACCGGGGGACTCTCCTCATAAGAGCCGAACGGCATATCGACCACGACGAGAGCGCGGCTGGAGCCGCGCACCACGGCCTGCGCATGCATGATCATGAGCTCGAGCGGCACGGGTACGGTCGTCTCGTAGCCATGCATCACCATGCCGAGACTGTCGCCGACCAGGAGGAAATCGACATAAGGGTCGATGATGCGCGCGGTATGCGCGTGATAGGCGGTCAGCGCCACGATCGGCGCGCCGCCTTTGCGATTCTTGATGTCCGGCGCGGTCACCCGCTTCACGGCAAATTGGTCGGACACGTTCTCAAAGCTCCTGATCTGGCGCAGACCCTTCTCGTGGGTCTTATGACAGAAATATAGGGTGTTTTGCAGCGCAAAAAATGGCCGGATCGGCCTAGTTCCGTTATTGCGGCAAGGGCGAGGTCCCGATCAGGAGCGGATGCAGCCAGAACAGGAAGGCGATGTAGAGCACAACGCCGAGCACCATCGCGATCACGTCGTTTGAAGGCGGTCCCGACCTCGGCGCGACGACGATCCCGCGGTCCGTACGGCCCTTGAGCGTGATGCGGTCGTATGCGGCGTAAGCCAGGAATGAGCCGAACAGAATGATCGAAGCAAGGTCGCCATTGGCGACGAGGTGCGCGAGCGCCCAAGTCTTGATGGCGACGAGGAACGGGTGCTTGAGCTTCGCCTTGATCTGCCCCGGCACATAGGCCGCGACCAGGAAGATGAAGGCTGGCAGCATTAGTACGATCGCGACCCAGTGGGTCCAGGAGGGCGGTGACCAAACCTGGATGACCGGCGCTTTCGCGAAGCCGTAGACCAGAAGGATGAAGGCCGCGATCGAGAGGAGCGCGAACAGGCCCTTGTAAGCCCCCTCGCCCAGCCTTGCGACCAGCCGCTCGCGCAAGCCAGGCAACGTCGGCACGAGATGCAGCCCGAGAAAAGCGATAATGCCGATGATGAGAACCGTCATGGCTCGGGCCCGATCGTGTTAAGGTCGAAGCAGCCTGGAAGGTGCACAAGGTTTGGGTAGGAGGCAACCATGGCGAAGTGATCTGTGTTGCTGTGTTCGCTTTCCTCGGGCTGCAACCCGCTCATGCGGGCTGCGAATTAGTCACCGCCACACATAGCGCCCCAACCAGGGTAAAGGCCGTTGCAGACCTCGCAGGCTCTCGCACTGCAAAGCGCCTATAACGTGCAGCGGTCAAGAGGGTGGAGCTCCGTCACCTTGTCCGCACACCCGGTCGCCGGCGATCCTTTCTGGAAGGCAGTTCGGCCGAACGGCGTGCCGCCAAAGGCGAGGATCCAACCCGACATCGTCACTGCCCAGTTCTATACGACGTGCTTCCACGGCGTCGTCGTGCCGTTCGTCTGCACCACTGGCTCAAGCGTGTGCGGCCAGTAGCTGGACGCACCTCTCTAGCTCGGTGCTCCGCCCGTTTCGGCGGCCCTAATCATTTCTCAATAGTGTCGGCAGAAACTCGCTGCCATGACGCCCACCGAGCTAGAGCGAGTCCTTGACTGGGCTAACGCCCAACTTGCCGCGGGGGCCGAGCCTCCCTGGGCGTGGTACCAATACATGAAGCTGCGCGAGACGCTCGAAGCGATCCTGGCCGGCATCCAGGCGACTAGCGCCCAAATGGAGAGTTCACCGCAATCGGAACCACCTTCAGCGGGCGGTCTTCGACTAGTGGTTTCCAATGCTCAACCAGATAGCGCTCCACGCCCTCCATCTGGTCTGACTGTACCGCTGCCCATGTGACGCGGAGCGTGCCGAAGCGGCCATAGGCCAGCACTTCGGGATCTTCCTGGTGATAGTGAAGGCGCTCCCTGATCTCGCCGTGCCCGACACGCACGACGCGGCTAGGATTGCCCTCGTGCCAAATGACATAGACGCCGACCGCGTCGATCACCGATGGCCACGGCAAGGCGAGCGGGAGCCATCCTTCCTTAGCCTTGGCCCATCGCAAGTGGATCATGCCCCTCGACCCTGAAGGCGAATCGCCCTCCCTCAAGGGAACGCTAGCTGATTCGAGTCTCGCTGCGTAAGAGCGGGCTTGCACCACTCCGGCTCCCGCCAAACCCACGCAAAATCTCGCTTTGAGCTGCCGCGCTTAACGGCTCGTTAACCGAAATCGCCGTCTTATTAACTATTCCTAATGCACGGTCATGGTCATGACAGCAGTCGCCCCGGCAACGTCGTTCCAGTTCTGTGGTCGCTCGTTCCTTGCTTTCGTCCTGAAACCGAAAATGCCGATCGCCGAATGGATCGCCGAGGCTGATAAATGGCTCTCCCGCTCGCCCGGCTTTTTCACGGGCAAGCCGGTGGTGGTGGATGTCTCTGGGCTTCTGCTCAGCAAGGACAACGCGGCCGACCTGATCGCCGATCTCGGCATGCGTGATATTCGCGTCATGGGCATGCTTGGCACCGATGACCGCCTCGCCGATCCATCCCTTCCGCCCCTGCTCTCGCCGCCGGGAAAGACCGAATTTCAGGTGGCGAACGAAAAGCCTGATCCGCGCGAGACGTCCGATCCGCAACCGTCGCCAGTCTTAACCCCGGCATCTTCGCTGCTCGTCGATTCACCCGTGCGCTCAGGGCAATCGCTGTTTCATGAAGGCGACGTCACCGTCATTGGCTCGGTCTCCTCTGGCGCCGAAATTGTCGCGACCGGTTCGATCCACATCTACGGAACGCTGCGCGGGCGCGTGCTGGCCGGCGCCGATGGCAATGCCAAGGCGCATATCTTCTGCCGCCGGCTCGAGGCCGAGCTCATCGCCATCGACGGCTATTACCGCATGTCGGACGATATTTCCTCTTTTCTCGGCAAGAACGTTCACGCGTGGCTGGAAGACGGCGCACTCACCATCAAGGCACTCGATTAAAGACACAAAAGGAGACAGGCACATGGCGCAGGTCATGGTAGTGACATCTGGAAAGGGCGGGGTCGGCAAGACGACGACGACTGCCGCGCTCGGCGCTGCTCTCGCGCAACACGGTCAACGCGTGGTGGTGGTCGATTTCGACGTGGGCTTACGAAATCTCGACCTGGTGATGGGCGCTGAGCGGCGCGTGGTCTACGACCTTACCTATGTCGCCCAAGGCAATGTGAAGCTGCATCAGGCGCTGATCAGGGACCGGCGCATCGAGACGCTGTTCCTTCTCGCGGCTTCGCAGACGAGAGACAAAGACTCGCTCACCGAAGAGGGCGTCGAGCGCGTGATCAAGGAGCTGCGCGCCTCGTTCGATTGGGTGATCTGCGACAGCCCTGCCGGCATCGAGCGCGGCGCCACGCTCGCCATGCGCTACGCAGACCTCGCGGTGGTGGTGACCAACCCTGAAGTCTCATCGGTGCGCGACTCCGACCGCATCATCGGCCTGCTCGACGCCAAGACCGATAAGGCCGCCCGCGGCGAGCGCATGGACAAGCACCTCCTGCTCACTCGCTACGATCCCGTGCGCGCCGGGCGCGGCGACATGCTGAGGATCGAGGATGTCATGGACATCCTATCGATCCCGCTGCTTGCGGTGATTCCCGAGAGTGAGGATGTGCTGCGTGCCTCCAATGTCGGGGCGCCGGTCACGCTCTCAAGCCCGAAGAGCGCGCCTGCGCGCGCCTATGACGAGGCGGCGCAGCGGCTGATGGGCGTCGACAAGCCGGTCTCCATCCCCAACGGGCGCAACGGTTTCCTGACCAAGCTGTTTGGAAGGAGAGCGGCATGAACTGGCTCGCGATATTGACGAGACGGCGCTCTGCCTCGGTCGCGCGCGAGCGTCTCCAGATCCTGCTCACGCATGAGCGCGTGGCAGCCAGCCAATCGGACCTGATCCCGACCCTGCGCGAGGAGATCTTAGCCGTCGTGGCGAAGCACGTGGCGGTGGACCCGGACAAGGTCGAGGTGAAGATCGATCGCGGCAAGGCGGTTTCGCTGCTCGAGATCGACATCGAAATCCCGGCAACGGCGGGTGCCAAAGCCCTCGCTCCAATCGTGCA
>DASSLP010000037.1:0-17464 GCA_035689365.1 Methyloceanibacter sp.
GAAACAGCAAGAACGTAAGGGAAACGCTTGGAACGATAGGTGTCTCCGGAACGGCCAATTTTGGAAGTGTGTGGACACTTGCGGAACCGTCGAACCACTCATTGGTAATGACGGGGTCGACTGTTCAATCCAGTCTGGCGGCACCACCCTCCGCTCCTCGCAAGAAAAAACGGTTAGCGCGCCGAAAACGGGACGACTCCGAGGCGTCGAGGCTGCTCGCGAAATAGTGCTTAGGATTTGTTTGAGGAGTGACGTCTTGGCCCGGGGGACTATGAACAAGCCTGCTCGATTGAGTCTTCACCTCGCTGGCTTGGCCGACGACCGCCGATGCTGCGCCGGCTGAAGGGACCGAGGTTCCGCCTCCTCCGCCGCCGCCGCAATAATCTACCGGGCGAGGTCAGGACTTGGCGGCGCTGATAGCCGTTTTCCCGATCTCCCGCTCAGACGCCCGGCGAAGGCCTCAGCAAGCAGATGCAAACCGTTCGCCAAGGCCGGCCGAATATGCGCCGGTTTCACGCTGTAATGCACATGCGAGCCGCCTGAAGCGGCATTCAACCGGTCGCACTCGGCCTGCGCGTGCTCTTCGCTTGGGAAGCAAAGAAGCTCGCCGTTGTATCTGTCGGAGTTGGTTCCCGGGCCCAGCTTGATAGCGGCCGGAGTTCCCGCCCATCACAAGGAAATGCCGAGCTTTCCCAGCGTCCACACCATCGCCGCGTAGAGCACGAAGGTCAAAACACAGCACAAGCCAAGGGCTGCCCAGAAGCCAACCCCGCCGCGCAGCAGCGCCGGCAAGACGAGGAACATTGGAAGCGTCGGCAGCACGAACCAGAACGTGGATTGCGAGATAGCCGCGATCGCTCCCGTGTCGGAGGTGTCCCGCCACAGCCAGATAAAGGCGAGGATGGATATGAGCGGCAGCGACAAGATTATCGCGCCTATGGCGGGGCTGCGCTTGGCGACCTCCGACGCCGCCGCAATCACAACGCCAGATAGAAGAGCCTTAATGACTGCGTAGAGCATGGCCAGAATCCCGCGGTTGTGAGAACTGGTTGCTTAATCCTTATTTATTGTAGAGCGCATAGGCCGCATAGCAGAGCGTGACGGCAAGGATCGGGCGGAGAAGCCGTTCCGGCACGACCCCGGCAAGCCGCGCGCCGATGAGGATGCCGGGGATCGACCCGCACAGCAGTGCGAGCAGCAGGCCCGAATCCACATTGCCGAGGCCGAGATGGCCGAGCCCGCCAAGCAGCGTGAGCGGCATGGCGTGCGTGATATCCGACCCCACGAGCCGCTTCGCGGGAAGCATAGGATAGAGCGAGGCGAGCACGGTGACGCCAATGGCGCCGGCGCCAACCGAGGTCAGGGTCACGAGCAGCCCTAGCACTACGCCGAACAACACGGTTTCAACTGTGCGCGGTGGTACATTGCCAAGATCCTCTTGGGGGGCTGTGCGCGTGACGAAGGGATAGACAACAATGGCAATCGCGCTCAATGGAAGGGCAACAACGAGACCCATCCTGATCCAGCGCCCAAGCACCTCAGTGTCGATGGCGAAATAGGCGATGGCTGCAAGCAGCAGCGCAGCGGCCGGAAGGCTCCCCGCCGCGAGCCGGAACACGATCTGCCAGTCGACATGGTTGGAAAGATGGTGGCGCCAGCTCCCCGCCGTCTTGGTAATCGAGGCATAGAGCAGATCAGTGCCAACTGCGACTTGCGGGCTGATCCCGAAACTCGAGATGAGGAGCGGAGTCATCAGCGACCCGCCCCCGACGCCAGTCAGGCCCACGAGAAACCCGACGCCGAAGCCAGCCGCGACGAGCGGCAGCAAGGCAACTGCCGAGCTCAAGTCACCCATGGCTGGAGAGCCTCCCCCTCGCGGCGAGTGTTTGCCCCTTGTCAGGGGTCTTCTTGGTTAGGTCGCTTTGATTATAGACGGGCTAGAGCTCGACCAGAACCGGGACTCCTGCCGAACGCAGCAGAAGCGCGACCTCCTGGGCGCGCCGGTTGAATTCTGCTTCATCGGCCGGACTGTCGCCGAGATCGGCGCACAGCCCTCGGGCGAGGAGCGCGCGGTTCAGCACGAGCACGTTGTCGCCGACCGTAGGCGCGCCGGCCTGCGCCCAGGTGATGACGCCGCCAGCGACGGTGGCGCCATCGATGGCGTTGACCAGGACGAAATTCCCGGTTGCCGGAAGATCGCGGAACAGGTCGAGAGCGGTCGCCCGGCCGAGCAGGATGCGGCAGTCCGCAATGTCATTCATGCGGCACGCATGCGCGGGCGTCGACGCCAATGTCTCGAAATCGACAAGGGCCGAGACGCTCATGCTAGTGACAGGTGTGAGGTCGGTCCCGGTGCGGAGCAGATAGCCGGCCTCGGGATCGAATGGCGTCTCGGAGAGCCACACCAGCCGTGCCTCGATGACATCGGCATTGACCGGCCGCCGCGAAACCTCCGAGAGGACTGCGCCGCGAGAGATATCGAGATCGGTGTCGAGTACGAGTGTGACGGCATCACCCCTCGAGGCGGACGGTAGGTCGCCGTCCATGGTGAAGATGCGGCGCAAGGTGGCGCCAAGACCGCTGCGGGCATCGACGATCCGGTCGCCGACCTTGATGCGGCCTGAGGCCACGGTACCGGCATAGCCGCGGAAATCGCCGGAAGCGCGCAGCACGAGCTGAACCGGAAAGCGGAACGGCGCGTCCACAGGCTCGGCCACGGGATCGACGGCTTCGAGATAGTCGAGCAGGGTCGGTCCCGCATACCAAGGCATCGCTTCGGAGCGATAGGCCACGTTGTCACCGGTGAGCGCGGCGACCGGAATGGTCATGACTTGCGCGAAATTGAAACTTCCTGCCATGGCCAGGAAGTCGCGCTCGATCTCGCGATAGCGCGCCTCGGACCAGCCGACCGCATCCATCTTATTGACCGCCAGCGCGACCTTCTTGATGCCGACCAGGTTGCAGATCGCGGCATGACGCCGGGTCTGCCGCTTCGCGCCGTGGCGGGCATCGACCAAAAGGATGGCGATGTCGGCGTGAGACGCGCCGGTCGCCATGTTGCGGGTGTATTGCTCGTGCCCAGGAGAGTCGATGATAATGAAGCGCCGATCTGCCGTCTCGAAATAGCGCCAGGCGATATCGATGGTGATGCCCTGCTCGCGCTCGGCCTGGAGGCCATCGAGCAGAAGGCTGAAATCGATCTTCTCGCCGTTGACGGCGCGGCTATGCGAGGCAAGCGCCACTGCAGCGCGCTGGTCCTCGGTCACGCCTGCCGCGTCCCACAAGAGTCGGCCGATCAGTGTCGATTTGCCGTCATCGACCGAACCGCAGGTGATCAGCCGGACCAGCGCCCCTTTTTGCGGGGTTGTCCTCGGCTTGACCGAGACCTCTTCTTTGAGCGCTACCAGATGCATCAGAAATAGCCCTCGCGCTTTTTCATTTCCATCGCGCCCGCCGTGTCGTGATCGATCAGGCGCCCTGCCCGCTCCGAATATTTGGCGGCGAGCGTTTCCTCCACGACGGATGCAAGGTCGTCGGCATCAGATTCGATGGCTGCGGTAAGCGGCCAGCAGCCGAGCGTGCGGAAGCGCACCTTGCGTGGCACCGGCCGCTCGCCGGGCTCGAAGCGCAGGCGCTCGTCAGCAACGACGATGAGCTGGTCGTTGCGCGACACTACAGGCCGCTCGGCGGCGAAATAGAGGGGGACCACGTCGAGCTTCTCGAGCTCGATGTAGCGCCACACGTCGCCTTCGGTCCAATTCGACAGCGGAAAGACGCGCACAGTCTCGCTCTTGCCAAGGCGGCCGTTCAGTAGCTGCCACATCTCGGGACGCTGGCGGCGCGGCTCCCAGCGATGACCCGCGGCTCGGAAGGAAAACACGCGCTCCTTGGCCCGCGAAGCTTCCTCGTCGCGGCGCGCGCCGCCGAAGGCCGCATCGAAACCGCCGGTGTCGAGTGCCTGACGGAGCGCAATGGTCTTCATCACGTCGGTGTAGACGGATGGTGGATGATCGAACGGATTGATGTTGCGAGCGAGACCTTCGTGGTTGGTGTGCACGATGAGATCTAGGCCGAAGTCGCGCACCGTTTTGTCGCGGAAAGCGATCATCTCCGGAAACTTCCACGTGGTATCGATGTGCAGCAAAGGGAAAGGCGGCTTGGCCGGCCAGAAGGCCTTGCGCGCAAGATGCAAGAGAACCGTCGAGTCCTTGCCGATGGAGTAGAGCAGCACCGGGTTGCGGAACTGCGCGGCCGCCTCGCGGAAGATGTGGATGCTCTCGGCTTCGAGCAGCTTGAGATGCGAGGTGAGCGCGGTCATGCAGCCTTGCCTTCCCGGTTCGGGTTCATGTGCAAGCCGCACTCCTTCTTTCCCTCGTGCTCCCACCACCAGCGCCCAGCCCGCGGGTTTTCGCCGGGCTGCACGGCGCGAGTGCAAGGCGCGCAGCCGATCGAGATGAAGCCGCGCGCGTGCAGCGGATTTACCGGCACGTTGTTGGCGGCGATGTAAGCCGTGAGGTCCTGCGTCGACCAGTCGGCGACGGGATTGACCTTGACCAGCGCGCGATCGTCGTCCCACGCGGCAAGCGGCGTGGCGGACCTCTCGTCGGAATGCTCGCGGCGGATACCCGTAATCCAGCCTTGCGCGCCCTTAAGCTCGCGGTTGAGAGGCCGAACCTTCCGCACCTCGCAGCAGGCCTTGCGGTTCTCGACCGAATTGCGGAAGCCGAACACGCCATCGCGTGCGACCAGAGCCTCGACCTCACTCGCCTCCGGCGCGACGAGCCGGATGCGGATGCCGTAGCGGATTTCGGAAATTTCGACAGTCTCGAGCACCTCGGGAAAGAGACGTCCGGTGTCGAGCGTGAACACATCGATGTCGGCGCCGGACTCGGCGATGGCGTGCAGGATTGCCTGATCCTCAAGCCCGAGGTTGGTCGAGAAGACGATGCGTCCCTCGACTCGCCGCCGCATCTCCCTGATGCGATCGGCGAGGTTCTTTACTCGTGAAAGGCGATTGCTAAGCTCGTCAGCCTCTTTCTTCGAGGCATTCCAACGGAGCGGCTGCGGATTGCGCAAGCCCGGCTGATAGGCATGGCGCAGCCGTGTGAGCGCCGCTTTCCAAGTCCCGATCGTCCCCTCATCGGCGACTTCGGCCGTGTCGAAGCCGGAGCGCAATAGGAACGGCGCCAAATCCGGAATCATGTAGCCGATGGCCCTGATCTCGCCCTCGAAGCCGTGCCGCTCACGCAACAACACGGCAAGCGAGTAGCCGCGCCCATCGCCGAAGGCATGAAAGCGAAACGCGACCGCTCCCCCTGCCGCTGCGGCAGCCTCAAGCGCGACGCCGTCGGCGGTCGGCTCGAGCACCCTTGTCGGCTCGCTGACATTGGCGACGACGGACCCGGTATGAAGATCAAACAGCGCCATAAAGTGCCTCCTTGAAGGGCGCCGGCCCGACCCTCCGCCACGTGGCGAGGAAGTCCTCGCCGTCGGTGCGATTGGCGAGATAGGTCTCGATGATGGTGTCGATTGCCTGCGGCACGGCCTCGGCGCGGAAGCCGGGGCCGATGATGGTGCCGACCGCGGCATCGTCCTTGGGGCTGCCGCCGAGCGAGATCTGGTAGAGCTCGGTGCCTTTCTTATCGACGCCAAGAATGCCGATATTGCCGGCGTGGTGATGTCCGCAGGCATTGATGCAGCCCGACATGTTGAGCCTGAGCGGCCCGATCAGCTCCTGGCGCTTCGGGTCTTCGAAGCGCTTGGCGATTTCCTTGGCGATCGGGATCGAGCGGGCATTGGCCAGGTTGCAGTAGTCGAGGCCGGGGCAGCAGATCATGTCGCCTAAGAGATCGTTGTTGCCGACAGCGAGCCCTGCTCTCACGAGTTCGTCATAGACCGTAACGAGATCAGCCCTGGCGACGTGTGGCAGCACGAGATTCTGCGTGTAGTTCACGCGCAGCTCGTTACGGCTGTAGCGCTCCGCGAGATCGGCGACGAGCTCCATCTCCTCGGAGGTCGCATCGCCTGGCGTGCGACCTGGCTCCTTCAGCGCGATCACGGCAATGCAGTGTCCCGGCACACGGTGCGGACGGACATTGTTCTTGAGCCAATTGGCGAACACCGGATCTGTGATCCGTCGCTGCTCCACCTTTTCGTCCACGATCGGGCCGGGAACGAGATCGGGCGGCGCAAAATAGGACTGGATGCGGAGCAGCTCCGACTCCGGCAAATCGATCGTGTCCTTGCGCGGGGAGGCGGCCCAATCCGCTTCGACTTCCTCGCGGAATTTGTCGATGCCGAGCTGGTTGACGAGGATCTTGATGCGCGCCTTGTTGAGGTTGTCGCGGCGCCCATAGAGATTATACACGCGCAAGATCGACTCGATGTACGAGAGCAGGTGCTGCTTCTCCAGGAAGGGGCGAATCTCGAGACCGACATAGGGCGTGCGGCCCATGCCGCCGCCAACGAACACGCGGAAGCCATTCTCGCCGTTCGGACCCCTCACGATTTTCAGTCCAATATCGTGGAACAGGACTGCAGCACGATCTTCGGCGGCGCCGGTGATGGCGAATTTGAATTTGCGCGGCAGCCAGCTGAATTCCGGATGCACCGTCGACCACTGACGGATCACCTCGCACCAGGGCCGCGGATCCTCGAGCTCGTCGACGGCGGCGCCGGCGAACGGATCGGCCGTGACGTTGCGGAACGAATTGCCGCTGGTCTGAATGCAATGCATCTCGACATCGGCGAGCGCGCTCAAGATGTCCGGCACATCGACCAGCTTGATCCAGTGATACTGGAGATTGGTGCGCGTGGTGAAATGACCGTAGCCGCGGTCCCATTCGCGGCCGATCATCGCGAGTTGGCGAAGTTGCCTCGGCGACAGCACGCCGTAGGGAATGGCAATCCGCAGCATGTAGGCATGCAATTGAAGATAGAGGCCGTTCCTAAGCCTGAGCGGGCGGAACTCCTCCTCGTTCAACTGGCCTGCAAGCCTGCGGTCAACTTGATCTCTGAACTGCGCCACGCGTTCGCGCACGAAAGCGTGGTCGAACTCGTCATAGCGGTACATCGTACCAATCCTCAGTTAATGTGGTGCGGTGCGAGGCGCGGATGCGCTCACGCACGGAAAGTGGATCGACTGCGCCGTTGTGGAGGGCGACCTCCATCGGATAGACGGCGACAACCTTGCGTGCCTTGACGGCTTCGGCGGCCTCTGCCTCAAGAGCCTTGGTCTCTTCCTCGGTATTCGCGATCCGCGCGTGCGCAATGTCCTCGGTCCAGCTGCCATCGGCAGCGAGATAGACGACAATGCCGTCGAGAAGACGATTGGCTGTGACGACGTTAGGCATAGAGACGCTTGATCTCCTCTAGCGTGTCCTCGACGACACCATGAGCCTCTAGGCCCGCCACCTCGCCGAAGATCAGGACGGCAGGGCTCTTGAGGCCGAGGCGCTCGGGATTCGTGGCAAGGTCGGCGACAGTCGCGAGCACGCGGCGCTCATCGTCACGGCTTGCATTCTCGACGGCGATCACTGGAAGTGACGGACTGAAGCCCGCTTCGAGCAGCTTCTTCGCGATCGCACCGGCGGTGCTGACGCCCATATAGACAAGCAGCGTGTTCTTGCCGCCTGAGAGCGCAGCAAGATCGAGATCCTCAAACGAAGGCTCCTCGCCCCCCGCCTCGTGGCCCGACAGGAAAGTCACGGTGTGGGACACGTCGCGATGAGTGAGCGGGATTTGCAGGCTCGCCGCGGCGGCAATACCGGCGGTGACGCCGGGGACGATCTCAACGGCGATGCCGGCTGCACGCAGCGCCTCGAGCTCCTCGCCGCCTCTGCCGAAGATGAAAGGATCCCCGCCTTTGAGCCGCACCACGGTCTGCCCGGCGCGCGCGCGCTCGATGAGGAGTGCATTGATCTCCTCCTGCGGAACACTGTGCGCGCCTTTGGCTTTGCCAACGGGGATCAGCTCAGCTTCACGTCGGGCATGATCGAGCACGCCCTCGCCGACCAGGCGGTCGTAAAGAATGACATCGGCCGCTTTCAGCGCGCGCACTGCCTTCACGGTGAGAAGCTCGGGGTCGCCCGGCCCAGCGCCGACGAGGAGCACGCGGCCGCGCGCGCGAGGCTCACCAGCCGCCTCGTCGATCGCGTCAGCGATCAGAGCGCGCGCCTTGTCCTCGTCGCCTTCGAGCATAGCCTCTGCGGCAGCGCCCTCGAACACGGCTTCCCAGAATTTCCTGCGCGGCGGCCCCGACGGCAGCCTGTCGGCGACAGGCCCGCGGAACTCTGCGGCGAGCTTGGCAAGTGCGTCGAGCCTTGGATGAAGCTCCTGCTCGAGCCAAGCGCGCAAGCGTTGAGCAAGAACCGGCGAGGCGCCAGAGGTGCCGATCGCGACCGTTACCTCGCCCCGGTCGACGATGGCCGGAAGCGCGAAGGTGCAAAGCTCGGGGCGATCTGGGACATTGACCGGAACGCCGAGCGCGCGGGCAATGGCCGACACGCGCGTGTCCTCCGCATCGTCCTCGGTGGCGGCGATAACGAGAGGCCGGCCACGCAGTTGATCAATGCCTGGCAGTTCCGGAAGAAGCGCGACGAGCTTCTGCTCTGCAAGTGCGGCAAGCTCGGGCACGACGTCGCCCGCGGCGACATCGACACTCGCCGCGCGCTTCAAGAGAAGCCGCGTCTTGACCGCGGCAAGTTCGCCGCCGCCGACCACGAGGGGCGGCTTGCCGTCGAAGCTCACCAGGATGGGGAAGGTCCGCATTTCGCTAGCCTCCAACCGCCATCCGCTCAGGCGGCGCATCGGCAAGGCTCTCGGGCGCAAGCTCGACTTCGAGCCCGTCGAGCTCCTGGGTCATGATGATCTGGCAGCAGAGCCGGGAGCGCTCATCGACCTGGAAGGCGCCGTCGAGCATCTCAAGCTCTTCAGCACACGGCGGCACGAGCTTATCGAGCCACTGCTCAGCCACCCACACATGGCAAGTGGCACATGCGCACGCACCGCCGCATTCGGCCTTGATGGGGATGCCCCAGTCGCGGATCACTTCCATGACCCGCCAGCCCTCCAGGGCTTCGAGCCGATGTGTCTCTCCGTCGGGCGTACGCACGGTGACGAACATGGTTAGGCGACCTTGAGCAGGCGTTGCAGCTCCGACGACGAGGTCGTGTACTGGAAACGCAGGACTTTGCCAGGATGCACGTAGCGATGCGCGGCTCGCGCCATCAGCGCCGCCTCGTGGAATCCCGAAAGGATCAGCTTGAGCTTGCCAGGATAAGAATTGATGTCGCCGATGGCGAAGATGCCGGGCGTGCTCGTCTCGAACTTCGCGGTATCCACCGGGATCAGGTTCTCATGCAGGTTGAGGCCGAAATCCGCGATCGGCCCAAGCTTCATGGTGAGACCGAAAAACGGCAGCAGCGCATCGGTTGCAATATCGAAGGTAGTGCCGTCGGGCCGCTTGACCACGACCGCCTCGAGCTTGCCATCGCCTCCCTTGAGATCAGATGGCTGGCCGAGTTCGAATTTGATGAGGCCTTGCGCCTCGAGCGCGCGCATCTTGTTGACGGTATCCGGCGCGGCGCGGAACTCAGGGCGGCGATGAACCAGCGTCAGTTCTTTGGCGATGGGCGCAAGGTTCACGGTCCAATCGAGCGCCGAGTCGCCCCCGCCGGCGACAACGATTCTCTTGCCGCGAAACGCTTCGATCTTGCGCACGGCGTAGAATACGCCGGTGCCTTCAACAGTCTCGATGGGGGGAATAGGCGGACGCTTAGGCACGAAGCTGCCACCGCCTGCGGCAATGACGATGACTGGCGCGATCAGAACGCGGCCGTCGTCGGTATCGACGCGCCATTTGCCGTCAGTGGTTCGCGTCAGCGCGGTGACCATCTCACCGAGGTGGAACACCGCCTCGAACGGCTTGATTTGCTCGAGCAGCCGGTCGGTCAGCTCCTGCCCGGTGCAGACGGGGATGCCAGGAATGTCATAGATCGGCTTTTCCGGATAAAGTTCGGCGCATTGGCCGCCAGGCTTGTCCAGAATGTCGATGACATGCGCTTTGAGCCGCGCAAACCCAAGCTGAAACACGGCGGACAGACCTACCGGGCCTGCGCCAATAATCACAACGTCGGTGGAAGCCTCGTTGGCTTGCATCGTTCGCCCGCCGAAAATGGTCCGCTGCTAATATGGGGAGTGTAATGAAAATCCATTCCCCCAGGAAGGCGATTAGACCGAAAAGAAGGAAAATGGTTTCTTCAGAAGCCGGACAGTAGAATTTTTTTCTTTCTAGCTTGTTTGGCGCAACGGCGCAGCCGGGCTATCCGCTGGAAACGGAAAATCCTTGCTCGGCCTAGCGTGTAGGTTTCGGCGTCTTGCCAGGCGTCGCGCCGGCGCCGCCTTTGACTAGAGCGTCTCTGATCTCCTGCAGCAATTCCACCTCGCGCGACGGCGGCGGCTCGGCAGCCGGATCTTCCTCCTGCTTGCGGCGGAGCTGGTTCATAGCCTTGACCACCATGAACAAAACGAAGGCCACGATGGTGAAGCTGATCACGCTATTGATGAACAGCCCAAAATTCATAGTCGGGAGGCCCCGGCTTGCCTCGCCTGGGCGAGCGAGTCGTAGTGCTCCCCATTCAGGGCGACGAACATGCTGGAAAAATCGACGCCGCCGGTGATGACGCCAATCGGCGGCATGATGATGTCGTCGACGAGCGACTTTACGATGGTCGAGAAGGCCGCGCCAATGATGATGCCAACCGCCATGTCGACGACGTTGCCTTTGAGAGCGAATTCCTTGAATTCTTTTAGCATCGCCGCCTCCTTTGATAGCGCTGGAAGTCACCTCACTACCATGACACCCTGAACGCAAATCGTGCCTACAGAGTTTGCAAGACAGCCATGAACTGGTAACTCCTTGGTAGGCCTCTAAGGCAAGGGGGAAACGAAGTGGCGTCAGAGGCTCCCTTGACCGATCATCCGGCACGCGACCGCCATCAGCTGCGGACCCTGCTTCTCGCGGTCGCAATCCTGTCGACGGTTCTTCTCGCTGTCTTCCTCACCGTCACCACCGCGACTTGGCTGAACCAATACGGATTCCTGCACTTCCCGCTCGGTTTCTATCTGCTCGCGCAAGGCCTGCTCATCCTCATCGTTGTGGCGACCTTCTGGTTCATCCACATACAAGACCGGCTCGACGAGGCGCGTGCCGAAAACGAGGAGCTCGGATAGGCGATGAGCGTCCCGTCGCGGTTGCGCACGGCGAACCCGCATCTCGGCGCCTATTACGGCATCGTCACGAGCGCGTTCGTGTCGCTCATCCTGCTGCTCGCCATGTTCGAGCAGCTCGGCGCAAGCCGGACGGTGCTGGCCGAGACCATGCTGCTTGCGCCGCTCGCGCTCTATCTCCTTATCGCTATCGGCTCGCGCACGCTCGAAGTCGAGGACTTCTTCTGCTCGGGGCGCAGGGTACCGCCCATATTCAATGGCTTCGTGCTCGCGGCGACGGCAGTGGGTGGCGTCGGCGTGCTCGTCTATACCGGCACGGTGTTCTTTCTCGGCTTCGACGCGCTTGCGATCGGGCTTGGCTGGACCGCCGGCATGCTCATCGGCGGCGTCCTCTTCGTGCCCTATCTGCGCAAGGCAGGCTCATACACGCTGCCGACGTTTCTCGGCCACCGCTTCCGCTCGCGGATCGTCCGCATGACGGCAAGCATCGTGCTGTTGCCCCCTACCGCATTGCTGCTGGCTGCGGAGATGAAAATAGCGGCATTGATCGCCGTGCTGTTTCTACCGGTGTCCTTCTCGCTTGCCGTAGTGATGATTGCGGCCTTCATCGGCCTGACGGCGATCATCGGCGGCATGCGCTCGGTCACCTGGACCGGAAGCGCAGAGTTCCTCGTCGGCGCGATCGGTCTTGCTGTGGTGGTGACAACAGTGTCGATCGTGCTCACCAACATCCCGGCGCCGCAGCTTACCTATGGCGAGATGTTCTCCTCGTTGCACGATGCCGAGATCACGGCGGGGCTTACTCCAGTGCAGCCCGATGGGCTTGCAGCCGCCCTGCCGGGACCTGCACCCATGGCCAACGGCAAGCCGTTCCTCGAGCCCTTCGGCTCCATGAGCGAAGTCGATTACGCGACACTCTTCCTCTGCGTCGCGCTCGGCACTGCCGCGCTCCCCAGCCTGCTCACGCGGAGCGGCGTGACCAGTTCGATCTCCGACCAGCGACGATCTACGGCGTGGGGCCTGCTGCTCGTGGCATTGTTCGTGATGACTGCGCCGGCGATAGCAGTTTTCGCGAAGCTCATCCTGTTCAAGGACATTGCTATTGCTCCGGCATCGCACCTTCCCGCTTGGCTCGGCGAGTTCGGCGCGCAACATCTCATACAAACCGGCGACGACAATGGCGACGGAGCCATTGGCGCACGCGAGCTCCTTATCGCGCGTGACGGCATCACGCTCGTCCTTCCTGCCGCGGCCGAGCTTCCTTACGTGCTGAGCGCACTCATGGCGACTGCGGGAATCGCGATCGCCCTTGCCGCCGCAACCTCCCATCTCTTCACTCTCGGAGCGAGCCTGGCCGAGGACCTTTACCGCGTGCTCGACCGGCGCCAGACGTTACCGCGGCTCGTCGCGGCTTGGGCTGCAATCGCTGCGATAGCACTTGCTGCCGCTGTATTCCTTGTGATTGCCGAAGTTGATCCACTCCGCGCGGCCCTGATCGCGCTTGCCTTCGCGGCCTCGACATTTTTCTCCGCGCTATTACTTGCCATCTGGTGGCCGCGCTGCACGGTCCAGGGAGCGCTTGCCGCGATGGGCACCGGATTTGCCGTCATGGTCCTCGAGGTCGCAATGGGCGGAGGCTTTGCCGCCGGGCAGACCGCACTCACCACTCCGGTCGCGAGTCTGGTGGGGGTCGGCCTCGGCCTCGTTGCCGGCGTGGCGGCGAGCCTTTATTGGCGGACGTCATCTAAGGCCGAGGAAACCTATTGCGTGGAGATGCGCAATCCAGATGGCGAGGCGATCTATGATCGCGCAAAGCAGCGCGCAGCGGCAACAGCGGCGAGACCGGCCAGTCCGGCAATTCCAACCGCCTCAGCCTCGTGAGCCTGCCGGAGCGCCACGTCATGGATCGCCAGCTTACGCCAAAGCACACGCGCCTCACGCTTTACCCCGAGATTGTCCCGTACCGGACGGGCAGACTCAGGGTCTCAGACCTGCACGAGATCTATTTCGAGGAATGTGGTTCACCCGCCGGTAAGCCAGTAGTCCTGCTCCACGGCGGACCGGGGGGCGGCATCAATCCGGTCATGCGGCGCTACCACGACCCGCGCATCTACCGCATTATCTTATTCGACCAACGTGGCTGCGGACGCTCGACGCCGCACGCTTCGCTCGAAGAAAACACGACCTGGGACCTCGTCGAGGATATGGAACGCTTGCGCATCCATCTTGGCGTGCAGCGATGGCAAGTGTTCGGCGGCTCGTGGGGCTCGACGTTGGCGCTTGCTTATGCCGAAACCTATCCGGATCGGGTGACGCAGCTCGTGCTGAGAGGCATCTTCACGCTTCGCCGCTCGGAGCTTGAATGGTTCTATCAGGAGGGCTCGAGCTGGATCTTTCCCGACGCGTTCGAGGATTACGTGCGCGTGATTCCGCTGGAGGAGCGCGGCGACATGATCGCTGCCTTCCACCGTCGCCTCACCCATGCTGATCCCGCGGTACAGATCGAAGCGGCGCGCGCCTGGAGCGCATGGGAGGGCAAAACTTTGTCGCTACTCCCGGATGCAGAGCGGGTGCGCCGCTTCTCCGAGGACCACTACGCGCTGGCATTCGCCCGCATCGAATGTCACTACTTCGTCAATCGCGGTTTCTTCGCGAGCGACAATCAACTGATCGTCGACGCTCACCGCTTGAGTGGCATCCCCGGCATCATCGTGCATGGCCGTTATGATATAGTCACGCCCGTCAAGATCGCCTTCGATCTTGCCCGCGCCTGGCCCGAGGCGAAACTCCGCGTCGTGCCCGACGCTGGGCATGCCATGACCGAGCCCGGCATCGTGCATGAGCTCGTGGCGGCCACCAACGAGTTCGCGCGCTAGTCCCATCAAGATTTGGCCGAATGGCCGATGAAGTTCAGCGCCAAGCCGCGACGATGTGGCGCGCTGCGATGCTCGATCAGATATACGCCTTGCCAGCGTCCGAGCACCATGCGCCCACCATTGACCGGAATCGACAAGCTCACAGCAGTGAGCATAGCCTTGATATGGCTCGGCATATCGTCTGGCCCTTCCTCTTGATGGGCGTAGTCGCGGCCCTCCGGCGCCAAGCGCTCGAGCGTGTCGAGTAGATCGACTCGAACGTTAGGGTCTGCATTTTCCTGAATGGTGAGAGAGGCCGAGGTGTGACGCACGAATACGGTGAGGAGGCCACTCCCGGCCGAGACTGAATCGAGCCAGCGGGCGAGATCGCGCGTGACTTCGATGAAGCCCTTTCCGTGCGTCGCCACGGTGAGCTCGTGGTCGGCCTGCATCCACTCGGTCATGGTTTAGAAGCTCGATTCTCCCAAGGCTCTGATCCATCGTCGTCCGCCAGCCCAAGAATGACAAGCGAAGCTCGTCCCCTAGGGTCAGCCCGCTCTGTCTCATAATAGGGCGGCGCTTAACCCAAAATTTACCCTGACTTGCCACGCTCGTTTCGACCGCGCGTCGCGCGTCTTCACGGGACCGGTCCCTCGACCAGACGCGAGGTGGCGGCGTCGGGCCATGGGGAACGGGATGGTTTCGGAAGCTAGTTGGCAACGGCGCGGGCCCGGGAGGCCGAGCGCGGCGGCCTATGCGCAACGCCCCATGGAGCAGCACTCGGTCGAGAGCCTGCTGCGCAGGCTGATTGAACGGATCGAGGATAACGAGCGCCGCTACGGCAGAGCCCTCGACGATCTGCACACAAGGCTGGACCGACTCTCGCACACCACCGAGGCTGCGCGTGCGAGCGTCGCCAGCTCGAGCGACGATAGAGCAACACTCGATCAGCTGCATGATCAGGTCAGCAAGCTTGCACGGAGGCTCGAGCAGGAAGCCTCAAGCCCGCTCGACGATTTCGAGCGCCTCGGCAAGGCGTTGTCGGGCGGCATGGACTACAGCACAGGGGCGAGCGGCTTAAGCGGAAGCGCGCCAGAAGAGCTCAGCACGTCGCCCTACGCGTCGCGGCCGGTGCTCGAGACTCCCGTCGGCACCGAGCTGCCCCTCAGCTACTGGGTCCCCGAACCTTCCTATTCACCGCCGCCAGAGTCGTCGGCCGGGAAATTTAGCTCCGCCAGCGAAGACCGCGATCTCGACAAGCGCCTCATCGACGTGGCCCACCGGTTAGAGCGTTCGATCGAAACCACCATGTCGACGGCCGTGCTCGAGGCCTTGAATGTGCGGCTCGACGAAATTGGAAATCAGATCAATCAGGCCCTCCTGCGCACGCCCAGGTTCCCCAGCTTCGAGCCGCTGGAGGTGCAAATTTCCGACCTCGCCCAGAAGCTTGCCCGCGCCGAGGAGCAGCTTGCGCGCATCGGCTTGATCGAAAGCGAGCTGCACAGCCTGATCGCGCGCGTCGACGCCTCGCCAAGCGACGTCGAAGAGGTCATAGGCAGGGTGGCCGGTGAAGCCGCCCGCCTCGCCGCGGCCGAAGCGAAACAAAGTACAGCCGAGCGTCTCGACTCCATGCATCGCGACCTGATGGCCATGAACGAGAGGACACGCGCGAGCGACGATCGTCTGACCGGCTCGATCACCGCCGTGCAGGAGTCGCTGAAGCAGCTCGCCCAGCAGGTGGAGAGGAGCGCGTCTCAGCCCGCGCAGCCGCCGACGCCCCGCCCTATGATGGCCGAGCCGGCGCCTGGCGAAGTTGAACGCGCCGAGCAGGCACAATGGGAGAGCGACAAGGCGGGACACCACCCGCTCGCCGAGTTCCGCACCGATATGAGTCTCGCGCGCGACAGCGCCGGTGCCGAGGCGCCGGCCAAGCCCAAGACGTTGCGCACCAAGCTTAGCGCGGCTCCGGCCATGGAAAGAGCCAAGGCAACGCCACACTTCGAGCGGCTCAAGCAGCTGAGACCTGCGGACGACTCCTTCGACCTCGACACCCCAATGGCGAACAATCCGGTCTTTGACCGTGGGCAAGGCGAAACATTTGAGACGCCAGCCGAACTCATCGAAGCGGCGCGCCGCGCGGCGCAGGCCGCTGCACGAAAGGAAGAAGAGAAAGTGAGCCTGGCGCGCAAAGGTTCGGTTACGGCAGCGATCAACAACGCTTCGCCCAGCGCCGAGCGGCGGCCGATCGAGAGGCGTTCACTGCTTATTGTCGCGGCGGCCATCCTGCTCGCGATCAGCGCCGCCTTCCTCTATGAGCGCCTGATGTCAAAACCGGAGCTTAACATTCTTCCGCCCGTCATCCAGCAGAGTGCTCCAGCCGAGACGCCGCGCGCCCAGTCTGACTCTTGGGCTCCCCCGACCCAACCACAAGAAGGCTCGGACAAGAACGCGGCGAGCGACGGGAAGACCGGCAATTTCACCGAGATCACCAAATCCTCTTATCGTTCCACCACTGAGGATGCGGCAGAGCCCGAACCGGCTTCGCTTGGACAGGACGGCGGGGCCTCTTTGCCGCCAGGCATCGTCTTCTCCATTGAGGACCCGAACAAATCTCATGCAGCACCGGCAGAGGCCGTGCCAAGCGCCCCTCCTACTGCAGACCTCGATCCGTACGCAGCCACCAACCCCGAGCTCATCGCTCGCGCGCAAATGCTCTTGAACAAGCTCGGCTATGACGCCGGAGCGCCGCACGGAAAGATGACCGCGCGCACGCGCGAGGCGATCCTGAGCTTCGAGCGGAACAACGGCCTCCGAGAGACCGGCACGGTGACAATTCAGCTCGTCGCAGTGCTGGAGCGCTTGACCGGCTAAATCCAGAAACCAGAACCCAGAAAACCAGAAGCCTGTGGTCATCGCTTGGTCGCTAGTTCCGATTCCGTTAAATAGATCCAAATAAGTCAACAACTTAACAACTACTGCCGGACGGGCGCGCTGGGCGTCTAGGTACGGCATAGGTACGCAATCAGCTAAACAGCAAGCTCAAACAAAGTTCGCAGGATCCGCGTAGTTGAGCGGACGGCTGAAGGCAGCCAGCCGCGACGGCTCCTCATAGGCAATCGCCATCAGGCCGAAGGCGTCGGCACAATGCGAACTCCAGTCATGTGCGGATGCCGGCAGTTGCGAAGGACCGCTCTAGACCGTCCAGTACTGCGGGTGGTGGTAAGGTCGCGAGCGGTCGCCCCAGTCGAAGGCGTCACCATCGAACTCGGACGGGCCGGTGCGCAGGTCGTCCAGCGTCAGCTCGGTTTCGTAGGCCTGGCGCTTGGGATCATATCTGAGTGCGCCCCACTGAACGGGATAATGGTGGTGGCTGCCCAACA
>DASSLP010000038.1:0-9044 GCA_035689365.1 Methyloceanibacter sp.
AATCGCGGCGGTGAAGGAATCCTCGCCGAACTCCTCTTGCGCCTTGAGGTAATCCTCCTCGGAGAGAAGCTGAAGCGGCTTGAGCGAGGTGAGCCCCGGCTCGAGCACGATGTAGTTTTCGAAATAGAGCACGCGCTCGAGGTCCTTGAGCGTCATGTCGAGCAGGAGCCCGATGCGCGATGGCAAGGACTTCAGGAACCAGATATGCGCGACAGGCGCGGCAAGCTCGATATGGCCCATGCGCTCGCGCCGGACCTTGGCGAGCGTCACTTCGACGCCGCACTTCTCGCAGATGACGCCCTTGTACTTCATGCGCTTGTACTTGCCGCACAAGCACTCGTAGTCCTTCACCGGGCCGAAGATGCGGGCGCAGAACAGCCCGTCCCGCTCCGGCTTGAAGGTGCGGTAGTTGATCGTCTCCGGCTTCTTGATCTCTCCATAGGACCACGACAGAATTTTCTCCGGGCTGGCGATGCCGATCCGGATTTGGTCGAAATTCTGCTGCTGGGTCTGAGGGCTGAAGAGATTGACGATTTCTTGATTCATTCTCTGGTCTCCCAAGGAGCGGCCGATGCCGCCCCGGTCTCATTTTGCATAATCATTTCAAGCGAGCCGAACTGGCTCATTCCGCAGGTCGCGGCAATCTCGGCCGCGCCGGCTGTTGGTCCTCAGGCTTTGGCTGCACCAGCTCGACATTCAGTCCCAACGCCCGCATCTCCTTGACCAGAACGTTGAACGACTCGGGAATGCCGGCTTCGAAGGTGTCGTCGCCGCGGACGATCGCTTCGTAGACCTTGGTGCGCCCGGCTACGTCGTCAGACTTCACCGTCAGCATCTCTTGCAGCGTGTAAGCCGCACCGTAAGCTTCGAGCGCCCACACCTCCATCTCGCCGAAACGCTGGCCACCGAACTGTGCCTTGCCACCAAGCGGCTGTTGGGTGACGAGGCTGTAAGGCCCGATCGAGCGCGCATGGATCTTGTCGTCCACGAGGTGGTGGAGCTTCAGCATATAGATGTAGCCCACGGTCACCTTGCGCTCGAACTCATCGCCGGTGCGCCCATCGTAGAGCGTCACTTGGCCAGACGAATCGAGACCGGCTGCCTCAAGGAGAGCAGTCACATCCCCTTCATGCGCGCCGTCGAACACCGGCGTCGCCACCGGTACGCCGGCCTTCAGGTTTTCGCTTGCCTCGATGACCTGGTCCTCCTTGAGGGCCGCCACGGCCTTATCCTCGCCGTAGATGGTCTTGAGCATGTCCTTGAGCGGCTTCGCCTTGTGCGAGTGGTAATACGCTTCAAGCGCCTCACCGATCTTGTTGCCAAGGCCGCGGCAAGCCCAGCCGAGGTGGGTCTCGAGAATCTGGCCCACATTCATCCGGCTCGGCACGCCGAGCGGGTTCAGCACGATATCGATGGGCGTGCCATCCTCGAGATAAGGCATGTCCTCGATCGGCACGATCTGGCTGATCACGCCCTTGTTGCCATGCCGGCCGGCCATCTTGTCGCCGGGCTGGATCTTCCGCTTCACCGCGACGAAGACCTTGACCATCTTCATCACGCCGGGCGGAAGCTCGTCACCGCGCTGCAGCTTGTCGACCTTGTCGACAAAGCGCTGCTCGAGGCCCTTCTTCGCTTCCTCATATTGGCGGCGGATCGCCTCGACCTCGGCCATCGCCTTCTCGTTCTTGAGCGCGATCTCCCACCAATGGGTGCGCGCGACCTCATCGAGAAGGGCCTCGGTGATCTTCGAGTCCTTCTTGATGTTCTTCGGGCCTTTGGCCACGACCTTGTGCATCAGCACGTCCTTGAGACGGCCGTAGACGTTGCGGTCGAGGATGGCGAGCTCGTCGTCGCGGTCCTTGGCGAGCCGCTCGATTTCCTCGCGCTCGATCGCCATGGCGCGCTCGTCCTTCTCGACGCCGTGGCGGTTGAACACACGCACTTCGACCACAGTCCCGGACACGCCGGGCGGCAGCTTGAGTGAGGTGTCGCGGACGTCGGAGGCCTTCTCGCCGAAGATGGCGCGAAGCAGTTTCTCCTCCGGGGTCATCGGACTCTCGCCCTTTGGCGTAATCTTGCCGACCAGGATGTCGCCGGGGTTGACCTCGGCGCCGATATACACGATGCCCGCCTCGTCGAGGTTCTTGAGCGCCTCCTCCGAGACGTTGGGGATATCGCGGGTGATCTCCTCAGGCCCGAGCTTGGTGTCGCGGGCCATTACCTCGAACTCCTCGATATGGATCGAGGTGAACACGTCGTCGCGCACGACGCGCTCGGAGATGAGGATCGAGTCTTCGAAGTTGTAGCCCATCCATGGCATGAAGGCGACGAGCACGTTGCGGCCGAGCGCAAGCTCGCCGAGATCGGTCGAAGGACCGTCGGCGATGATCTCGCCGGCCTTCACATGATCGCCAACACGCACCAGAGGCCGCTGGTTGATGCAGGTGTTCTGGTTCGAGCGCTGGAACTTGCGCAGATTATAAATATCGACGCCTGACTTCGACGGGTCGGTTTCCTCGGTGGCGCGGATGACGATACGGGTCGCGTCGACCTGATCGACCACGCCGGTACGGCGCGCGCCGATGGCGGCGCCTGAATCGCGCGCCACCACCTCCTCCATGCCGGTGCCGACCAGCGGCGCCTCGGCAGTGATGAGCGGAACGGCCTGACGCTGCATGTTCGAGCCCATCAGAGCGCGGTTCGCGTCGTCGTTCTCGAGGAATGGAATGAGCGCGGCGGCGACCGACACGAGCTGCTTCGGCGACACGTCGATCAAGTCCACCTTCTCGGGCGGCACGAGCTCGACGTCGCCGGCATGGCGGCAGGTGATGAGGTCCTCGGCGAACGTGCCGTTTGGATTGAGCTTGGCGTTGGCCTGAGCGATGACGTAGCGCGCCTCCTCCATGGCGGAGAGGTACACCACCTCGTCAGTCACCTTGCCCTTCACCACGCGGCGATACGGGCTCTCAATGAAGCCGTATTTGTTCACGCGCGCATAGGTCGCGAGCGAATTGATCAAGCCGATATTCGGACCCTCAGGCGTCTCGATCGGGCAGATGCGGCCGTAATGCGTCGGGTGCACGTCGCGCACCTCGAAGCCCGCGCGCTCGCGGGTGAGACCGCCAGGCCCAAGCGCCGAAAGTCGCCGCTTATGCGTGATCTCCGACAGCGGATTGGTCTGGTCCATGAACTGCGAGAGCTGGGACGAGCCAAAGAACTCGCGCACCGCGGCAGCGGCAGGCTTCGCATTGATCAGGTCTTGCGGCATGACCGTGTCGATATCGACCGAGCTCATGCGCTCCTTGATGGCGCGTTCCATGCGCAGCAGACCGACACGATACTGATTCTCCATGAGCTCGCCCACCGAGCGCACGCGGCGGTTGCCCAGGTGGTCGATGTCGTCGATCTCGCCCTTGCCGTCACGCAGATCGACCAGCGTCTTGATCACGGCAAGGATGTCCTCCTTGCGCAGCGTGCGCACGGTATCGGGGGCATCGAGGTCGAGCCGCATGTTCATCTTGACCCGGCCCACGGCGGAGAGGTCGTAGCGCTCGGCATCGAAGAAGATGCCGTGGAATAGCGTGGCGGCGGCCTCTGGCGTCGGCGGCTCGCCCGGGCGCATCACGCGGTAAATGTCGAGCAATGCCTCTTCGGGATTGGAGTTCTTGTCGATGGCGAGCGTGTTGCGGATGAAGGCGCCGACATTGACGTGATCGATGTCGAGGATCGGGATCTCCTTGAGCCCGAGGTCCTTCAAGGTGGCGAGCAGCTTGGCGTCGAGTTCATCGCCCGCCTCGGCGTAGATCTCGCCGGTCTGCATGTTGACCACGTCCTGCGCGAGGTAGCGGCCATGGAGATCCTCGTCGCTGACGAGCAGCTCCTTCAAGCCTTCGTCGGCGAGCTTCTTGGCGAGGCGTGCGGTGACCTTACGGCCAGCCTCGATCGCGACCTTGCCGGTCTTGGCGTCGATAAGGTCGCTAGCGGGCTTGATGCCGCGCAAGCGGTCAGGCCGGAAGGGCATACGCCAGCCTTCCTTGGTCGCCTTAAGCGCGATGCGATCGTAGAAGGTCGCGAGGATCTCTTCGTCCTCGAGACCTAGTGCATAAAGCAGCGTCGTCACCGGCAGCTTGCGGCGCCGGTCGATGCGCACATAGACGATGTCCTTGGCATCGAACTCGAAGTCGAGCCAGGAGCCGCGATAAGGGATGATGCGCGCGGCGAACAGGAGCTTGCCCGAGGCATGCGTGCGCCCGCGGTCGTGGTCGAAGAACACGCCCGGCGAGCGGTGCATCTGGGAAACGATCACGCGCTCGGTGCCGTTGATGACGAAGGTGCCGTTCGACGTCATGAGCGGCATGTCGCCCATGTAGACGTCCTGCTCCTTGATGTCCTTGACCGAGCGAGCGCCGGTCTCCTCGTTGACGTCAAATACAATGAGCCTCAAGGTGACCTTGAGCGGCGCGGCATAGGTCATGCCACGCTGCTGGCACTCCTCGACGTCGTATTTCGGCGGGTCAAAGGCGTAGCGAACAAATTCGAGCTGGGCACGCTCACCGAAATCCTTGATCGGGAAGACGGAGCGAAACACGGCCTGCAATCCCTCGTCCTGGCGCCCACCCTCAGGCTCCTCAACCATCAGGAACTGATCGTAAGATTGCTTCTGAACCTCGATGAGGTTCGGCATCTCGGCCACTTCGTGAATCTGGCCGAACATTTTCCGCAAACGCTTGTGCCCATTCGTAGTCTGCTGCGCCATTTTCACCTCTTAGCTCGCTCGCGACGGCTCACCGGAAACCCCGCTTGGCGAAAGCGGAGACTCTGGCGAAACGTCACATGTTTTGGTGGATTGCTGCCCGGTCGGACCACGCAATATGGGGGCCGCCCGGGCATCTTTCAACCCACTGATATTACTTCAACTCGACGGTCGCTCCGGCGGCCTCGAGCTGCTTCTTGATCTTCTCGGCCTCGTCCTTGGTCACGCCTTCCTTGACTGGTTTCGGCGCGCCTTCGACGAGGTCCTTGGCCTCCTTCAGACCAAGGCTGGTGATCGCCCTCACCTCCTTGATCACATTGATCTTCTGCGCTCCGGCCGCGGCGAGAACGACGGTGAACTCGGTCTTCTCCTCAACCGGTGCTGCGGCCGCTCCGCCGCCGCCAGCGGCCGCCACGGCCACAGGCGCTGCGGCTGAGACGCCCCATTTCTCCTCGAGCAACTTTGCAAGCTCGGCTGCCTCAAGCACTGTGAGGCTCGAAAGCTCGTCCACTATTTTCGTTAGATCTGCCATTTACTTATCCTCGTAGGTTTAACTCTGTTGTTAGGTGATGTGGCTGGCCGTCACGCTGCTTCCTTCTTGCCAAAGGCTGCGAGTACGCGGGCAAGCTGGGCGCCGGGTTCGTTCAGGGTGCGGGCGATTTTGCTCGCAGGCGCCTGAATGAGGCCGATCAACTTGCCGCGGAGCTCGTCGAGCGATGGCAAACTGGCAAGCGAGCTCACGCCTTTGGCATCGAGCACCTGGGCTCCCATCGCTCCGCCAAGGATCACGAATTTCTCGTTCGCCTTGGCAAATTTGACGGCAACCTTCGGCGCTGCCACGGGGTCGTCGGAAAAGGCGACGCAGGTCGGCCCTTTCAGCAAATCTGCGATACCCTTGGCATCGGTGCCTTCGAGCGCGAGCTTCACGAGCCTGTTCTTCGCCACCTTGACCCGCCCGCCCGCGCTTCTCATCTCGCGCCGGAACTTGGTCATGTCGCCGACAGTCAGGCCCGCATAATGAGCGACGACGACCACGCCGGTTTTGGCGATGGCATCGTGAAGCGCCGTCACGACTTCGCGCTTCTCTGCACTATCCACTGCTCACTCCGTCTCTAGAGGCCGAGAGCGCATGCCCTCGACCTCGGCTGCACGTGCCGCGAGGAAAGCGAGGGGCAGGCAAAAGCCGGCCCGCTTCTTCCAAGCGGCGCTCCGTTGCCTGTCCAGCTCACGACGCGAAACTGCGTTAGAGCCAACTACGAGGTTCAAACCGATCTCCAGGTTGCGGACTATCCCGCATCCATCGAACCGTTCGTTTCCCGTCTCATGCAGGCCCGAAAAGGCTTAAGCGGGTCACCCCGCACCTGCAGTCTCGGACAGGTTTGGACCGCTTCTCTCAAAGCGATCCTTCGGGACTGAAATCAGCCCCGAAACTCCAAAAAGCTCACGCCCCGCCGCCGGTAAGGCTTGCAGGCTCGATCTTCACGCCCGGGCCCATGGTCGAAGCGACTGCGATCTTCTTCAAGAATGTTCCTTTGGCGCCGGAGGGCTTTGCCTTCATCACCGCGTCGGCAAAGGCGCGGATGTTCTCGACCAGAGCCTCTTCGCTGAAGCTCGCCTTGCCTACGCCGGCATGGATCAGGCCGGCCTTCTCGACTCTGAACTCGACGGCGCCGCCTTTTGCAGCGCGGACCGCAGGCCCGATATCGGCGGTCACAGTGCCGACCTTAGGGTTCGGCATGAGTCCGCGCGGACCAAGCACCTTTCCGAGTCGGCCGACGAGCGGCATCATGTCCGGAGTAGCGATGGCGCGATCGAAATCGATCACGCCCTTCTGCACCTGCTCGACGAGATCCTCCGCGCCAACCACATCGGCGCCGGCCTTCTTGGCCTCCTCGGCCTTGGCGCCCTTGGCGAACACACCAACTCTGAGCTTGCGGCCCGAGCCATGCGGCAAGGCGCAGACGCCGCGCACCATCTGGTCGGCGTGGCGCGGATCGACGCCGAGATTCATGGCGATCTCGATGGTCTCGTCGAACTTGGCCTTGGCGCCGTTCTTGACGAGCTTCACCGCGTCCTCGACCGAGTAAAGCGTCTCGCGATCGACCGGCGCGGTCGCGTTCTTATATCTCTTGCCCGGCTTGCTCATAGTTACTCCTGGACCTGTAGTCCCATCGAGCGAGCTGAACCGGCGATGATCTTCATCGCCTGCTCGACGGAATTGGCGTTCAAATCCTTCATCTTGATCTCGGCGATCTCGCGGAGCTGCGCCTGCGTCACGCTGCCCGCCACGGCGCGGCCGGGCTCTTTCGAGCCGGAAGTAATCTTCGCGGCCTTCTTCAGGAGGTACGACGCGGGAGGGGTGCGCATCTCGAAGGTGAAGGAGCGGTCGGAATAGACGGTGATCACCGTCGGGATCGGCGAGCCGGGCTCGAGCTTCTGCGTCGCCGCGTTGAACTGCTTACAGAACTCCGGGATGTTGACGCCGCGCTGGCCGAGCGCAGGGCCGATCGGCGGCGAGGGATTGGCCTGGCCCGCCGGCACCTGTAGCTTGATGTAACCCTCGATCTTCTTAGCCATCCTGACTTTCTCGCGCCTTCCCGCTTGTCTTCTTGCGCTCGTTAGAGCTTCTCGACTTGCGCATATTCGAGCTCGACCGGCGTGGCGCGGCCGAAGATCGACACCGCTACTTTGAGCCGCGCCCGCTCTTCGTCGACTTCCTCGACGAGGCCATTGAACGAGGCGAACGGGCCGTCTGCCACGCGCACCTGCTCGCCGATCTCGAACGTGACCGACGGCTTCGGCCGTTCGACGCCCTCCTGCACTTGCTGGAGGATGCGGCCTGCCTCCTCCTCGGTGATGGGAATGGGCTTGTTCTCGGTGCCGAGGAAGCCCGTGACTTTCGGCGTGGACTTGATCAGGTGGTAGGTCTGGTCGTTGAGCTCCATTTTCACCAGCACGTAGCCTGGGAAGAACTTCCGCTCCGAGCTCACCTTGCGTCCGCGGCGCATCTCCACGACCTCTTCCATCGGCACCAGCACCTCCGCAAACAGGTCGGAAAGACCCGCAGAGGCGGCCCGCTCCTTGATGGATTCGGCGACCTTCCGCTCGAAATTCGAGTAGGCGTGGACGATGTACCAGCGCATTGCCATCGGACTTAAGATCTGCCTCCTAGCGGCCGAAACCCAAAATCAGCGTCACCACGTTGCTCAGCACCCAGTCGGCGGCGAGGAAGAACAGCGCAACGGCGATCGACATGGCGAGCACCATGGCCGTGGTGACCACGGTCTCGCGGCGCGTCGGCCAGGTCACCTTGGCGACCTCAGTGCGCACCTGCTGGATAAACTCGAAAGGACTAGTCCTCGCCATCATCATCCTTGCCGCGGAAGCCATCCGCTCGTTCCTTCCAACTCGCCTCGGTCTGGCAGGAGTGGAGGGACTCGAACCCCCAACCCCCGGTTTTGGAGACCGGTGCTCTAGCCAGTTGAGCTACACTCCTATTCAGGTGTCAGCTACCAGGCGATCTCCTGGCACCTGACACCTGACCTGGAGCGGGTGAAGGGAATCGAACCCTCGTCCTCAGCTTGGAAGGCTGCTGCTCTACCATTGAGCTACACCCGCATCCATTCTGCACTCTAGAGTGGTGGTGGAGGGGGTAGGATTCGAACCTACGTAGGCATAGCCAACGGGTTTACAGCCCGTCCCCTTTAGCCACTCGGGCACCCCTCCTTGAGTTCAGAGATGGATTGACTGGTGGTTTTGACCAAGCAAAAACGCCCCGCCGTCGGCCGGCAGGGTCCGCCATAACGTGGTTTATGGGTAGCGCGCCACGCTCTGTCAACTGTAAATCATGACGTTTCCGTGAAATTCCGTTCAGCCCACGGCAGCCTGGAGGCGAGCAAGCGGCCCATGCGGCGGCAAAGACCAAGGATTCAGAAGCCGCAGCGCCATGGTCGGCGCGATCAGCAGAGGCATGGGCGGGAGCGTGGGTCAGACACCAAGCGCGTGCTGCTCTATGGGCTTCACCCAGTCGAAGCCGCGCTCGCCAACCCGCGACGGCGCATTGGCAGGCTGCTGGCCACGGAAAACGCAGCGCACCGGCTCGGACCTCTCATGGCCAAGCGCGGGGTGACGCCGGAACTGGTGAACCCTAAAGAGCTCGACAGACGGCTCGGCGCCGACGCCGTCCACCAGGGCGTCGCCCTCGAGTCCGAGCCCTTGCCGCCAATGGGCCTCGATAAGGCGAGTACCGGCGGCATCCTGCTCGTACTCGATCAGGTCACCGACCCGCAGA
>DASSLP010000039.1:0-4386 GCA_035689365.1 Methyloceanibacter sp.
GGATTTTGGCGTTGGTGGAAAACAAGCCGACGACGCTCTACATCTATCCCGAATCCGCCGACATTGTTGCCGTTGCACGTGCCGTGCAGGCGGGCCAGTCACCGGCGCGCGCGGGTTTGTATTGGAATGCGTCCTGCCTGAGGGAAATCAGCCTTCCTAACTTCTGGCCAAAGGAGACGCTGGAGCCCGCCCTCATGAAATACAGAGAGGATCATCCGGCGCCGCCGCAGCAGCCATTACCGCTTTGCAACGAACAGTACGTACGGCTAGGCGATTAAGCTTATCCGCGGGATTGAGTCCGCTATACGGAAGCCGCGCGCAGCGCATTACGCAAGTACCCAACTGGCTTTGTCCGAAGCCTGTCCGCCAAACGGTGTAAACCAGGCATGCTCAAAGGGGGGTCTGAGGTCCGCTAATGGCACGTAGCGGACATTGTTGCCGTGCTTTATCGCCAATCTCGACGTAGGCTTGCCTAGCGCGCCCTGGTGGGATGGGCGCCACTTCAGGGCTCCTCACCATGGTTGTCACCCTCCTGCTTGCCCTTCTACTTGCTTCACCCACTGTGGCGCGAGCCGCACAGACCGCCGAAGGACTTGTGCCTCGCTTCGAGCCGGCGCCGTGCCCGAAACTGCCGGGGGCCGAAGAGGTGACCAAAGCGAGTTGCGGCTACCTCGTCGTGCTGGAAGATCGCAACCGGCCGACCGGTCGCACCATCAGGCTGATGGTCGCGAAGTACCCTGCGCGCTCAACCGAGAAGCAGGCCGATCCCGTTGTCTATCTGGCCGGCGGGCCGGGCGACATCGCCCCCTTGGATGTCAACGGGCTTATCGCTGCCGACTTCATCCGCGACCGGGACATCTATGTGGTGAGCCAGCGTGGCACCATGTTCTCGGAGCCCGCGCTGACTTGCGCGTCCATCGACAACTTCGCCAGAGAGCTTCTCGGCCTCCGCTTCTACTCCGAGGCAACCAAGCGCGCCCATTTGGCCGCGACGGAGGCCTGCCACCGCGAGCTCGCCGCCACCGGCGCCGACCTCAGCGTCTATAACTCGACCGAGAGCGCCGCCGATTTTGCCGACCTTCGCAAGGTCCTCGGCTACGAAACGTGGAACGTCTACGGGATGTCCTATGGCTCATACCTGGCGCAAGCGCTCATGCGCGACCATCCCGAGGGCATCCGCAGCGTCGTCCTCGATTCGGTCTTGCCCACGACCTACACTGTCCCCGCAAACTGGTGGAATACGCGCGCCGGCTTCGACAACCTCTTCCAGGCCTGCGCAGCGGAACCAGCCTGCAACGCGGCCCATCCTCATCTCGAAGAAACTTTCACCGGACTGGTCAACAAGCTCGAGGCCGAGCCGCTGACGGCAACCGTCCGCGACCCTGCAACCGGCGAAGACGTCAAGGTTCTCCTTGACGGCGGGGCGCTGGTCGACTGGCTGCGCAACCAGAACTATAGCGTGCCGACCCTCCAAGCCGCGCCGAATCGGATCGATGGGCTCGCCACCGGCCGGCCCGAGGCCATCGAGGCGATCGCCTTGGATCGGGTAAGTCGGGCTCCACCACCCGGTCCGGATGTTCCTGCTCTCGGCTATGGGCTCGCCTTGGGCGTCAGCTGTCGCGAAGACTACCCGTTCGCGACGCCGGGGGATCTCGCCGCGGCCGGACGGGAAGCGTTTCCGCGCTATCCTGCGTCGATACAAGACGAGGGTGTCGGCGGCTGGGCGTATTTTAACGGAGACTGCCGCGAGGTCTGGAAGGTCCCCGCCGCCCCGGATGCCATGCACCAGCCAGTCGCGAGCAGCATCCCGACGCTCCTCATTTCGGGGAGCTTCGATACGCTGACGTCCCTCGCCGGGGCGAAGGCCGCGGCGGCGAAGCTGTCCAATGCAACTATCATCAGCATCCCGGGCATCGGGCACGCCGTCTCGCCCTCGTCGCCCTGCGCCCAGTCCGTGATCGTATCGTTCCTCGCCGATCCCGCCGCCCCCGACACATCCTGCGTCAGCGCGCTGAGACCGCCTAGCTTCACCTCAGTGGCTTCGCCGTAAGCCGTTGCGCTACGCGCTCGCGCGCTGAGGACGAGCTTTTAGTGGATGATTGCGACGGAGCAGGGTGGCGTGGTGTTCGACGTCTGCTAATGGCACTGAGCGGACGTGGGTTTGGAGGCAGAGCATGTCTGCTCTGCCTCACTTTTCAGACGTCGATCTGCTCCGCTACAGCAAGCGCATCATCGAACTCAATACCGAGATAACGGACTGTGCTCTCGACTTTGGTGTGGCCGAGCAGGAGCTGAACTGCTCGAAGGTTTCCCGTTTTCTTGTAGATTAAAGTCGCCTTGGTCCTGCGGAGTGAATGCGTGCCATAAATGCACGCATCCAGGCCAATCATCGTGAGCCACATACCTAACAGTCTTGCGTACTGTCGCGTTGTCAGGTGGCCTGCCGGACCGCCTCCAGGAAAGAGATGTGAGCTGGAAGCGTCACTCCGTTGCGAGAGATGGTCGTCGATCGCTTGTCGGGCTTGCTCCGTAATCTCGAAGCGAACCGGCCTTCCCGTTTTGCGCTATCTAACCGAGGCTCGATCGACGGCATAGCCATGAGGTGCCACGTCAGCGATCCTTAGGCCAACCAGGTCACACCCACGAAGTTTGCTGTCGATAGCTAGGTTAAACAGCGCGAGATCCCTGAAGCGTTTCAATAATTGGAGCCGTGTTCTGACCGCCCAAACGTGTTTCGGGCTAAGAGGCGGCTTGGCTCCGGTCAGCTTGCCCTTGTTCCAAGGTTGAGTGACTTTGCTATCAACCCCACTGTCAAAATGCATGTCCATTAGGCTCCTCCTTCCTTGTTGGGGGGAGAAGCTTTCACTCGTCGTTCAAGGGCGTGCTCCCATGTCCCTTTCGGACCGAAGCGGACAACGCAAAGCGAGATTTCGAGAGACCTATATCGCTGAATGACCCAAAGCAGACTTGGGCGGATCGACAGAGGTTCGTGATTTTGAGTCGACGGACGGCTGAGACGAAAAGCGTTTCGCAAGAACAACCTGCGTCGTTCGAACGGGCTGTCGATCGTAACACTCTTGGCCTTGGCCGCGGTTAGCTGCTATCTTTTGCCCGCAAGAGCGATGAGTCTTGCGTGACTGCCCCGTGTGGTCGTCGCCCAGCTCTGATCGAGCGAAACCGCCCAGCGCTTTCCTCCGCTTGCCGTTGACCCGAAGCTCGGGGAAGTCATCTCAGCGAAGCTAAGAGGAGGTTATCTCATGCCTAAGATCAATGGCGTATGTGTTGGTGAATCTCTCGTTGGTGAAGGCAACGAGGTTGCTCACGTTGACTTATTGCTGGGTCCGCGAGGCAGCGCCGTCGAGACGGCCTACTGCATCGGACTAACCAACAACAAGGACGGCTTCACCACTCTACTCGCGTTGGTGGCGCCAAACCTTATGTGTAAGCCCCCGACGATTCTGTACAACAAGGTGACAATCAAGGATGCACGCCAGGCAGTGCAGATGTTCGGGCCGGCCCAGCACGCCGTAGCGAAGGCTGTGGCCGATTCCGTCGCTGAAGGCGTCATCCCTGCGAATGAGGCCGATGATCTCTTCATCACCGTCGGCGTGTTCATCCACTGGGAAGCCAAGGATGACAAGAAGATCCAGGATTTCAACTATCGCGCCACAAAAGAAGCTATCGCCCGCGCCGTGAAGGGTGAGCCAAAGGCCTCGACCGTCACGGCAGAGAAGGACAAGGTTCACCACCCGTTCGCGGCTAGTTGAAAGGGAGAACCTCCAGCGTCGGGGCAACCCAGACAGCGTCCGGGTTCGGTTCGGCGCTGGTCGATAGAGCCGCCTAGCCCCGGCGCTTTGCGCGGGCCTTTCCCTTTGCGCCCCTGGTTACAGGAGCAGTTTCAGCTTTGGCCGACGATTTAACGACCTGCTCATCGAGCTGACCGGAACCGTCAAAAGGAAATTTTGAGTAGAGCTCCACATCGTGCGCCTGCAAAGCAGCCACGATGAGCGCTGCATTTTTCGGTGCGTTCCAGCCGATGCATTTACAGATGACGCGCGGCGGGTGGCGCTTGCCGTCCAAGACGAGCCATTCACCGCTTTCTTCACCCTTCGCTTCGAAGAAACGTCGCTGTTCCATGCTAGCGGGTGTTCAAGAATATGCCTGGTGCGCTGCGAATTAATAACGGAAGGGAGCAAGAATGTTCGCCATCTGCCGCGCTATCTCTTTATCCAGAGGAATCCAGAGCTCCTTTCCGCATATCATCATTAAGACCATGTGAGCCGGCAGTTGTCCTCCAGAAGGTATCAATTCTCGAACTGCTGAGACAGTTGGCAGCGTGAAGCGATCCCCTTCGGGTAGTTTAAGCTCGGGTGGCAGTGATTGCAT
>DASSLP010000040.1:0-10455 GCA_035689365.1 Methyloceanibacter sp.
ACAAGGGAGTATCATGATGCACTTCGCTGAATCCAGCCGCCGGCAGCCGCCGCGATTGGCCATTTTGTCACTGGTGTTGACCGTGCTTGCATGGTCCTTGCCAAGCCATGCTTTCGACCTCGGTGAGGACGACGATAAGCAGGCCAAGAAATGCCCGAGCGGAAAGGCGTGGAACGAGCAGAAGAAGAAATGCGAGTCGCTCAAATCTGGCGACCTCTCCGACGACGATTTGGCGCGGGCTGGCGGCCAGCTTGCGCGCAAGGGCCACTACCAAGACGCAATCAAAGTGCTCGAAATGGTGAAGCGGAAGGACGATCCGGTGGTGCTGACCTATCTCGGCTAGCCACCGTAAACTTGGCGATGTCGACCTTGGCATCATCCTGTACAAGCAAGCTTTGGACGTCGATCCTGGAAAATGTCGACACGCGCGAATATCTCGGCGAAGGATATGTGACCGTGGGACAACTCGATCTGGCACGGCTTGAACTGTCGGAAATTGAGAAGCGTTGCGGCACGACTTGCGAGGAGTACCAAGAGCTTTACAAAGTCTTGCAGTCGGCAACCTCGATCAAACCCTAGCCATTTTGCCACACGCGTCATGCCAGCAATCGCTGCTACCTCCATGCTGTCGCGCTTGAAGACGGTGGGACTCTGGGTGTTGAAGATCGCCCTTGCGGCGCTGTTCGTTCTGACAGCCTGGGCCAAGCTTTACGGGGTGCCTCCCATGGTCGAGATCTTCGAGAAGGTTGGACTCGGCCAGTGGTTCCGCTACTTCACCGGGGTGCTTGAGCTGCTTGGCGCCGCCTTGCTGTTATGGCCTGGCACCGCCGCATTCGGGGCGCTGCTGCTGAGTGTCGTCTGCATCGGCGCCTTTTTTGCGCAACTCTTCATCCTCCATGAGGATGCGATCCACGCCATTGCGTTGGCGGCCATTCTTGCTGCCATCGTCTGGACATATCGTGACCAGCTTCGCGCGCTAGTGGGACCCGAGCCTTGATCTCCTTCACGAAAGCAGCGAGCCAATGTGCGGAATAGCAGGCGTCATCGATCTCAGGGGCAGCCGCCAGCCAGACAACGTCATGGTGCGGCACATGACGTCTGCTTTGCGTCATCGCGGCCCTGACGATGATGGATTCATGTTCGCGCCGGGCGTCGGCATGGGCAATCGCCGACTTGCCATTGTCGGCGTCACCAATGGCCGTCAGCCGATCTTCAACGAGACAGGCAAGATCGGCGTGATCGGCAATGGCGAGCTCTTCGATTATCCCGAGCAGAAGACGCGGCTCGAAGCAAAGGGCCACGTGTTTCGCACCTGCTCCGATACCGAGATCATCGTTCATCTCTACGAGGATCACGGTGAGGACATGTTTCAGCACCTGAAGGGCCAGTTTGCCTTCGTGCTGATCGATATCGAACAACGCAAGGTGCTGCTGGCGCGCGATCGCGTCGGCATCTGCCCCTTGCACTGGTCGAGACAGGGGGATTGGCTTTATTTTGGGTCGGAGATCAAAGCACTGCTTGCCTCGCATGCGGTTTCTCCCGCGCTAGATCCGCGCGGCCTCGATCACATCTTCACTTTCTTCGCCATGGGCACGCGCCGGACCATGTTCCAAGGCATCGAGTCGGTGGCTCCCGGGCATTATTTGCGCGTCGATTTCCGCGATGACGGCTCCGCTGCGTCTGTCGTCGAGCGCCGATACTGGGATCTCGATTTTCCGGACTGGGGCGAGGAGTACGACTCTGACGCGGCCACTCTGATTGAGGAATTCGAGGCGACATTTCGCCGTGCGGTCGAGATCAGGCTGCGCGCCGATGTGCCGGTGGTGAGCTATCTCAGCGGAGGGGTGGACTCGGCATACATCCTTGCCATGGCATCATCCTTAAGAGGAGCTCCGATTCCGAGTTTCACAGTTAGTGCCCCTCAGTCGCAGTTCGACGAGACCGACGGCGCGGCGGCGACGGCGCGTGCGATTGGCAGCAAGCAGACCGTCCTCGACGCAAGCGCGGGCGTGATTGCCGCGAATTATGCGCGGCTTATCCAAGCCGCTGAGAGTCCTGTGCTCGACACTTCTTGTGCCGCGCTACTCTCGCTCTCGCGTGAAGTGCACAAGCAAGGCAACAAGGTGGTAATCACCGGTGAGGGCGCCGATGAAGCTTTCGCTGGATATCTTTGGTTCAAATGGCGTGAGCTTGGGCGGATGCTGGACGTCGGGCAGTTCCACCCAAGCACGGTCTTGAGCCGTATCGTGCGCAAGGCCTCGACGCCTCACGTCCATCTCTCAGAGATGAGGCGAATCGACGACATGATCGGCGGTCCGCACGCCCAGTCGATCCTCTACAATCTCGTGGCAGGTTCCCGCCACCGCTATTACCACGCCGATTTTCGCGAGGGGCTCGGATCGTTCGTCGCGTATGAAGACCTCCGCTTCGATCCGGAACGGATACGCCGCTGGCATCCGCTGAACCGCTCGCTTTATTTCGGCTACAAGGTTCTTCTCGCGGGCATGCTGCTGAGCCACAAGGGCGATCGCGTCACCATGGCGAACAGCGTCGAGGGGCGCTACCCGTTCCTCGACGAGGAAATGATCGCGTTCGCTGCAAGACTGCATCCAAGATGGAAGCTTCGGCGTGGCGTGAAGGAAAAATACCTGCTGCGCCAGGCGGCCGCCCGCGTGCTGCCGGCGGAGATTGCCTCGCGCCGCAAGTCGATGTTCCGCCTGCCGCTTGCCGAGAGCTTCTTCACGAGCCCGCCGGCCTTCGTGCGCCAATTAATGAGCGAGGATTCGCTCACCAAGACCGGCTATTTCGATGCGGCTGCAGTCCGCGATGATTACGAGGTGTTCGGCCGCGGGGAGAAATTGGGCACCTTCAAGAGCCTCGCCCTGACCGGCGTCATGGCCACTCAACTCTGGCATCATCTGTTTCTCGGAGGAGGCCTTTGCGATCTGCCCGTGCCCTCCTTCAGGTCGCGGGCCAAAACGGGGGTCCAGCTGGCGGCTTAGCCGTCACGGCTGCGCTGGGCGTCTCAGGAGGCGATTTCGACCATGGCCGATATCGCCATCATCAATCCGCGCTTCGACACCTCCTTCTGGGGCATGGAGCATTGCGTCGGTCTGTTCGGTAAGCGCGCGAACTTGCCCGTGGCGTGCCTCGCCTTGCTCGCCGCGCTCGTGCCCAACCATCACCGCGTGACGCTGATGGACGAAAATGTCAATGACATCGATTTCGACCGTCTCGGACGCGCCGACCTCGTCTGCCTGACCGGCATGTGCATCCAGGCGCGGCGGATGAGCGAAATCCTGAGAGAGGTCAAATCGCGCGGCGTGATGACCGTGGTGGGCGGACCGCTCGCCACGGTGGAGGAAGAGACATTGGAGGGTCTGGCCGACGTGGTGTTCATCGGCGAGGCCGACGAGACCTGGCCGCAATTCCTGCGCGACTGGGAGCAAGGATGTCACAAGACCCGCTACGAGCAGCGGGAAAAGACCGACGTGACGAAGCTGCCTCTGCCGCGCATCGATCTCCTCAAGACCGGCCGTTACATGTTCGGCAGCATGCAGATCTCGCGCGGCTGCCCCTTCACCTGCGAATTCTGCGACATCATCGTCACGTTCGGCCGGCGCCCTCGGCTCAAGACGAGCCAACAGGTCCTCGCCGAGCTCGAGTCGTTCAGGCGCGCAGGGCTCAACATCATCTTCGTGGTCGACGACAATCTCATCGGCAACAGGAAGGCGATCAAGCCGATCCTCCGCGACATCATTAGCTGGCAAGAGGAGCGCGCTTATCCGCTCACGCTATTCACCGAAACCTCGCTAGACCTCGCCGAAGATGAGGAGCTCATGGAGCTGATGGGGCTTGCCAATTTCCAGAGTGTGTTCGTCGGCATCGAAAGCCCAAACGAAGATTCGCTGATCGAGACCAAGAAGCTGCAGAACGTGCGGCCAAAGGCTGGTTCGCTGATCGAGCGCGTCCGCCGCATCCACGCCCATGGCCTCGACGTTCTGTGCGGTATGATCGTCGGCTTCGACCATGACGACATTTCGACATTCAGGGCCGTCTCGCGCTTCATCGACGACGCAAGTATCGCCAACACGCTGATCGGGCTACTCCACGCAATCCCCACGACGCCCCTGTATGACCGCCTGAAGGAAGAAGGGAGACTCAACGGCGAGGCCGAGAGCAATTTGTATGGGACCAACGTCGTTCCGCTCCGCATGTCGCGCAGCGAGCTCCGCGACGGCTTCATAGAGGTGATGAAGGAGACCTATTCGGCCGACGCCTATTTCAGGCGTCTCGATGCTCTCTTCATCGACCAGGGCTTCGATGTGGCGCTCTATCGCCTCCCCTATTGGCGGCGCCATCGCTTGGCTTGGGCTGCCCAGCTTCTCGGTGCCTATCTAAAGGCTTTTGCCATCTCCGCGCGCCTATTGCAGCACGTCGAAGATCCGACACTCAGGTCGCGATATCGGAAGCAGCTCGCGCACGCCCTGCGGACCCTTTGGAGCAATCCGCATATGTTGTTCGTTTATGCGATGAAGACCGCATTTCACTATCACTATGCCCAATTGACCCGTGACTTGGCGCCTGCCGCCGACAGCGGCGAAGCGGTCCCTACCGCGGTCCGCTCCTTCTCGCGGGCGATACGACAAGACAAGGTGCAGGCCGTAGCGTCCTAGCCCTTGTCGCGAGGACCTGGCTTGAGTCCGACAGATCTCGTTCACCGCCACCGCCGGCCTGAGCTTATGGACGCACCCGACCTCCCGTCGGCGCGGCTCGTGGAAACGTTGAAAGGCTTGAGCCTTGTCAATCTGGTGACGCAATCGAGCCGGTTGATGTGGCCCGGTCTCAAGGCAACGGCTCGCCATCATCCCGATCGCCCGATCAGAGTGCTTGACGTGGCGTGCGGAGGCGGTGACGTGCTGCTCACATTGTGGTGCGCGGCCCGAAGGGCTGGGCTTAAGGTCGAGCTCGCGGGCTGCGATTTGAGCGCCACGGCTGTGGCATACGCGAAGGAAGAGGCAGCGCGAGCCGGCGCGAACATCGAATTTTTCACCAATCGCGTGCCACAGGATCCCTTACCGGACGGCTATGACCTCATCATGAGCACGCTGTTCCTGCACCACCTCGATGAGGACGCGGCGATCTCGTTCTTGCGCGACGCGGCCGCCAAGGCACGCGACAGGGTGGTCGTTCAGGACCTGGTTCGCAGCCCTCTGAGCTATTGGTTCGCGCGGCTCGGTACGAGCGTGTTGCTGTTGAGCGATATTTGCCGCGAGGACGGACGGACCTCGGTCGAGGGCGCCTTCACGCCGGGGGAGGCCAGGCAACTTGCCGATAAGGCAGGACTTGACCGCGCCGAGGTCGTCAGGCGCTTTCCGTTTCGCTATCTCATCCGCTGGGTTAGATCCTAGACTGCCGCGCCTTTTGCGGGCCATCGAGGCTCCGCTCGAAACCCTTGAGCCGGGTCGATTGGGCGAGCCAAGTCACAAGGCTCGGAAGCGCCGCGGCGAGCTTGACCGAGAACCCGTGCAGCCTCCGCACCTCAAACAGCACATTCACCAGCCCGGCCCAACGGAACTGCGGCCGCAAACGACCGACAATCTGCGCTTGAAATTGGGCGGCGCTCTCCCCCGCCAGCACTGCTTGCGCTGCCGCGATGCCGGAGGTAAGCGCGATGGACATGCCGTCGCCGGTAAATGACGGAATGACGGCGAGCTGATCGCCAAGCGGAAACACGTTGGATGCGATAGGACTGCGGCGAAGATAGCCATAAGGGATTCCGGCAACTGCGACCGGCTTGTCCCATTGCGGCTTCGCCTCGTGCAGCAAAGCAGCGAGGATCTCCGATTGCTGCGCAAAATATTTTGCCTGCTCCGGCCAGCTCGTGCCGATGCGCTGAAGGAGCGCGCGGTGTAACACCCAGCACAGAGTGACAAGGCGATCCTCGACAATGCAGGCACCGATATAGCCACCGTTGAAAGTGACGAGCTGCACCACGTCTTCGAGTCGCCCCAGACTGTCCGGCGTGACGCGAAGCTGGAGTTTGAAGCCGACCATGTCGCTCGCGGCGCGAGGATATTGGCGAAGATTGTGCTTGCCGGTCGCGAGTGCGGCAGCTCGGCCGGTGAACACTTGCGATCCCGTCCTCACGGTGACTGTCTCGTCGCTTGCGTCGATTTGCGTGACCTGCACCCCGCGCTCGACGTTGGCGCCCTGGCTCTCAGCGGCCTCAAGCAGGGCTTGGTCGAGGCAGAAGCGTGATAAGCCAGCGCCGCGGAAAGGTAGCGGTGCCTCGGCGCAATCTCTCCCATTCGCGAGTCTGAAAATCGAAACTTGCATGGCGCCCATCGCGGCAAGATCGAGCCCGAGATAAGAAAGAAGCGCCTGCGCCTCGGTGCTCAAGAATTCGCCGCACACTTTGTGGTGCGGCGCCCGTGTGCTCTCCAGCAACACGACGGCCACGCCATTGCGCGCGAGCTCCAGCGCAAATGCGGCGCCGGCAAGGCCGCCGCCCACGGCGATGTAGGGAGCCTCGCGCATAGGCGAAGTAGAGACATTCAATATTCGCCAGGCAAGAGACGCGAGATGTCACGGAAGCGTGAACGCTGCGAATTAACCCTGCCGCAGCGAATAGCGTATTAGCTTGGAGTGTTGACTCTGAACGGGCGGATTCGAACGGATTTTGGGCACACCGCATCGCGAGGAGTTCGGTGCTTCCTGCCACTAGAGCCAATATGCGTTGCCATGACGCATGCACGCGGCGGTCGTCATTTTCGCCTGCACGCCCACATTGGCGTTTCGAGGACGCCTCATGACGGCTCGCGCCATCAAGTCGCTCTCCCAAACTCTCGAACCCGCGGAGCGCGATATGCTAACCCGCCCTGCTTTGCGACTTCGATCTCAACCTCACCCCGCTGACATGGTGCGCGAGGTTGAGATTACCGCGCAGCGCCGCCCTGTCTCTCTCAATGTCGGCATTGCGTCAATCGCCACTGCCGTTCCCGCATACAAGATCAGCCAGGAAGAGGTCACCGAGCGCGCCATGCGCTTATTTCCGCATCTCACTCAGCGCGGCAGCCTCTATTCCAACACAGGGATCGATACGCGCTACGCCTGCATGCCACCCGACTGGTATCACCAGCGACGAAGCTGGCAGGAGAGAAGCGCCGCATTTAACAAGCACGCGATCGATCTCCTCGCAGAGGTCGCGAGCAAGGCCACCGCGCGCGCCGGGCTGCAGATCAAGGACATCGACGCGATCGTGCTCAACACTATCACCGGTGTCGCCGTGCCGAGCCTCGACGCGCTGCTGATGAACCGGCTCAACTTCCGCAACGATGTCGAGCGGCTCCCAATTTTCGGCTTCGGTTGCGGCGGCGGCGTCGCGGGTCTTGCCCGTGCGGCCCAGCTTGCTCATGCAAGACCTGGCACAAATGTGCTCTTCCTTAGCGTCGACCTCTGCTCGCTCTGTCTCAGGACTGAGGACAACAGCGTGACGATGTTCGTCGCCACCGCGCTGTTCGGCGACGGAGCCGCGGGCATGGTGCTGAGAGACGTGGACGGTGCGGGAGGCAACGGCCATGCGGCGCGCGCATCGATCGAGACCACCGGTGAGCACTTCTGGCGCGAGACCGCGCACATCATGGGTTGGGACATCAAGGACGATGGATTTGGCGTGGTCCTCAGTCCGGACCTCACGGTGTTGCTGCGCTCGCGGCTCGAGGCCGCGCTCGGCGCTTTCTTGCAGCGCCAGCACCTGACGCTCGCGGACTTCGATGGTTTCCTGTTTCATCCCGGAGGCCGTAAGGTCCTGCACTGCTTGCAGGACGTTCTGCCCTTGAAGCCCTCGGACCTCGCCCATTCCTGGGCTGTGCTCAAAGACTATGGCAATATGTCCTCGGCGACCGCGCTGTTCGTGCTTGAGCGCGCCTTGGCGTCTGGAGCCAAGGGGCGGCACCTGCTTGGCGCATTCGGCCCCGGCTTCTCGGCCTATTTCGCGATCATCGACCTGTGAACGGCGCGCGCAGCCTGACGACCATCGACGCAGTCTCCGGAAGGCGAACCGCGCGGCGCCCAGCCCGGAGCGAGAGCATAAGCGAGCCGACGGAGCCGGCCTCCGCTTCACCGGAAACCAAACGGCCTTCCCTCGCGCTGGTCGTGGCGGTCGTGCTCACCGCCATCCTCGAAGTACTCGACATCACCATCGTGAGCGTGGCCACGCCGCACATGCTCGGCAGCTTCAGCGCGACACCCGACCAGATCAATTGGGTGCTCACCTCTTATCTCGTGTCCGCAGCCGTCGTTATGCCGCTGACCGGCCATCTCTCCGAGTGGCTTGGCCGAAGGCGCCTGCTCGCGGCTTCGATCACAGGGTTCGTCGCCTCCTCTGCGCTGTGCGGCATGTCCTGGAATCTCGCGAGCATGGTGCTGTTCCGGCTCGCTCAGGGCATCTGCGGCGCACCGCTTGTGCCGCTGAGCCAGGCAATCCTGCTCGATGATTTCCCCACGAGAAGCGCGGCCAAGCCCTTGCCGCTTTCGGCTTCGGCATCATGGTCGCACCAATTCTCGGGCCGACGCTCGGCGGCTGGCTCACCGACACGTTCAGCTGGCGCGCCGTCTTCTACATCAACGTGCCCATCGGGCTTTTTGCTCTCCTGCTTTCGACGGGGCACTTGCCCTACGTGCCGATGAATCGCCCCAAGACCGACTGGACGGGGCTTCTCCTCCTCGTCCTTGCCGTCGGCTCCGTGCAATTCGTTCTCGATCAGGGACAGATGCGCGATTGGTTCGACTCGCGTGTCATCCAGGCATTGACCGTGCTCGCGCTGTTTTCAGGCGTGGCCTTTTTCATGCGCGGGTGGGGCAACGCCGACAACATCGTCGATCTGTCGCTGCTCAAGGACCGTAACTTCGTTGCAGGTCTCGTCGCCATTGCCGCCTATGGCATCACCTTGTTCGGCGCGATCGCCCTTCTGCCGCTTTTGACCGAGAATCTTTTGGGCTACCCGGCGATGACTGCGGGCATGTTGCCGTCCCGCGTGCGATCGTGAGCGCCATCTCGCTTGCGGTTACCGGTAGTCTTCTGCTGCGCCTTTTCGATCCGCGCACCCTTGTTGCCGCGGGCCTGGTGCTATCGGCGCTCGGCACGATGGTCATGGCCTATCTACCGCTCGAGGTCGATGCCTGGGGGCTCATTTGGCCGGGCCTGATTTCTGGCGCCGGCATTGGATTGTTCTTCGTACCCCTTACGGCAGTCGCCTTCGGCAACATGGCCGGTAACAGGCTCGACGAAGCGGCAGGTCTTTACGCCCTGATGCGGGGAATCGGCTCTTCCATTGGCATCGCCGTGGTGAGCTGGCTGTTCGTTCGCCAGGGGCAGATTCACTGGCAAACGCTCATCGAGCACGTCAGCACTTTCAACTTGTGGGCGTTGCCTCACCCTTCGGCGTCCGGACCTGACATGGAAGGCATCGCCTCGGTCGCCGTCCTGGCCCGCGAGATTTCCCGTCAGATGGGAGATGGTCAATTACTAGTTTTCCATCAATAAGTTAGATTGATTTACAGGTCCAAAAGGTTGCACGCTAGGTTGCAGACTTCAGGCCTAAGGCCCTCTCTGGCTTTTTTGGTGAGTCTCGGTCGCTCTTATGGCGTGAGCGCCATTAGTTCATCGCAGTTGAGATCGCGTCGCGCTCCCGCTACCTATCGCAGGCGCCATACCATCCCTTCCGCAATTCCAGCTATACATTTTATATGTTTATAGTGCGTCAAGGGGAGCGCCGCCATGAAGAGCGTCGGCGTGCTGGGGCTTGTCGCGATTGGCTTGCTATGCGCTCTTAACCCCGCGCAAGCAGACACCTGTCCCAATAAGCCTGGGCTTCCAATCCCCGGTTGTCCTGAAACGCCATCGATCCTCATGATGGGACGAGGCTCGACGCATTGCGAGCAACATCCTAAGCTGCCGACGTTCCTATTAGAGCGATGAAATTCGGGCCGCTTGCCCTTGGTGACCTCTTACCGCACCGCCTTCAGCAGAGCCCGTCCTCGATCAGCAGTGCCCGATTGATTGCCACGCCCGCCTTCGCGCCTTCCGCAATTGCGACGGCGACTAACAACACGTCGCGTGAGGCGTCGCCCGCGACGTAGACCCCGTCAACGCTGCTTTCCTCGGTCAGACGTCTACCAATGATGCCGCCCTTCTCATCGCGGATACAGCCGAGGGAAGCCGAAAGATCAGAGCTTTGAACGCATCCCGTGGTGAAGAACATCGCGCTGCGCTTCAGTGCCTGCCCGCTTTGCAGGCGTATAGTGTGCAAATAGCCATCTTCCGTACCCTCCAGTTGGAGAATGCTTTCGTTATGAACGACAATCCCATGCTGGCGGAGGCGCTCCTGCATGGTTGCCGAGATTTCCCCTTTGCCGTCGGTGCAGAGGACCACGTCAGACGACCACAGCTTC
>DASSLP010000041.1:0-10984 GCA_035689365.1 Methyloceanibacter sp.
CCGCGCAGGCGCAGCCTTGGGGAATCGAGATTGCGACGGCCTTCTCTAAGGAAGAGGCGCTCGACGAATTCGCCCACGTGAAGCAGGACCACGCCGACATTCTCGGCAGCTACGACCCGATCCTCATCGAGCAGTGCGACCTGCACATGGGCACCAGGGTGCAATATTCGGCCAGGATCGGGGCGGCCAGCCGGGAGGATGCCGATGCGCTCTGCGCCAAGCTCATGGCGAGCGGCGGCGCCTGCATTGTGCAAAAAAACTAGAAGCGGGAAGCCCCAGCTAGAAACCAGAGACAACCAAGCGGGGTTTCTTTTCGCGATTACCATGTCGGAAATCGGGGCATGATGCGGGTCCTACCGGCAGCTTGTCTCTTTGCAGTCTTCGCGCTCGGCGCGCCTTCTCCCCAGGCGGCAGAGAACCCCGCGGTCGCGAGCGTCGAGGCTGGGATCAATGCGGCAGGACTTGTTGCCGCTGGACCGAAGCCCTTTGTCGATATCGTCTGCCCCATCATGCAGCAGCAAGCCGAGTCGCGAGGCTTGCCCCCAATGCCGTTCGTGCGCCTGATCTGGCGGGAGAGCCGCTTCAACCCGAGTGCCGTGAGCCCGAAGGGAGCGCAAGGGATCGCCCAGTTCATGCCGGGCACGGCAATCGACCGCGGGCTCGACGATCCGTTCGAGCCAAAGTCGGCAATCATGCATTCGGCGAGCCTGCTTGCTGACCTCTTGCGGGAGTTCGGCAATTTCGGCCTTGCTGCCGCGGCCTACAATGCAGGCGAAGAGCGCGTGAGGAACTGGCTCGCAGGGTATGGCGGCCTGCCTTTTGAGACCGAGGAATATGTCCAGTTCGTCACCGGACGCGCCGCCGGAGAATGGAAGCTCGCAGAGACTGATCTACCTGCGGCGCTCAAGGCGGAAGGGCAGGAAGTTCAGGACTCCTGCCGCAAGCTCGCGCCGCTCGTGGTGCGCGCTGTCTATGAGACCGAGCCCCTGACCGCGAGCGGGGCCTGGCGGCCCTGGGGCGTGCACGTCTCGACGGCCTTCTCAAAGGCGAAAGCGCTGGCCGAGTTCGCCCGCATCAGAGGACACTACGCATCAATCTTGGGGAACCAGGATCCCTTCGTCCTGCCTGAGCGGAACCTGAGCCGAGGGCGGGGCTACATGTATATGGTGCAGATCGGCGCCGACAGCCGCGGCGAGGCCGACGCACTCTGCAACAAGCTCCGAGCAAGCGGCGGCGCTTGCATCGTGCAGAAAAATTAAAACATGCCCCGAAAACCTTTGATTGGGCTCGATTGTCTCAGTGGCAATGCACAAGCCCTGGTGTAAGGTCGCGGCCGGCTGAAGGGGCGGCACAAGCTCCACAGCGAATGCTAGGGGAGGCTTGGTGCTTACAGTTTACGAGATCCGAGCGGGAGAGCTTAAGGCCCAGACCGGCCGGCCGAAGATTACCGAGGAGGCGGCTTGGATCGACCTGCTCAATCCGACCCAGCAGGAAGAGAAGAAGGTCGAACGCGCGCTCAAGATCGATGTCCCGACGCGCGAGGAGCAGCAGGAAATCGAGGTGTCGAGCAGGCTCTATCAGGAGTCCGGCGCCTATTTCATGACGGCGACGCTGATCTATCAGCCCGAGCAAGGGGAGCCCAGAGCCACGCCGGTCACCTTCATTCTCGCCGGCCAGAGGCTCATCACCGTGCGCTACGCCGAGCCGCGTGCATTCTCCATTTATGTGGCGCGCTGCAACCGGGCAGAGGGCAGCATCAAGAATGGCGCAGAGATTCTCATCGGGCTGATCGAGACCATCGTCGACCGCCTCGCCGATTTTATTGAGCGCATCCAGGCCGAGGTGGAAGGACTGTCTCACTCGATTTTCGAGCTCAAGGGCGGAGTAGCCACGCGCCAGCGGCGCTTCGACGTTCTGTTGCGCGCGATCGGGCGCGAGGGCGAGATTTCCTCCAAGGCGCGCGATAGCGCCTATTCGCTCGGTCGGCTTCTCACCTTTTTCGTTCACGCTGCCAACGAGCGGAGTCTCGGCAAGCCTCTGCAAGCGCGCATCAGGACTGCGGCGCGCGATGTTACCTCGCTCATCGATCACATCACCTTTCTGTCGAACAAGATCATCTTCCTGCTCGATGCGACGCTCGGCATGATCAACATCCAGCAGAACGACATCATCAAGATCTTTTCAGTGGTGGCGGTCGTATTTCTGCCGCCAACGCTGATCGCTTCCATTTACGGTATGAATTTCGATTTCATGCCAGAGTTGAAGTGGGGGCTTGGCTATCCCCTCGCGCTCGTGCTGATGGTGGCCTCGGCAATATTGCCGTACCTCTATTTCAAACGCAGAGGCTGGCTCTAATTTGCGCTTGCATGTGCGGGCGAGCCTCGCCACATTCCTCATGCCCGCGTCGGGCGCGACGCAGTCGAAGCGTTTCGAGGAGAGTGTTATGCGATTTGCAGCTCTTGGTTTTGCAGCTTTGGTAGCCGCTTCATTTGCGGTTCTCCCGGGCACGGCATCGGCAGGACCCGGGACCGTCGCCGAGCCGGCGCACGCTTCCGATGTCCAACCCGTCTACTACTGCACAAGGAGAGATTGGCGTCGCGGCCTGTGTAGCGCGCCAGGCACCTATGTGCGCGCGCCTTTCGCCGAGGTTGACACGCGTGGCGGCACATGGGTCGCTGCGCCCTTCGTCAGGGTTTATAGCGGGCGGTACGGTACGTGGGTGCGCGCGCCTTTCGTCAACCGCTGGGTTCCGCGCTAGTCGCAATCGCAGTTCCAAGCTGATCTGAAGACAGGACGCTAGATAGCATCCTGGAGGAACGACCAGGCGAGCGAAGCTGCCGCGGTCAGCGCGAGCGTGCTCACGATTCCGAACCGCAACCCAAACAGGAGCAGAGCGGCCAGTATCGCGAGCACGAAAGCCTGGACATTAAGGCTCGCGGGATCGGGTGTCCAAAGTCGGAGCGGCCCATGCCACGTCGCGGTTACCGTGCCGAACAGGACGTGGAGCGCGAACCAGAGGCTCAAATTGAAGATAACACCGACCACCGCGGCCGTGACGCCGGCGAGAGCTCCGGCGAGGCGAGGGTTGGAGCTTAGGCGCTCGACGTAGGGCGCTCCGGTGAAGATCCACAGGAAACATGGCGCAAAGGTCGCCCACAGCGTGACCGCTGCGCCGAGCAGGCCGAAGGCGAGTTTTGGCTCACCTCCGTGACGGAAGCCGGCAAGAAAGCCGACGAACTCGGTAACGAGGATGAGCGGTCCGGGAGTCGTCTCGGCGAGGCCAAGGCCGTCAAGCATCTCGCCAGGGCTCAGCCAGCCATAGGTCTCAACGGCCTGCTGCGCCATATAGGCGAGCACCGAATAGGCGCCACCAAACGTCACGATTGCAAGCTTAGAAAAGAACAGGGCGATGTCGGTGGTTACGTGCGTGCGGCCGATAATCGCCGCGAGCAAAACAAGCGGCACGATCCAAATCGCAAGCCACACTGCCGCAGTCCGCAGTGTGCGCGAAAGCGACACGGGAGGTTCCGCGACCGGAACAAATGCGGTCGGAGGAATTGCGTGCGGGAGCAGGAATCCGATTAGCGCCGCACCGGCGATGATGAACGGGAAAGGCGCAGCAAAGAAGAAGATGGCGACAAAAGCCGCGACGGCGATAGCGACGTGATAGGGCCCACGCAGCGCGCGGTGCGCGACTCTGAGAAGCGCCTCGACCACGATCATGAGCACAGCGGCCTTGATGCCGAGGAAGGCGGTCTCGACCACGGGCACCTGCCCGTAGAAGGCGTAGGCGATGCTGAGAGCGAGCACGACGAAAGCGCCGGGCAGCACGAAGAGCAGCCCTGCGGCAAGACCTCCAGCCGTGCGGTGCAGGCGCCAGCCGACATAGGTGGCGAGCTGCATGGCCTCCGGTCCCGGCAGCAGCATGCAGAAATTGAGAGCGTGCAGAAAGCGCTCCTCGCCGATCCAGCGCTGTTCCTCGACGAGGACGCGATGCATCAGCGCGATCTGTCCGGCGGGGCCGCCGAAAGACAGGACGCCGATCTTGGCCCAGACGGCGAGCGCTTCCTGGAAAGTCGGTTTTCGTGAAGTCTCAATCATGCCCATGGCAGCCCACTCCGCGGGTTAGGCGAAAGCCTTACGGAGCGGCGCTTGGGCGAATGTGCCTCACGGGGCGGCCGCGGTCAGGCCCCGAATGAGCGAACTTAGGCCCAAGCTCCGCCTTGGGCAAGGCGAGCCCACGTGCTACCGAGGCGAGGGGAGACGGAATCGAAAACGATGGTCACGGCGCAACTCATTCAGGTGGCGGTGTTTCTTGCGGCGGCGGCCATCGCTGCGCCGGTCGGCCGTTCGCTTCGCATGGGTGCAGTGCTCGGCTATCTCGCCGCCGGTGTAATCATCGGACCCTATGTGCTCGGCCCGCTCTATGCGCTGGATGACGTTGGCAAGCTCCTCCATTTCGGCGAGTTCGGCGTGGTCATGCTGCTGTTCGTCATCGGGCTTGAACTCCGCCCGGTGCGACTGTGGTCCCTGCGCACGGCGATCTTCGGGCTTGGCACTGCGCAGCTTGCCATCACGTCAGTTGCGATTGCCGCGATTGGGGTCGCAATTGGCCTCACCACGGCGCAGGCGCTGTTCATCGGACTCGCGCTCTCGATGTCATCGACTGCGTTCGCGCTTCAGGTGCTCGAGGAGAAGAACGAGCTCACCACACGCCACGGCAGGCTCGCCTTTTCCATCCTTTTGTTCCAAGACCTCGCAGCGATCCCGCTCATCGCGCTTGTCCCGCTGTTCGCCGTTGGCCACGCCGAAACCACGATGGATTTCAAGAGCGCTGTCCTAGCCATCCTCACCATCCTTGGTGTGGTCGTGGTGGGTCGGTTTCTCTTGAGCCGGCTCTACCACTTTGTCGCGGCAACCGGCGTGCGCGAGGCGATGACGGCGAGCGCGTTGCTCACGGTGGTCGGCGTGGCGCTCATCATGGAAGCGGTGGGTTTGTCGGCGGCATTGGGAAGCTTCATCGCTGGTGCGCTGCTCGCCGACTCGGAATACCGCCATCAAATCGAGGCCGACATCGCTCCGTTCGAAGGCCTGCTGCTTGCCGTGTTCTTCATCGCGGTGGGGATGTCGATCGACCTCAGCGTCGTGGTCGCCAAGCCCGTTGAGCTGCTCGCCATCGTCGCGGTCCTTGTCACGCTCAAGGCGGTGATCCTTTATCTGCTCGGCCGGCGGTGGGGGCTGGACAGCGCCGCGGCACGGCGACTCGGCCTTGTCATCAGTCAAGGCGGCGAGTTCGCCTTCGTGCTGTTCGGCGCCGGCGCGTTGCAAGGCGTAATCGAGCAGAGCACGGCCAATCTTCTCATCCTGGCGGTGACCTTCTCCATGGCGGCCACGCCGGTGCTGCTTCTCATCCACGACAAGATCGAGCAGGCCTTTAGCCCGGAAGCGCCGCCATACGACACACCGGATGGCGGGGAAGGGCACGTGATCGTCGCCGGGTTCGGGCGCTTCGGCCAGATCGTGGCGCGCATCCTTCGCGCCCGGCAGATTCCCTTCACAGCGCTCGATTCAAACGTTGAGCAGGTGGATTTCGTACGGCGCTTCGGCGCGCAAATCTATTATGGCGATGCGGGCCGCCTCGACATCTTGCAGGCAGCGGGCGCGGACAAGGCGCGTGCCTTTGTTCTTGCCGTCGATAAAGTCGACAGCTCGCTTCGTATCGCCGAGCTGGTGCGCACCCATTTTCCGGATCTGCCGATCTATGCACGGGCGCGCGACAGGACGCACGTGCATAAGCTAATGGATCTCGGCGTCACCGTCATAGAGCGCGAGACCTTCCTCGCTGCGCTCGAATTGACCAAAGATGTATTGCGGGGCCTCGGCCTTAAAGAGTCGGAGGTGAAGCGCTTGATCGAAACGTTCAAGCGTCTCGACGAGCGGCGTCTCTATGAGGACTACCAATACTACACTGATCTCGAGAAGGTTCGCGCCAACGCCATGTCCCAGGCGAAGGAGCTCGAGGAGCTGTTCGCTCGCGACGTCGAGGAGCTTGGCGATGGCGACGGCAAGCCGGTCAGCGCCGAGTCGCAAAATGGGCGAGTATCAGCCGGTTGAGCTCGGCGGGATGGGTGAACGGGCTCATATGGCCAGCGCCCTTTAGTATTTCGACCTTGGCATTTGGCAGTCTCGCCGAGAAGATCGACCACGGCGCGGGCCGGCGCTCGTGTCTTGCTGCCTTTGATGAGGAGCGTTGGCGTTATGATTTTCGCGTAGTCGTTAAGCGTGGTCGGTGTATCCACAATGATCCCGAATTCGAGTGCAACTTTGGGGATCGTCGCGGCGATTGCGCTTTTGAAGCGTTTAGGCGATAGCCGCCAGCGCCAGCGTCCGAGCCAATAGCTCATGAAGGCTGCGGCAGCCTCGCGATCGTCGCCCTTGGCTACGCCGCCAAGCACGGCCTTGCCGAGTTGCTCGATCTCGGCCCATCCAGGCCGTCTCTCCTGGCGCAGAAGATGAAACGAGACTGGCTCGACTAGGGTGAGGCTCTTCACGCGGCTGCCGAGCCGTCGCGCGGCTTCGAGTGCCAGAGCAGCGCCATATGAGTGACCGACCAAGTGCAGCGGGCCTCTAGTCTTCTTGGCGACGGCCAGCATCACATCGAGGTCGGCGTCCGGCTTGAAGGGCTGATCGGCCGGCCATTGTCCCGAGCTGCCATAGCCGATGAAGTCCGGGGCGAGCACTCGCCAATCGGTCTTGAGCGTCTCGATCAGAGGTAGCCATTCCTTGTGAGAGGCGCTCGAGCAATGACCGACGACGACCGCCAGCCCCTTGCCCTCATCGAGATAAGCGATCTCGATGCCCCCTGATGTGAGATGCTTCACTTATCCCGCGGGGGCGGGCTCAGGCGTTTGCGCCGATGCCGCTGCGGCCTTCTGCACCGCGCGCTGCACCTTTTCGAAGGCGCGCACCTCGATCTGGCGGATGCGCTCGCGCGAGACGCCGAACTCTGCCGACAGCTCCTCGAGCGTGAGCGGTTCTTCGGCGAGCCTGCGCGCCTCGAACACGCGGCGCTCGCGCGGGTTCAATCCCTTGAGCGCGTTGTTCAGCATCTCGCGTCGGATGTCGCGCTCCTCAGACTCGGCGAGCGCCGTCTCCTGGTCCACGGTGTCGTCGACCAGCCAGTCCTGCCACTCGCCGCTCTCGGCGTCGTTGCGCACTGGCGCATTGAGCGATGAGTCGCCGGCGAGTCGACGGTTCATCGACACGACATCTTCCTCGGTCACGCCGAGCTGGGTCGCGATGCGCTTCACCTGGTCGGGCCGAAGGTCGCCCTCGTCGAGCGCCTTGAGCTGACCCTTGATCTTGCGCAGGTTAAAGAAGAGCTTCTTCTGGGCGGCGGTGGTACCCATCTTCACCAGGCTCCACGAGCGCAGGATGTATTCCTGAATCGCCGCCCTTATCCACCACATGGCGTAGGTCGCAAGCCTGAAGCCCTTATCGGGATCGAAGCGCTTCACCGCCTGCATCAGGCCGACATTGCCTTCGGAGATCACCTCGCCGATCGGCAAGCCATAGCCGCGATAGCCCATGGCGATGCGCGCCACGAGTCGAAGGTGAGAGGTGACGAGCTGATGTGCAGCGTCGCGGTCGCCATGCTCACGCCAGCTCTTGGCGAGCATGTACTCCTGCTGCGGCTCCAGCATCGGGAATTGTCTGATTTCTTCGAGGTAGCGCGTCAGTCCGCCATGCGCGCCGACACTCGGCAAACTTCTTGCGGCCATGAGAGCCCGTCTCCTGCGGCCGTTGAGAGCCGCATTTTTTCCACCAAACTGCCCCCACCCCGGCGAACCTCACTCTATAAATCCTTTGTCACAGAGATTAAAGCCTGCCCGCTCTTCACAGTTCCTTGAAATCCTCAATGATCGCGGAGAGCTCGGGAGGAAGCACACTATTAAATTTGAGTAATGTACCGGTCTCTGGATGCACGAAAGCGAGATGCGCCGCGTGCAGCGCCTGACGGCCCAAAGTGGCGAGCTTGGCGCGCAGAGGCTCGGGAAGCTTGCGCAGCTTCGACTTGAAGCCAGGGCCGTAGAGCGAGTCGCCGATCAGCGGATGCCCGATAGCTGCGAGATGCACGCGCACCTGATGCGTGCGCCCAGTCTCGAGCGTGCATTCGAGCAAAGAGGCGATCTTTTCTTTTCGGCGGCCGAAGGTCGCGACCACGCGCCAATAAGTCACGGCCTTGCTTCCTCTGTCTTTCAGCACTGCCATCTTGGTGCGGCTGGTCCGGTGACGTCCCACGGCCGCATCGACCACGCCTTGCGGCCGCGACGGAGCGCTCCACACTAGCGCGAGGTAACCGCGTTCGAGCTCGCCGGTCCGGCCATGATCGGCGAACTGCGCGGCGAGCGAGTGATGCGCTTGGTCGGTCTTGGCGACGACCATGAGTCCGCTTGTGTCCTTGTCGAGGCGATGCACGATACCTGGCCGGGCCACGCCGCCGATGCCTGAGAGACTCGCCCCACAATGGGCGATCAGCGCATTGACCAGCGTACCCGTGGCGTGACCTGCGCCCGGATGCACGACGAGACCCGCAGGCTTGTCGATGACGATGAGCGAATCGTCCTCGTAGACGATGTTGAGCGGGATGGCCTCGGGGCCAACGCCCGAGGGAGCGGGCGGCGGGAGCGCAAGCTCGAAGCGGTCGCCCGGTTTGACCCGATATTTTACGTCCTCTATGGTCGCGCCGCCGCGCGAGGCGTGGCCTTCCTTGATGAGGCTCTGCACGCGCGTGCGGCTCAGGCCCGGCAGGCGCTCAGAGAGGAAGCGGTCAAGCCTCTGGCCTCCATGGCTCTGGTCGGCTTCGGCCGTGAGCCGCTCCGACGCGGGGACTTTGATTGGTCGAGGCATGAGGTCTTTAAGCGATGGCGGTGGCGAGCGAGCCCGAGAATACTCCCTTACCAGGGACGGTGTTCACCCCGCGCCAGGTGCGGGTGCTGAAAATCGCCGTGATTGTGATGGGGCTTCTGCTGGTCGGAGGCTTTGCCTTCGTGCTGGCCGCAATCGTCTATCAGGCCTCCGGCGGCGGGCAAAGCCGCGGCGCGGGGGCAGGGGCCTCGCTAGGGATCGAGTCGGAGCTTTTGATCCCCAAGGATGCAACCGTCACCTCGCTTGCCCTTGATGGCGACCGGCTTGCTCTCCATCTGAATTCGCCTGCGGGTCCGGAGATCGCCGTGATCGACCTCAAGACCGGCAAGCTCGTCGCCCGCGTCAGACTCAAACCGCAATAAGCCGCGCTCAAGCAGCGGAGCTGCAGCGCATCAATAGGCTTGATCGAGCTTCGAAGCGCACGCTATAGCTTTGGGCTCGGCCCGACGCCCCGTTCGTCTAGTGGCCTAGGACGCTGGCCTCTCACGCCGGAAACAGGGGTTCGAAACCCCTACGGGGCGCCAATTATCTCAATGGATTAATACCTTGAAGGGATGGGTTGTCGACTATTTGTCGAATAAAGGCTGACATTATTATTTATGGTCCGCGCCAAAGCCGGCCCCGGGGCGATGAATAGCTGCCGAGATCAGAGGCGACGGCTTCCGCACTCGCGAGGAGGGGCTGAAGGTCCATCGATTAAATCTTGCCTAATGAACTGCGCCTACTGTCACGGCCCGCTCACGGAAATCGACTATTACGGCGAGCGGCTTATCGGATGTCTCAAGTGCAATCGCTGGGGCAAGCCGGGTGATGAACACCTCGTCATGGAGCTGATGGAGGATGACCTTGAGGCGCTGCGCCAGGCGCGTGCCAGCGCGTAAGAAAGGGCACAAGGCGAAGGCAAAGGCGATTGGTGGGATTAGCGGCTCTCGGCCTAGCTGGCTTTCTTCTCGGATTCTTCGAGAGATTCGAGGAGCGAGTGGATGGTCTCAAGCTCCGCTGCGAGAGCTGCCCAACGTTGGGCAGCGTCAGTAAGGCTCTCTTTTAAGACGGAGTTGCTAATTTCCGAGGCCAAGGCCCAGCATCGCTTGGCGTGCTCGCGACATTGTTTGGGATCGCCTGGCATGTGACCACTCCCGGACACACACCCCTGTGCTTGAATTGATTCCAATCGCTGGATTTCTTTCAAGGCGAAGTCGTACAGATCCGCACAGACAAAAAGAAGCATCAGCAGGCGCTTGACGACTGCTGAGTGCAACTATTGGGGCAAGCCGGGGGTGGCAAGGGCTCATGCTGGAACCGATGGAAGCTGACCTTGAGACGCTAAGAGCAAGCAAGAAGGAGGCGCGCCGTAATCGACGACATCCGTAGAAGAAATTGGGTCGAGCCGATGCTGTAGCGCACGATGGACGAGGCGCAGTGCATCGCAACACTGGCGCCTCATCCAAATGCCGCCGACCCCTTCAGTCTAGGCGGCCCCGAAAACCGCCACTTCTAGCGCGTCAGCAGGCAGGGAGGTAACTGCGGACTCCTTTTTTCCGTCCGACGTCTGGTCATTTTCCTCAGGCGTCAGCTCGCTAACGACGAACCCCAACCGATCTGAGAAGTCGATGTTTGCCAATGCGTACATAATGTCCCCCATTTGACGAATTCCCCGACAACTTAGCAGCCACAGGCTGGAAAGCTGCGGCCTGGATGCATCAATGGCGCGGTCTGACACGTCAATGAGCAATTGCAGCACCGGTATAGGTGGTCAGGCTGTAACTTGCCGATCCGATAGGCTGGTACGCGAAATATGCCAAGAGCTGAATTGTCAGCATTGCGCCGCAGATAATCAGCATCTTAATCAATGCGCGTCTACTCACTTGACCACCCTTCCAGTATTCACTTACGCTTAGCAAGCGAGGGAGGCCGGAGTGTGGTTTTTCACGCATCCAGCACTTGCCCAATGAATTTTTTGTCTGATGTTGCCTAAGGAACACAGGTTCAAGCAGGGGGTATTACGGACTAATTTCCAACGTAAAAATACAAACTGCGCGGCAGCCCCTTATGAACA
>DASSLP010000042.1:0-3374 GCA_035689365.1 Methyloceanibacter sp.
CGCGATCCTCGCGCGGCTCGCACGAAGCAGCGCCACGGTGGGCGAGCTCGCCGCGCCCTTCTCCATTTCCGCGCCGGCCATCTCGCGTCACCTCAAGGTGCTCGAGCAGGCCAAGCTGATCCGCCGTGAGGTCGAGGCGCAGAAGCGGCGCTGCCACCTTCGTCCCGAGGCGCTGAAGCAATTAGCGGAATGGACGGAAACCTATCGCCAGTTCTGGAGCGACCGTCTCGACGGTCTCGAGTCGTATCTCGATGCAGTTGCCGCCGAGCGGCGGAAGTCAGAGAAGAAGGAGTGAAGCGATGAACGACATGTTGCAGAAGTCGAAGCTTGCGCCTGAGCTCGTCATCGAGCGCGAGATTACCTATCCGCCAGAGCAAGTATTCAAGGCCTGGACCGACCAAGCAGCGCTCCGGATGTGGATGGGGCCAGGCAAGATCTGCGCGCCGAACGCCACGATGGATGCCCGTGTGGGCGGCGCCTACGTCTTCCCCATGCACCGCCCGGACGGCGTGACCACCACCGCCCGCGGCGTGATCAAAGAGATCGTGCCGAACCGCAAGCTCCGCTTGACCTGGTCGTGGGACGATAACGACGGCAAACCCGGCGATGTCAGCGAGGTCACGCTCGAGTTTCACCCTACTGCGACCGGCACGCGCCTCGTCCTTCGTCACGCCGGCCTCACCGATCCGCAGATTCGCGAGCGGCACGCGGATGGCTGGAATGGATGCAACGACTCGCTCGAGATGTATCTCGCGGGCAAGTACCTCCCCTGCGAGTAGGCGACAGGGGCTCGCGTCAGCGGGCCGAGCCCCCTTCCCAACCTGGGTGCAGGAACCTAATCCAGCGTGCGGCGGAAGCGCACAAGCGCGAGGCCCATCGCCACGATCATGAAAATGAACAGGGCTGCCACGTCGATCTGCATATCGGCGAGGCCGGTCCCTTTCAACGTGATGCCGCGCACAATGCGCATGAAATGGGTGAGCGGCAGAGCCTCGCCGACCACTTGCGCCCATGCCGGCATGCCGCGGAACGGAAACATGAAGCCCGACAAGAGAATGTTGGGCAGGAAGAAGAAGAAGGTAAGCTGCACCGCTTGGAGCTGATTCTGGGCGATGGTCGAAAACGTGTAACCCACGGCAAGGTTGGAGGCGGCGAACAGCGTGGCGAGCGAGACCAAGAGCCACACGCTTCCCATGATCGGCACGTTGAACAGGAAGTGGGCGGCGCACAGGATGATGGTCATCTGCACGAAGCCGACTAGCACGAAAGGCGCGATCTTGCCGATCATGATCTCGACCGGTTTTATCGGCATGGCGAGCAGGCTCTCCATGGTGCCACGCTCGATCTCGCGGGTCACGGCAAGTGCGGTAAACATCATCATGGTCATGGTCAGCACCACGCCGAGCAGACCTGGTACGATGTTGTATTGGGTGATGGCCTCGGGATTGTACCGGTTCTGTAATGTTATTTGGAATGGCGCCGTGGTTTTGGTCACCGGGGCGTCTGGGCCGCGCAGCTCACGCCGCAGCGCGGTGTCGATGAGGCCTTGAAGCGAGGAAACCGCCGTGCCTGTCGCCACGGGATCGGTCGCATCGGCGATGACCAGAACCGAAGGTCGGTCGCCGCGCCGCACGTCGCGCTCGAAGCTTGCGGGGATCTCGACGGCGAACTGCACCTTGCCGGAGCGGATAAGCCTATCGAGCTCGTCTGCATCGTGCACCTGCTCCGTGAACTTGAAATAGTCGGTGTTCTTCATCGCCGCGAGCACAGCGCGGGTGAGCGGTCCCTCGTCGCGCGTGAGCACGGCTGTCGGCAGCTGCTTGGGGTCGGTGTTGATCGCATAGCCGAACAGAGTGAGCTGAAGGATCGGCACGAAAATCATGGTGGCGAAAGTCATGCGGTCGCGCCGCATTTGGACGAATTCCTTGATGACCATCGCCCACATGCGCCGGAAGAAGCCCGGATCGCGACGCTCGGCAGTCGAGCCATTGTAGGTGGCCCCGCTCATGCGAAATTGTCCTTCGACTTGTCCATGAGCAGGATGAACACGTCCTCAAGGGTGGGTTCGCCGCGCGCCCAGCGATGCGCGCCGTCGGCCTTCTTGGCGGCCGCGATGGCTGAATCGAGTGTGTGCCTATCGCGGCCAGAGACGTGCAGCTCGGTCCCGAACGGCGCTACCATATCGACACCGTCGCAGGCCTCGAGTTTGGTCGCGAGGTGATGCAGGTCCTTGCCCGAAACGATCCAGGTGGTAAGGCCCGACTTTGCCACCACCTCGCGCGCTGTGCCCTTGGCGAGCAGCTCGCCGAAGGCGATGTATGCGATCTCGTGGCAACGCTCGGCCTCGTCCATGTAGTGGGTCGAGACGAGCACGGTGATGCCGTCCGCTGCGAGGTTGTGAATCTCGTCCCAAAACTCGCGCCGCGCCTTGGGATCGACGCCGGCCGTAGGCTCATCGAGGAGGAGCAGCCTTGGCTGGGGCAGGATGCAGGCGCCTAGCGCGAGCCGCTGCTTCCACCCGCCCGACAAATCGCCGGCGAGCTGCTCGGCGCGGGTGGAAAGCCCGAGCCTCCCGATCGCTTCGCGAGCTGCCTGGCGCGGGTTAGGCACGCCATAGACGCGCGCCACGAATTCGAGGTTCTCGCGGATTGAGAGGTCGGCGTAAAGGCTGAAGCGCTGCGTCATGTAGCCGACATTGCGCTTGATCTCATCGGCGTCAGTTCTGATGTCGTAGCCGAGGCAGGTGCCCTGCCCGGCATCGGGCGTGAGCAGTCCGCACAACATGCGGAGCGTGGTGGTCTTGCCGCTGCCGTTAGGGCCGAGAAAGCCATAGATCTCACCCTTTGGCACTTGCAGGCTCAAGTCGTGCACGACCGTCCTGGCGCCGAAGGTCTTGGTCAGCCCGGTGACGTCGATGGCGATCTCTTTGGTGGCAGCATCCGTCATCGCCGCACCAATTGCTGGCCCGGCCCGAGCGTCACCGTCACCGGCTGTCCTGCGGTGAGCGCGGTGGCATCGCCCTCGGGGCGCGCCTCGACTAGGAACACAAGCTTCTGCCGCTGCTCGCGCGAGAAGATCACCGGCGGGGTGAACTCAGCCTCGCGCGCGATGAAATTGATCTTGGCGTGAAGGTCAGGCGGGCAGCCGTCACAACTGAGCGTGACGCTCTGATCGAGCTGGAGCTTGGCGCGCACCGGCTCGGCGACGAAGAAACGGACTTTGAGATTGCGCGGCGGCAGGAGCGCGACCACCGCCTGGCCAGCATTTACCACCTCTCCAGGCCTGAAATAGACCTCCTCCACCGTGCCGTCTGCCTGGGCAAACACCTGTCGTTTGCCGAGATTCTTCTCGGCCTCGTCCAAGGCATGATGGGC
>DASSLP010000043.1:0-3804 GCA_035689365.1 Methyloceanibacter sp.
AAATCACGCTTGTCTATGCGGCCCATGACGAGGCGCACAACGACGCGGTTGTCTTGCGGGACGTGCTTCTCGGGCGAGACTGACGTACGGGGCGTTAGCTGAGTTGCTCACGCAAGCTTCATCGCCTCGCCGCCGGGAAGCGCGAGATCATGTCAAAGAACTCTCCTCTCTTAGAGGGGATGGCGCGCCGAAAAGCGCAAACCTATGGCTCCGCGATCCTTGGCAGGACCACGGCGAGCGCCTCTCGGCGCGCCAATCGCGGACGTCTTTTCGGCACCGGGCCCTGCTTCTCCCGCTCAAGGCCGGATCGAATTCCGTCTCAAGCTCGGTCAGCTAGCTCCTAGCAGGACCTCGTAATGGGTCCGGAGGGAGCTCCGATGCCGCTCGAGTGCCTGACTGTGCGTCAGCCGGCCCGCAGGCGCCGCACCTCGTCCCGCCTCGACGTTCGCCTCGCGAAGCGCCCTTCAAGTGGACGAGGTGCTGCTGAGTGTAAGTGCGCTTTGGAGGGCGGGGATAACTTCAATGAAATTGCTCCTCTCCCCTGCGGAAGAGGGCTGTTCGCCACGATCTTGCGAAGCAAGTCGTCCGGCGAACAGGGTGAGGGCGGAACGGACAAGATTTGGCTCCCAGGCCCCCTCACCCGCTCGCTACGCTCGCGTCCTCTCCCCACCGGGGAGAGGAGAAAAGAGACGCTTTCGCGGGATGACAGGTGCGCGACGGAGAGGTTACTGGCGGATGAGGCGGGCGCCGCGCGGAAGGATGCGCACGTAAGGCCCCCACACGCACACATCGCCCCATTGGCAAATGCCGTAAGGACAAGTCCGCTGATAGGAGCAGGAGCGGCAGTGATAGACCGGCCGGCAGCCGGTGCACATCGCGACCGCCTGGCAATCCTTCCACATGCGCGCCGGCGTCATTAGGGACTGATGCGGAAGCGCGCCGCCGAGGCTGCCTGCCATGTCCGCCTTCACATCGGTTCCGGAAAGCGCCCCGAGGCAGACGACCATCACGCCCGCCAATGCCAGCCTCATCAGTGCTTTGCGCATGTAGCCCCCTTCACTCCCGCGCGACCCAAGCGCGGCCCCTCGCCCCGCCCAGAGAGTGCTCCTCGCCGGGCCTCCGATCAAGCGCCCGAACGTCACTGTCATTGCCCGGCTTGACCTGCCTGCGCGAAGCCGAGCTTCGCTTCGGCGAAGGCAGCCGGGCAATCCAGTAAGCTCTGCACTCAAGGGATAACTGAGGGCGGCGATTACTGGATTCCCGCTTTCGCGGGAATGACACAGACTTAGCGGTAGACGACGGTGGCTGAAGGGGAGTGACGGTGCTCCCATCCGGCACGCTCGAGCGCAGGCGTATCGTCGTCCTGCGCTGGGTAGCCGACGCAGAGATGCCCGATGAAGATCCAATGTGGCGGCACATCGAGGATCGCGGCGATGTGCTCTGGATCGAGGATCGAGACCCAGCCGACGCCAAGCCCCTCGGCGCGCGCGGCAAGCCACAGCGTGTGGACGGCGATCACCACGGAATAGTCGAGCGTCTCGGGCATGGTGAGGCGGCCGAGCCCTCCTCCTTGCGCGGTCGCACGGTCTGCGAACACTGCGAGCTGGCAGGGCGCGTCGTCGAGGCCTGCGAGCTTGAGCCGCGCATAGAGCGAAGCGCGGTCGGGCGACTGCATGTCGAGCGCCGCGCGGTTGCAGTCGGCGAAGCATTTGCGGATGGCGGCGCGGCGCGCCTCGTCCTCGACGATGACGAAGCGCCACGGCTCGGACAGGCCGACCGACGGCGCGAGGCAAGCCGTCGCGATCAAACGCTCGATGGTCCCTTCGAGAAGCTTGGCACGCTTGAAGCGCCGCACATCGCGCCGCCATCTGAGCAGATCGCGCAACCGCTCGCGAAAGTCAGCGTCGAACTGCGGCGCCCTCTCTGCGAGCTCCGCCTCACCTACTTTGTTCATGCGGCAACCCTAGCATGGATCGCATCGCGCGCCTTACGGCCCTTTTACGGAGCCGGCTCTGACCGATGGCGCAAACTTATCTCCGGGCAGTCTCATGTGAATAAAATCCTGGTCCTTGGATACAGACCAGGAGAGTGGCCGTGCAAGAATCGGAGGCGAGCTGGCAGACCAGCGCGGCGTTGCGCCGAATCCGCTCGCTTCTCTTGGCGAACCTCCTCGAGGAGAAGCTGCGCAATCTCGAACGCGCCGTCAAAGCCAACTTCAATCCGAACCAGCCGCGCGTACCGCGCGGCAATCCCGACGGCGGCCAATGGACCGGCACAGGCGGAGGTGGAGGTGGAGGACGAACGCGTATCGCACAGATGCCGCGTGGCGGTGGCCGCATCCGCAGCCATGCGGAGGGTACGCCGGAGCAAGAGGCTAGGCTGGTCGCCGAGGAAGCTCAGGCGCAGGAGGCAATAAGGCGCGTTCGGGAGATCGACCCCAACTGGAGCCCGAAAGACAGCCTGACCGATCCGAACTCGATCGAAGCTCTAGATAATGGCGGTAGCCGTGGCGAGACGATTGACGATCCCGGCTTTGTGCACGGCCGCTCGCCGCGATCTACCCCGCGGCGGCGACGGCCTTGGCGGGATGCACCAGAGCGGTGAAATCCTCCATCAGCTTGTGGGTGATGTCGCCAATGGCGAATTTGTAAGGCCCGATCTCGGAGACCGGCGTCACCTCTGCGGCGGTGCCGGTGATAAAGCACTCGGAAAACTCGCCGAGCTCGTCGGGCATGATCGCCCGCTCGATCACCTTGAGCCCGCGCTGCTTGGCGAGCCCGATCACCGCCTTGCGCGTGATGCCGTTCAAGAAACAGTCGGGTGTCGGCGTGTGCAGTACGCCGTCCTTGACGAAGAAGATGTTGGCGCCGGTCGCTTCGGCGATCTGCCCGCGCCAGTCGAGCATCAGCGCATCGTTGTAGCCGGCGCGCTCGGCTTTATGCTTCTCGATGGTGCAGATCATGTAGAGGCCGGTCGCCTTGCTGGTGACGGGCGCGGTGCGCGGGTCTGGCCGGCGATAATGCGCGAAGGCGAGCCGTAGTCCCTTGGCGCGCGCAGCCGGATCGAAATAGGAGCCCCAGTCCCAGGCGGCGATGGCGACATTGGTCTTGGTCAGTTGTGCCGCGACGCCCATCTGCTCGCTGCCGCGCCAGGCGATGGGGCGGACATAGGCGTCGGTCAGCTTGTTCGCGCGCAACACCTCGCGCGTCGCCTTGTCGAGCTCGGCGACCGAATAGGGAATCTCGAAGTCGAGGATCTTGGCGGATTCGTGCAGGCGCTGATTGTGCTCGGTCAGCTTGAAGATCTGCCCGTCATAGGCGCGCATCCCCTCGAACACCGCGCTCGCATAGTGCAGCCCATGCGTCAGCACATGCACGCGCGCATCGCCCCACGGGACGAGCTGGCCGTTCAGCCAGATAAATCCTTCTCGCTGATCGTAAGGGACGATGGGCATGAGCTTCCTCCAGAACAGTAACCCGGTCTTCTTGCACGAGCCGGAAAGGCCGGGAAGCGCCTCTCATAGCACCTTGAACGGCAATTGCGCGAGCAGGCGGCGAGGCGTATCAAGGACCGGAATAAGTCAACATGGCTGACATAACGGACCGCAAAAACTAAGTCAACATGACTGACCTAAATGAACCTCTAACCGGTGGCGTGAAGGCCGAAACCAAACGGCGCGGCAATGGCGGCGCTGCGCGCAAGCCTGCGTCTCCCTCGGAGGCGAAGCTGCTCGAATTCGCCGAGCTCTTGTTCTTCGCCTATCGCGACTTCACCCGCGATCCCGACGCGATCCTCGCCGATTTC
>DASSLP010000044.1:0-21870 GCA_035689365.1 Methyloceanibacter sp.
CCGCCGGCTCGGGCGCTGCAATCTCCTCAAGCATCGCTCCGTCGCATTCGGCATTGGTGCGGATGCGTGCCTGGCCAAGCGCGGCATAGCGCTCGGTCTGAATGCGGCGCGCCTCGCTAACGCGCGCGCGGACCTCTGCGCTTCCTTCGCAGGCCTGAGGCAGAACGAGGTCCGCGGCGGAAACGGCCGGCACCTCGATCTGAAGGTCGATACGGTCGAGCATCGGCCCCGAGATGCGCGCCTGATAGCGCTCGGCGCAAGCGCGCCCCTGGCGGCATACATAGCCCGGCTCGCCCGCGCGGCCGCAGCGGCATGGATTCATCGCGGCGATGAGCTGGACGCGCGACGGATAGGCGATGCGGTGATTTGCCCGCGCGATCACCGTCTCTCCGGTCTCGAGCGGCTGGCGCAACGCGTCGAGCACTTGCGGATTGAATTCGGGAAGCTCGTCGAGGAACAGCACGCCGAGATGGGCGAGCGCCGCTTCGCCCGGCCTCGGTCGCGTGCAGCCGCCGACCAGTGCCGCCATGCTTGCCGAATGATGCGGCGCACGGAACGGCCGGTTGCTGCCGATGCGCCCTCCGGCGAGGTCGCCGGCAAGACTCCTCATCATGCTTACTTCGAGCATCTCTGAGGGCTCTAGCGGCGGGAGGATCGACGGCAGCCGCCTTGCCAGCAGCGACTTGCCGGCGCCAGGTGCACCGATCATGAGAAGATTGTGCCCGCCTGCGGCAGCGACCTCCAGCGCGCGCTTGGCGGTCTCCTGGCCCTTGATGGGCATCGCCTCATCGCCAGGGTCTCGCGTGGGCTCTGGCCGGCGTAGGGTCTGAAGCCCTTTGAAATGGTTGATGAGCTGAAGCAGGTCGGACGGCGCGAGGATCGCCATGTCGGCGGCGGCCCACGCAGCCTCAGCGCCGCATGAGGAGGGCAGATCAGTCCTTTGCCGAGAGCGTTCGCTCCAATCGCGGCGGGAAGCGTGCCGGCGACAGTCGCAATCGATCCGTCAAGCGCAAGCTCTCCTAATACGCAGTAGCTTTCGATTGCGTCGCGCGCGACCGCGCCGACCGCCGCCATCAGCCCAAGCGCGATGGGCAGGTCGTAATGGCTCCCTTCCTTCGGCAGATCGGCAAGGGCGAGATTGACGGTGATGCGCTTCGGCGGGAGCCCAAGCCCGATCGCGTTCAGCGCGCCGCGCACACGCTCGCGGCTCTCGGCCACTGCCTTGTCGGGAAGGCCGACGATGGTGAAGGCAGGGACGCCCGGGCCGATCTGGATTTGCACGTCGACCGCGCGCGCCTTAATCCCCTCGAAAGCGACCGTCGTGATCCGCGCGAACATCGCTAAAGCCCCGTCCCCCAAACTCCCTCTACTCTAACGGAGCTGCAGGGCAGCCGCAAGAACAATCAGTGAACATTGCCCCGGGGCGAGGCCCAAAGCTGTCGTAAGCCTAGCCTAGACTGGCGATCCGCCCGCAGCATGAGGATGCTCACATGTTCAAAGACCTCTCCATGCGCATCTTCCTGGTACACCTCGCGGCCTTTGCCGCTGGCGTCGTCATCTGTGCCGCGATCAATCTGTGGCTCAAGCCTGGCACGCTCTGGTTCCCATGGGTGCTCCTAGGCTGGGGCGTCGCTGTCGCGACGCACGCGCTTGCACTCCTGTTGCGCAAGACGCGTCGGCGCGAGCGCATCTTCATCGATCCGAAGGCACGCGCCTCGATCGTCCATCTCTTCGCCTATATCGCGGTGGTACTGCTGCTCGCTTTCGTCAACCTCACCGTGACACCGAAGGTGTGGTGGTTCTATTGGGTCGCGCTCGGCTGGGGCGTTGGCGTCGGCTTTCACCTCTGGTGCGCATTCGGCAAACGGCGAAGGCGGCCGCCTCGACCAGAGACATCCCGTCAGGTTGAAGCAAAGCAATCCGCGACGGAAGCGAAACCCGCAAGCAAACGAGCGCCTCGGCAGCGAAGGCCTAAAGCTTGATGAGGAATCAAGCTTTGGGGATGAGCGTGTTCGATGGGAGGCTCGGATCGAGCAGGCGCGCGGCCTGCTCGGCGCCGGTGATCGGCAGGCCTCGCTTGTTGAGCAGCCCAAGTTGGACGAGCACCGACGCCTGATCCCAATAGATACGCTCGAACTCGACCTTGCCGCTCTTGTCGAAGCCGACCACTACCACGAACGGGATCGTCACTTTGCGGCCCGTCGGCTTGACGCCGGGGAGGAGGGCCGGAATGTCGCAGTCATGGGTGAAGCTGATCAGCACCTCGTCGACGAGCTGGCTCTCGCCGATGGTGCGCGAGATACTCTTGACGCTCCAGTCGTCGGGCACGCGCCCGACAAAGTAGTTCTCATAGAAGTGCCGAACGGCGTCATACCCCGAGCCTCCGGTCATGGTCGGCACGTGGGTAACGTGCGGCGCCTCTGCCATGGTCGCCATGGTCGCTTCGATGTCGCGAGTGTTGAACTCGGCGTCGGTGTGGGCGTCGAACTTGGCGCCCAGATTTTTGGGATCGGAGGCCATTACGCCCGCCTCTTGGCCCTTTGTGTTTTGATCTTGCGCTCCACCACGTCCCAGATCATGGCGGCGATGTCGGGCCCACCGAACGCGGCCACTTGCCTGATGCCGGTCGGCGACGTGACGTTGATCTCAGTGAGGTAGTCGCCGATCACGTCGATGCCAGCGAAGATCAACCCGCGCCGCTTGAGCTCGGGCCCCAGCCGTGCGCAGATCTCCTTGTCGCGCTTCGAGAGCGTCGTGGCCTCGGCCTTGCCGCCAATATGCAGATTGGAGCGCGTCTCGCCGGGGGGCGGCACGCGATTGATCGCGCCTGCCAACTCGCCATCGACGAGGATGATGCGCTTGTCGCCCTTGGCGACCTGCGGGACATAGCGCTGCACCATGATCGGCTCGCGGAAGGTGAGCCCCATCAGCTCGATCAGCGAATTGAGATTGGTGTCGTCGGGCGGGATGCGGAAGATCGCTGCGCCACCATTGCCGTAGAGCGGTTTCACCACGATGTCCTTGTGCTTCTCCCGGAAGGCGTGGATTTCCTCCACCGAGCGCGTGACGAGGGTCGGCGGCATCAGGTCGAGAAAATCGAGCACGAAGATCTTCTCCGGCGAGTTGCGCACACTGGCCGGGTCGTTGACCACGAGCGTGTTGGGATGGATGCGCTCGAGGAGGTGTGTCGTTGTGATATAGGCCATATCGAAAGGCGGATCTTGACGGAGATGCACCACGTCGAACGTGGCGAGGTCCACCTCTCTCGGATGCGCGAGTCGGTAGTGGTTTTCCGGCTTGTCCTCCACAGTGAGACTATGGCCTTCGGCAATCAGCTTGCCGTCGCGCAGCGAGAGATTGTTCGGCATGTAATAGAACACGTCGTGTCCCCGCCATTGCGCTTCGAGCAGGAGCGCGAAAGTCGAATCGCCCCTGATATCGATACGCTCGATGGGGTCCATCTGGAAGGCGACCTTGAGGGCCATGGCGCCCCTTATAGGCAGAGTTTCGCCAAAGGGAAATGAACGGCATCAAACCGGGAAGGCGTTGGCGATGTAGCGCGGCCAGGCAAAGGGCGCCGCAAGCACCACGTCGAAGGCGATGTCATGCCCGGCAAAGTCCGGGTGGCCAGCCAGCCAATATTGCGCGGCTCTCACGATGCGGCGCCGCTGCCTAGCTGGCAAAGTCCAGGCGGCATCCTCTTTAGTCTTGCGCCGCTTGACCTCGATGAAGGCAAGCCGCCTGCCTTTGAGCGCCACGAGGTCGATCTCGCCGACCGGGGGTTTTGTAGCGCTGCGCCACGATGCGGTGGCCTCTTAGGCGAAGCAGGAACGCCGTGAGCGTCTCCGCGAATAGGCCGCTGCGATAGGCCTTGACCCGTACCCGGCTCAAGTCAGTCGGCCTTGGGCTTGAGCGAAAGCCCGACCTCGTAGACACGGGAGCGGGGCACTTGCAACACCTCCGAGACACTCCGGACTGCGTCGCGGAAACTTTCCAGATTGAGTGCCTTCCCGAGCTGCTCGACGATCTTCTCGTCAGTTATGCCGGCTCTGTCCTCGGTTGGCGGCGCGACTACCACAACGAGCTCGCCCTTCAATGCGCTGTTTTCCGAAGACTCGGCGGCGAGTCGGTCGAGCGTCCCGCGCGTGACTGTCTCGTGCAGCTTGGTCAGCTCCCTTGCGACAGCAGCCTCGCGCGCTCCCAAGACCTCGTTCATGTCGGCCAGGCTCTTTTCGAGACGCGGCGCGGTCTCGAAAAAGACGAGCGTCGCCGGAATCGACTTGAGCTCTTCGAGCCGGGCGCGGCGCGGTCCCGATTTGGCCGGCAGGAACCCGGCAAACAGGAAGGTATCGGTCGGCAGCCCCGCACTGGTCAAGGCAGCGAGCGCCGCCGATGCTCCGGGGATGCTCGTCACCATGAAGCCTTCATCGAGCGCCTCGCGCACGAGCTTGTAGCCGGGATCGGAGATAAGCGGCGTGCCGGCGTCGGAGATCAGCGCCACCGAAGATCCTGCGCGGAGCCGCGCCAGGAGGCGCGGGCGCTCCTTGGCGGCGTTGTGCTCGTGATAGGGCGTGAGCTCACCGGCGATATTGAAATGAGACAGGAGCTTCCTCGAGTGGCGCGTGTCCTCTGCGGCGATTAGGTCTGCGTGGGCGAGCACCGACAGCGCCCTTAGAGAGATGTCGCCGAGATTGCCGATCGGCGTTGCCACGAGATAGAGGCCGGGCAGAAGCGGACGCTCGACCAAGTCCGCGAGCACCTCGCCCGCCCGCGCCACCGTGCCGCGGTGACGAGCCTCAGCCTGATCCTTGTCGCGATGGTCTTGCACGCGCCGCGCCAGCGTTTTGGGGCCAGCTCCAACGACTTAAGTTTTAGGCGATAACCAGTCGCCCTAGGCGCTCGAACGTTACGTGATATAGTCGTGCTTCGTCCATCACGATTGGGCCATCGTTGCGAACGAGCTTCCTCCCGACAATGCGCGGCTTGGGGTCTCAGGACCCAACCGGAGGAGCTGGTCGTTTTGGGCAATCGCCGACAAGCAAGAAGACTATGCGGCTTCCGTTCTGCATAGGGCGCCATTTCGCTGCCGTGAAGCTCGCGCTCACGGCGATCGGCGTGGCAATGCTCGTCGCCTCATGCGGAGCCCCTGGCGGTGGCGGTGGCGGACCAGGCGGCGTTGGCTTCACCGGCTCGACCGGAGCGGTGAAGGTCGCGGTCCTGCTTCCCGTCACCTCGTCGGGCTCGACGCCGGCGGTCGCCAAGGCATTGAAGCAGGCGGCCGAGCTTGCCCTGTTCGATTTCGACAATCCCAATGTCACACTCGTCCCCAAGGACACCAAGGGAACGCCCGACGGAGCGCGTCTTGCCGCGGAGAGCGCCATCAAGGATGGCGCCGAGCTGATTATCGGTCCACTCTTTGCGCAGGAAGTCTCGGGCGCTGCGCCCGTCGCGCGCGAAGCCCATATCCCCATGATTGCCTTCTCCAGCGACGAGAAGGTCGCCGGCAACGGAGTCTATCTGTTGAGCTTCCAGGCCGGGCGCGACGTGCCGCGCATCGTCAGCTTCGCCATGTCGAAGGGCAAACGGAACTTCGCCCAGCTTATTCCGCAATCGCCCTATGGCCGCGTCGCCGAGTCCGCCTTTGCTAAGGCTGTGTCTGACAGCGGTGGCGAGACAAGCGTGCGCGCGGCCTTTCCGCCGGACGATTCCAACGCCATGCTGGGACCTGTCAGGCAGATCGCCAACGCGATCAAAGGCGGCCAGAAGATCGATGCGCTCTTCCTCCCCGCCGGGCGCGAAGAGCTTCCCTCACTTGCGCCGCTGCTCGCCTCCTCCGACCTGACCAACGGCCGCGTGCAGCTCATCGGCACGGGGCAATGGGACTATCCCAATATCGGCGGAGAGAAAGCGCTGGTCGGCGGCTGGTATCCGGCGCCGGACCCCAAGGGCTGGAGCAATTTCGTTCAGCGCTACTCCAAGACCTACGGTTCGGTGCCGCCACGGCTCGCGAGCCTAGCCTATGATGCGGTGAGCCTTGCCGTGTCGCTGTCGCAGAATCCGCCGGGGCAGCGCTACGATATGGGACAGCTTACGCGTTCGAGCGGCTTTGCAGGGATCGACGGGCTGTTCCGCCTCCTTCCCGACGGGACCTGCGAACGCGGGCTTGCAATTCTCGAAGTGCGGGAGGGTGGTCCGGTGGTGATCGATCCCGCACCGAGCTCCTTTACCAGCGCATCGGCGTACTGAGGCTAAGCGGCCAACTCCAAGATCAGGCGGTTCAACACCAGGCGCCCTTTAGTCGTCGCGGCAAGCCGGTCGCCCTCGCGCCGGAGCAATCCGTCGCTCGCAAGCGCGCCGATGCGGGTCTCATCGAGACCGCGTCCATAGATGGTCGCGAGGCGGTTAAGGTCGATGCCTTCGCTAAGGCGTAAGCCCATCAGCAGATATTCATCGGCCGCCTCCTCGGCGCTCAAGACCTCGTCACTGACGACGCCACGGCCGTGCGCCTCAACTTCCACGAGCCAACCCTCTGGAGATTTGATTGCCGATAGCGCCCGCTTGGTGCCGCCGACCGTTATGCGGCTATGGGCGCCGGGGCCGACGCCCGCATAGTCGTGCCCGCGCCAATAGAGCAGGTTGTGGCGCGACTCGAAACCAGACCGCGCGTGGTTCGAGACCTCGTAGGCCGGCAGCCCTGCCGCCTCGCACAGCTCTTGCGTGAGTTGAAAGAGCGCACGCGCATGTGCTGGGTCAGGAATGACCAACGTGCCGGCGGCATATCGGGCAGCGAACGGCGTGCCCTCCTCGATGGTGAGCTGATAGAGCGAGAGATGGTCCGCAGCGTGATCGAGCGCGTGAGTGAGTTCTGCTTGCCATGCCTTCACGGTCTGGCCTTCGCGCGCATAGATAAGATCGAACGACACGCGGTCGAAGTGGCGCTTGGCGAGCGCGAGCGCGTCCAAAGCCTCCTGCGCCGAATGCCGGCGCCCTAAAGCTTTCAGGCTCTGGTCATCAAGGGCCTGTACGCCCAGCGACAGCCGGTTGACGGCGGCCGCGCGGTAGCCTGCGAAGTTCTCCGCCTCGACGCTCGTTGGGTTGGCTTCGAGCGTGATTTCCGCGTCGTTCGCCAAGTCCCAGTGCTCGGCGATGGCATCGATGATCGCGCTCACCGTGGCGGGACGCATCAGAGACGGCGTGCCGCCACCGAAGAAGATGCTGGTGACGCTGCGCTCAGGCGCAAGCGCAGCGTAATAGCGAAGCTCGGCGAGGTAAGCGGCGAGGAATCGCGCCTCGTCGATGCCGCCATGCCGCACATGTGAGTTGAAGTCGCAATAAGGGCATTTGGCCCGGCAGAACGGCCAATGCACATAAATCCCGAACGGCTCACGCATCATTGCCAATATAAGTCACTGCCATCAATTTCTCGAAAGCGCGCATGCGGTGCGACAGCCGGTTCTTAAGCTCTGGTTCCATCTCGCCGAAGGTTTCACTATAGCCTTCCGGCACGAAGATCGGATCGTAGCCGAAGCCGCGTTCACCGCGCGGCGGCCAGACGATGGTGCCGTAGACCTGGCCGGTAAAGGCTGCCGCTTCGCCATCAGGGGCTGCTAGGCCAAGCGCACAGGTGAAGTTCGCCCGCCGGTCTGACGTGCCAAGTTTTTTCAGCTCGTGATGCACCCGCGCCATAGCGAGATCGAAGGCCTTGTTGGGACCGCCCCACCGCGCCGAATGGATGCCTGGCGCGCCGCCGAGCGCTTCGACTTCGAGGCCTGAATCGTCGGAGAGAGCCAGCATGCCCGACCCCTTTGCGGCTGCCACAGCCTTGAGCTTTGCGTTCTCGGCGAACGTCTCGCCAGTCTCCTCCGGCTCTGGCAGGTCGAGGCTTGCCGCCGAGATGCATTCGATGCCGTAAGGCGTGAACAGCTCGTTCAACTCCCGGACCTTCCCTTCGTTGTGGCTCGCGATCACGAGCTTGACGCCGCGGCGAAGCGATCCAGGCTTAAGCAACGGTGAGCTTCTGCAAGGCGACGAGCTCGGCGATGCCTTGGCGGGCGAGCGCCATGAGTTTGTCGAATTGATCCTGAGTGAAAGGCTCAGTTTCGGCTGTGCCCTGCACCTCGACGATGCCGCCTGATCCCGTCATCACGAAATTCGCGTCGGCGTCGGCTTCGGAGTCCTCGGCATAGTCGAGATCGAGGATTGCCTCGCCGCCATAGAGCCCGCAGGACACCGCAGCAACGTGGTCGCGCAACGCATTGGTCTTGATCATGCTACGCGCCGCCATCCAGGCAAGCGCGTCATGCAGCGCGACCCACGCCCCGGTGATGGAAGCCGTACGTGTGCCGCCGTCGGCCTGGAGCACATCGCAATCGACGACAATCTGTTTCTCGCCAAGCGCGGCGAGGTCGGTGACGGCGCGGAGCGAGCGGCCAATCAGGCGCTGGATCTCTTGCGTCCGGCCAGATTGCTTCCCTGCCGAGGCCTCCCGCCGCGTGCGCTCGGAGGTCGCCCGCGGCAGCATGCCGTACTCCGCCGTAACCCAGCCGCGGCCGCTCCCTTTGAGCCAAGGGGGCACCGGCTCGCCTGCGGTCGCCGTGCACAACACATGTGTTTCGCCAAAGCGGATCAGACATGAGCCTTCGGCGTGGCGCGAGACGGCGCGCTCGAAGCTGATGGGGCGAAGCGCGTCTAGCGCGCGTTTTGAGGGGCGGACGATTGCAGGGTCTCCCAGCAAAATTCGGCGCACCCTAGAGGAGGCTCTCGCCCCCGAAAAGTCCTTTCCCCAACTTGATGGGGGGCATGCCTTGTCGCGGACTCTGGGAGAAGCTACCCCTTGGCCATGGCCGAAACGGAGATGAGGGCCGGGGGTGCTTCCCTCCTGGGAGCCGCCGCCGGAAGCGCCTCGCGCAGCGAGGAGGCTCCCCTCGCCACCCCGATGATCGCCCAATATCTCGAGATCAAGGCCGCAAATGCCGATTGCCTCCTCTTCTACCGCATGGGCGATTTCTACGAGCTGTTCTTTCGGGACGCCGAGGTTGCCGCGCGCTCGCTCGGCATCGCGCTCACCAAGCGCGGCAAGCATTTGGGCGCCGACATTCCGATGTGCGGCGTGCCGGTGCATTCGGCTGACGATTATCTGCAGCGGCTGATCGCCCAAGGCCACCGCGTCGCCGTCTGCGAGCAGATCGAGGACCCTGCCGAGGCCAAGAAGCGAGGGCCAAAGGCGGTGGTGCGCCGCGACGTTGTGCGCCTCGTCACGCCGGGCACACTCACCGAAGAGACGCTGCTCGATGCACGAGCGCACAATTTCCTCACCGCGCTGTTTCGTGTGCCGGAGAAGGATGGGAGCGAGTCTAGTTATGCGCTTGCCTCGCTCGACATCTCGACGGGTGAATTGGTGGCATCGTCGGTGCGCTCGAGCGATCTCGCCGGCGAGTTTGCTCGGCTCAAGCCTGGAGAGGTGCTCGCTGGCGACGATATCGCGGGCGACGCGGAGCTTCGCCGGCTCATCCAGGAGGCAGCTGCCGCGCTCACTCCCTGCCCGCGAGCCCATTTCGATTCGCTCCGCGGAGAGCGGGCGCTGAAGTCACGTTTGGGCGTGGCGGCACTCGATGCCTTCGGCGAGTTCACGCGGCCAGAACTTGCGGCGTTCGCAGGGCTGCTCACTTACGTCGAGATCACCCAAGTTGGGAAGGCGCCGCTCTTGCGCCCGCCGCGCAAGGAGAGCGCCGGCAGTCTCCTCATCATCGATGCGGCGACGCGCAGCAATCTCGAGCTGATGCGCTCGAACCAGGGCGCGCGGGGAGGAAGCCTGCTTGCTGCCATCGACCGCACCGTCACCGCTGCGGGAGCGCGCGAGCTTACCAGCCGCCTCGGCAGTCCGCTCACCGATGTCGTCGCGCTCAACGCGCGCCTCGATACAGTCGCTTATTTTGCCGCCGAGCCACGGCTACGTCAGATGCTACGCGAGGAGCTCAAGGCCACTCCCGACCTTGCCCGCGCTCTCGCCAGGCTTGCCTTGGCGCGCGGTGGGCCGCGCGATCTCGGAGCCGTGCGCGACGCGATTCACCGAGCAAATGCTCTTGCCGAAAGCCTGAACCGCGCAGGGGCCGCCCTCGGTCTGCCGCAGGAGCTTTCCTCGATCGCCCAACGGCTTGGCGCTGCGCCGGCTCAAGTCGCCGACTCGCTGTCGGCGGCGCTTGCCGACAGTCTCCCGGTCAATCCGTGTGACGGTGGCTTTATCCGCGATGGCGCAAACGCCGATCTCGACGAGCACCGCCGGCTCCGCGACGGAAGCCGCCAAGTCATCGCCGGCTTGCAGGCGACCTACGCCGAGGCGACAGGCATCAGGTCGCTCAAAGTGCGCCACAACAATGTGCTTGGCTATTTCGTCGAAGTCACCGCCCTCAACGGCGGTGTTCTGACCAAGCCGCCGTACATCGAGACTTTCATCCATCGCCAAACCCTCGCCAATGTCGTGCGCTTCTCGACGCCAGAGCTCTCAGAGCTCGAGGCGAAGATCACGCAAGCCGCGGACCGAGCGCTCGCGCTCGAGCTTGAGATGTTTGCCGAGCTCATGGATGAGGTCCTTGCCGAGCAGCGGACGCTCGCGGCAGCGAGCGCAGCTCTGGCCGAGCTCGATCACTATGCCGCCCTCGCCGAGTTGGCGATCGAACAAAACTACGTGCGGCCTAAGATCGACGGTACGCTCGTGTTCGATATCGAGGACGGACGCCACCCCATGGTCGAGCAGACCTTGCGGCGCCCTGACGGCGCAAGCTTCGTCGGCAATGACTGCAAGCTCGGCGAAGAGAGATCGGGAAAGGACACTCGCATTCTCGTTGTTACCGGCCCCAACATGGCCGGCAAGTCGACTTTCCTGCGGCAGAACGCGCTTATCGTCGTGCTCGCGCAGTCAGGCTCCTTCGTTCCGGCGCGGAGCGCGCATATCGGCATAGTCGATCGCCTGTTCAGCCGCGTCGGCGCCGTCGACGACCTCGCGCGCGGCCGATCGACCTTCATGGTCGAGATGGTCGAGACTGCATCAATCCTCAATCAGGCGACGAAGCGTTCCTTCGTCGTGCTCGACGAGATCGGGCGCGGCACGGCAACGTTTGACGGACTCTCCATCGCCTGGGCCGCGCTCGAATATCTGCACGAGGTGAACCGTTCGCGCGTCCTGTTCGCGACCCACTATCACGAACTCACCGCGCTAGCCGAAAAGCTGCCGCGGGCCGCCAACGCCACGGTCGAGGTGAAGGAGTGGCGCGACGAGATCGTGTTCCTCTATCGCATGGTCGCCGGCGCCGCCGACCGCTCTTATGGCATTCATGTGGCGAAGCTCGCCGGCTTGCCTGCAGCAGTCCTTGCCCGCGCCGATGAGGTGCTGAGCGCGCTGGAGAAAGCCGACGGGCGCCCCAAGCTTGCCGATCTCGCCGACGATTTACCGCTATTCAGAGTTGCCAAGGGAGCGCCCGATCCAACGTCCAGCCTCAGGTCGCGCCTGGAGCAGGCGGTAGCTGAGCTGGCCCCCGACGGCATGACGCCGAAGGAGGCGCTGGAAGCGCTGTACCGCCTTAAGGCTTTGCTTGCCAGCGAAGCCTAAAACGCCCATGTGCTAGTCTCTTCCGACGCCCATGGACCAGCCAGCACCCATAAAGGCGCCCTATTTCGACCTCGACCTCCTACGCCACGAGGCATCGGAGCTCGCCCACTCTCATTCAGGCCAGGATTCGACCCTGCGCATGGCTCTGGTCGAGCGCTTGCGCCGGCTCGTCGAAGACGCGCGGATCGCAGCCAGGCGCCAGCTCGAAAGGGATGGTGACGGCAGAGCTTGCGCCGAGGGCCTCTCGGCCTTCCAGGACGCTCTAATCAAGCTCGCCTACGACTTCACGACCACACACATCTATCGCGCCGACAATCCGTCGATCGCCGAGCGCATGGCCGTAGTGGCGCAAGGCGGCTATGGCCGCGGGCTGCTCGCGCCCGGCTCCGACATCGACCTTTTGTTCCTGCTTCCCTACAAGCAGACCGCCTGGGGCGAGAGCGTCGCCGAGTACATGCTCTACCTCTTGTGGGACCTCGGGTTCAAAGTCGGCCATGCCACCCGCAACATCGACCAATGCGTGCGGCTCAGCCATTCCGACATGACCATCCGCACCGCGCTGCTCGACTCGCGCCTGCTGCTCGGCGACGAGGCGCTCTACGCCGATTTCCAGCACCGGTTCCGCAAAGAGGTTCTGGAAGGCAATGCGCGTCCCTTTGTCGAGGCCAAGCTTGCCGAGCAGAATGCGCGTCATGCCCGCGCCGGTGCCTCGCGCTATCTCGTCGAGCCTAACGTCAAGGACGGCAAAGGCGGCTTGCGTGACCTGCACACACTGCACTGGCTCGCCAAGCATCTCTATCCAGACAAGGCCGAGGCCGAATTCGTCGAGGCCGGCGTGTTCACGCCGCACGAATATCGCAGCTTTGTCCGCTGCGAGAGCTTTCTCTGGTCGGTGCGCTGCCATCTGCATTTTCTGACCGAGCGGCCCGAAGAGCGGTTGAGCTTCGAAGTGCAGGAGCTCATGGCCGAGCGGCTCGGCTATCGCGGCCACGCGGGTTTGAGCGCGGTCGAGCGCTTCATGCGGCACTACTTTCTAATTGCCAAAGAGGTCGGCGAGCTGACCGGGACCGTCTGCTCCGCGCTTGAGCTCAAGCAGCTCAAGTCGCTGCCCGTGCTCGACACACTGCTTGCGCCGCTTAGCTGGCGCCGGCGTGCCAGGCTCAGGCGCACCTCGGACTTCCGCATCGAAAACGGACGAATCTACGCCATAAGCAAAGAAGCCTTCGCCAAGGATCCGGTGAACTTCATCAAGCTGTTCGTGCTTGCCGACGAGCATCAAGCCTCGTTCTCGCCCGAGGTGCTGCGTGAGGTGCGCGCCAATGTCAGGCTCATCGATGACAAGCTGCGCAACAATCCTGCCGCCAATCGGCTGTTCATGCGGCTCCTCATGGACTCCCGCGATCCTGAGGGCGTGTTGCGCAAGATGAATGAGGCTGGCGTGCTCGGCCGCTTCATTCCCGATTTCGGCCGCGTGGTCTCGATGATGCAGTTCAATATGTATCATCACTTCACGGTGGACGAGCATCTGATCCGGACCATCGGTTTCCTCTCCGGGATCGAGCGCGGAAAGTTCGCCATCGAGCATCCGGTGTCGAGCGAGATCGTGCGCACCATCGACAATCGCCGCGCGCTCTATGTCTCGGCCTTTCTGCATGACATGGCCAAGGGCCGCGAGGAGGACCACTCCATCGCCGGCGCGCGTATCGCGAGAGAGCTCGGGCCGCGGTTCGGGCTCAACGCCGCAGAGACCGAAACTGCCGCTTGGCTCGTCGAGCACCACCTCGCCATGAGCCTGTTCGCCCAGAGCCGCGATTTGAACGACCCCAAGACACTTCGCGACTTTGCCGCGCTGGTACAAAGCCGCGAGCGGCTGAAGCTGCTTCTCCTGCTCACCGTAGCCGATATCCGCGCCGTGGGCCCAGGTGTATGGACGGGGTGGAAGGGCCAGCTCCTGCGAACCCTCTATTTCGAGACCGAGCCCTTGCTCGGTGGCGGCCATCTGACCCTGACCCGCAGCGAGCGCGTGGCCCGCGCTCAGGATGCCTTGCGCGGGCAACTCGCCGGCTGGCCAAAAAAGGACCTCGAGCGCTTCATCGAGCGCCACTATCCCTCCTATTGGCTCAGGACTGATCTCAATGTCATCGCCGAGCACGCCGAACTCATCCGCGATGCCGAGGCGCATAAGGAACCGATCGTCACCCACATTGCCACCGACGCCTTCCGCGGCGTCACCGAGATCACCCTGCTTGCGCCGAACCACCCGCGGCTGCTTGCCATGGTCGCCGGCGCTTGCACTGGCGCCGGGGCGAATATCGTTGATGCTCAGATCTCGACCACGCGCGACGGCATGGCGCTCGACACCATTCATCTCGAGCGCGAGTTCGATCACGCAGAGGACGAAGAACGCCGTGCCAAGAAAATCGCCCATACTATCGAGAAGCTGCTCCGCGGCGATGTGCGCTTGTCCGAAGTCGTCATGAACAAGCGCAAGCCGAAGGCGAAGCTCTCGGCCTTCAGGGTCGAGCCGCAGGTCATCATCGACAACACGCTGTCCGATGCGCTCACCGTGATCGAGATCAACGGGCTCGACCGCCCCGGCCTGCTCTACGACGTGACGCGCGAAATTTCAGATATGAATCTCGACATCGCCTCGGCGCATATCGCGACCTTCGGCGAGAAGGCGGTCGACGTCTTCTACGTCACCGATCTCACCGGCAAGAAGATCACGAGTGCAAGCCGCGAGGGCGCCATCCGCGAGCGCCTGGTGAAGGCGCTTCAGGCGCGCCAAGAGCCGGCGTTGCTGCCTGCCTGATGAAGCTTTATCGCGGCTTCGCCACCGTCGGCTCGATAACCATTCTGAGCCGTGTGCTCGGCTTCGTCCGCGACGTGCTGATCGCCGCGGTGCTCGGCACCTCTTACGTGGCCGATGCTTTCTTCGTGGCGTTCCGCGTGCCCAACATGTTCCGCCGCCTATTCGCCGAAGGCGCCTTCGACGCGGCCTTCATTCCGCTGTTCGCTAAACGGCTTCACGGCGAGGGGCCGTCGGCTGCGCAAGACTTTGCCGGCCAGGCGCTTGCCGGTCTCACTCTCGTCCTGGTCGTCTTCACGGTTCTCGCCGAGATCGCCATGCCTTGGCTCATGCTCCTGCTCGCGCCAGGTTTCGCGAGCGACCCGGGCAAATTCGATCTCGCCGTCATGCTTGCGCGCATCGCGCTGCCTTACCTCGTCTTCATGTCGCTGGTCGCGCTCTATAGCGGGGTGCTGAACGCGCTAGGCCGCTTCGCGATCGCCGCGCTGGCGCCCACACTGCTCAATGTCGTGCTGATCATCGTGCTGCTGGCGCTGGTGGCGTTCAGGAGCAGTCAGACGACGGCAGGGATAGCGCTCGCCTGGGCGATCACCGCGTCGGGTGTGTCGCAGGTGATTGTGGTGGCCTTGGCCGCTGCCAGAATCATGCGTGTGTCGATCGAGCGCCCGCGTCTCACGCCGGTTATGCGAAGATTGATGACGCTTTCGGCACCCGGCGTCATAGCCGGCGGGATGGCGCAGCTCACAATGGTGATCTCGACTATCATCGCCACATTGCAGGACCGCGTCGTGTCCTGGCTCTATTACGCCGACCGCATCTTCCAGCTTCCGTTGGGCGTGATCGGCGTTGCTATCGGCGTCGTGCTACTACCAGATCTCAGCCACAAGCTCCGCTCGGGCGATCATGATGCAGTGCTCGCGAGCGAGAACCGCGCGCTCGAATTTGCGCTGCTCCTCACCATGCCGGCGGCGATTGCCCTGTTCATCGCCTCAGGGCCAATCATGCGCGTCTTGTTCGAACGCGGTGCCTTCACAGCCGCGGACACGCAAGCGACAGCCGCCATGCTGTCGGCGCTCGCGCTCGGGCTCCCCGCCTATGTGATGATCAAGGTGCTGCATCCGAGCTACTTCGCCCGCGAGGACACCAAGACGCCGATGATCTATGCCGGCGTTGCCATGGCCTCGACCGCGATCCTGAGCTTCGGGCTCTTCTTGGCTGTAGGCGCCACCGGCATCGCCATCGCCTCCATGCTTTCGGGCTGGATCAATGTCGGTCTGCTCATTGCCACGCTCAAGCGCCGCGAGGGCTTCAGGCCCGATCAGACCTTTCGCCGCCGCTTTGCCGGCATCTGCACGGCAAGCGCGGTGATGGGCGCCGTCGTCTTTACTCTGGTCAAGCTGCTCGATCCTTGGTTTGCGCCTGCGAGCGGCCTGCCCACCCAAGCGGCAGCGCTGATCACCCTGGTTGGCATCGGACTGTTGGTTTATCTGGGAACCGCAGAGCTGCTCGGCGCGGCCAAAATAAAGAACATCATCAAGGAGATAGGAGCCTAGCGCACGGGCATTGGCGAAGCCCTCATCCTCGTCTATGCTGCACTGCAGCAAGAGGAACGGGCGCAATGCAAGGCCGGCCACGCCGAAGCGTGCTTTATATGCCCGGCTCAAACGAGCGGGCGCTTGAGAAAGCCAAGACGATCCCTGCGGACGCTCTGATCTTCGACCTCGAAGATGCGGTGGCGCCAGACGCAAAGCCGCTCGCCCGCGATCAGGTGTCCGCCGCGGTCAAGAACGGCGGCTATGGCGGCCGGGAGATCGTCATCAGGGTGAACGCGCTTGAGACGCCGTGGGGCACAGAGGACATCCTTGCCGCCTGCGAGGCGGAGCCCGACGCGATCCTCGTGCCCAAGGTCGTCCATCCCGGCGACGTCATCAGCGTCGCCAAGATCCTGCAAGGCGTGCACGCGCCGGAGAAGATCAGGCTGTGGGCGATGATGGAAACGCCGATGGCGATCCTGAACGCGCGCACCATCGCCGCCACCGCAGTCTACGAGGAAAACCGGCTGTGCTGCCTCGTCATGGGCACCAACGACCTGATCAAGGAGTCGCGCGCCCGCGCGCTTCATGATCGTTTCGCGGTCGTGCCGTGGCTCGCCATGACGCTGGTCGCCGCGCGCGCCTATCGCCTCGACATCATCGATGGAGTCTACAACGAGTTCAGGGACGAGATGGGCCTCAGGGAGGAGTGCGAGCGCGGCCGCACACTCGGCATGGACGGCAAGACCCTGATTCATCCGAGCCAGGTCGGCCCCTGCAATCAGATCTTCTCGCCGACCGAGGAGGAGGTCGATTGGTCGCGCAAGATCATCGAGGCGTTCCACCAGCCCGAGAACAGGCAAAAGGGTGTCATCGTGGTCGAAGGCCGCATGGTGGAGCGGCTGCACCTCGGCATGGCCGAGCGCACTGTCTCGATTGCCGAGCAGATCCGCGAAATGGAGATGGCCTGCGCCTAAGGCTCAAGTCAGCGAGCCCTTGCCTCGCCGCGAACGCTACGCCATAACCCGCGGGCGTTAAGGCGAACCATGCAAAGGACCCAGACCAAGACCCGCGTCTTCTCGGGCGTGCAGCCGACCGGCAACCTGCATCTCGGCAATTATCTCGGCGCCATCACCAAATTTGTGGCGCTGCAGGCCGAGCACGATTGCCTCTATTGCGTGGTCGATATGCACGCCATCACCGTGTTCCAGGACCCGGACGAGCTCACCAAGAACACGCGCGAAGTGACCGCGGCGTTCATCGCATCGGGCATCGACCCAGAACGCCATATCGTGTTCAATCAAAGCCAAGTGTCAGGCCATGCCGAGCTTGCCTGGATCTTCAATTGCGTGGCGCGCGTCGGCTGGCTCAATCGCATGACGCAGTTCAAGGAGAAGGCCGGCAAGGACCGGGAGAATGCGTCGGCAGGGCTCTATGTCTATCCGAACTTGATGGCGGCCGACATTCTGCTCTATCACGCGACCCATGTTCCGGTCGGCGAGGACCAAAAGCAGCACCTCGAGCTTGCCAGGGACATCGCCCAGAAGTTCAACAGCGACCTCGCCAAGACCATCGCGCGCCAAGGCTATCCGAACGGCTTCTTCCCATTGCCCGAGCCTTTGATCACCGGGCCGGCAACGCGGGTGATGAATTTGCGCGACGGCACCAAGAAGATGTCGAAGTCGGATGAATCCGACATGACCCGCATCAACCTCACCGACGATGCCGACGCCATCGCCAAGAAGATCAGGAAGGCCAAGACCGACCCCGAGCCGCTTCCGTCGGACGTGAAGGGCCTAGAGTCTAGGCCAGAGGCCGACAATCTCGTCGGCATTTATGCCGGGCTTGCCGACACGAGCAAGGAACACGTCCTGCGCGAATTCGGCGGCTCGCCCTTCTCTAAGTTCAAGGACGCGCTCGCCGAGCTTGCCACGAGCAAGCTGACCCCGATCGGCGACGAGATGCGGCGGCTCATGGCTGACCCGGTCGAGATCGATCGTATCTTGGCCGACGGCGCCCGGCGCGCTCACGATATCGCCGATCCTATCCTCGCCAAGACCAAGGACATTGTCGGCTTCATCCGCAGTTGAGACTAGGCGCCGGCCTCTACCCCGGTGCCGATCGGGCAGGAGACGCCGGTACCGCCGAGCCCGCAATAGCCATGCGGGTTCTTGGCGAGATATTGCTGGTGGTAGTCCTCGGCGAAATAGAACTCCGGAGCCGGCAGGATCTCGGTGGTGATGGGGCCAAGCCTCTTCGCCTTGAGCGCGTTCTCGTAGGCTGCCTTTGACGTCTCCGCCGCGCGGCGCTGCGCCTCTGAAAAATAATAGATGCCTGACCGGTACTGCGTGCCCACATCGTTTCCCTGGCGCATGCCTTGCGTCGGGTTGTGCGCCTCCCAGAAGACTTTCAGCAACTCGTCATAGCTGACGCGCTTGGGATCATAGATCACAAGCACCGCCTCGTTGTGCCCCGTGAGCCCCGAGCACACCTCCTCATAGGTCGGGTTCCGCGTAAGTCCGCCGGCATAGCCGACAGCGGTCACATACACGCCAGGGGTCTCCCAGAACTTCTGCTCCGCGCCCCAGAAGCAGCCGAGCCCGAACAGCGCCTTCTCCGCGCCTTGCGGATATGGGCCTTTAAGAGCGGCGCCGTTCACGAAATGAGTCTTTGCGGTGGGAATTGGTGCGCTGCGGCCAGGGAGAGCCTGATCCGGCGAGGGCATTGAGAGGGGCTTGCGCTTCAGCGTGAACATGGAAGTCTCCGTTTGATGAAAGAGCTCTCCCCCGACCAGATCTCCTAATTGATGAAAACCTCTACCGGCTTGCGCTTCTGTCCGAGCCAATAGAGCAAGACCCCCAGGATGCCGAACACGACCCAAGTCGGCGCATGCAGGATGGTGGTGATAACCGGGTCCCATAGATAAGGACCGGCAGTGCTCGTGACCCAGGCTTTAGCGGCATCGAGGCTCTGGGCGTTCAGCGCCTTCCACTGCTCGCCCATCGGCGTGACCACCCATGCGCCGCCACCCGCGAGACTCTTGGTGGCGTCGATCACGGCGGCGACCATGGCGAGCAGGAGAAACCAGACGCCTACAAGGCGTATGAGAGTGAGCATGACCTTCTATAGCGGGTGATTGCTTCTCCGCTTAAATAATCCATTGCCGGCCCGCGTTCAAATCAGGGTTGCTTGAGGCGGACGTGAGGGGGTGGCTCGGGTTCCCGAGGTTTGCTTGAACCTCGGGGTCGCTCCGCTATAGTGCGGCACTTTTTCCAAGGAGAGGTGGCCGAGTGGTCGAAGGCGCACGCCTGGAACGCGTGTAGGCGGGTAACCGTCTCGAGGGTTCGAATCCCTCCCTCTCCGCCATTATACACTGATTTTCCGCACTTTTTTCAGTTTAATTCCTTCCTACCAACAATCCTACCAACGCGACTTACACTCTGCTTCGCTCTTGTGGCTCGGAGCGCCCGTAACGCCATGATGTCGTCAGGCGATAGTCGGTACCATTCGCCAGTGGAAGCCTGCCAGCGATTACACCTTTTGCAACCTGTCAATCGCTCGCCCGAATGGTCTATTTCGACCAAAGGCTGATGACACTGTTTGCAGCGACCCATTGATCACTCTTCCGGTTCGTAGCTTTTGGTTTTGGGCCTCCCCCATTCATCTAACAAGCATTCATTCGCCTCAAGATCAGAAGCAAACCTGAGCCACGTTTTAGCGAGGTCTGACCATGTCTTCCTCGCTTCTAGAGTAGTCGCCGTTTGCGCCATACGCACACAGTCCAGCGCGTGCTGGCGGCACTCACTAGGATCAACAGACATGAAAGTCGCTTCGCCGCCTCAAAAGAAGCCCCGGCCAGGTGGAGAACCGTTGACCGGGGCTTCCCAACCAAAGGGGTGATCGCAGGGTTTCGACCACCACAACCGACATTTAGCAGAAAGCTTCCCTGGCCAGGACGACAAAAAGAAGCCCCGGTCGGGGGGAGGCGTCGCCTGCCTCCTTGCGCTGTCCGGCGCGGGCTTGGGCTTGGTCGTGAGGGTCGCGGTCTTGGTGCTTCCTCTTTCGCAGGCTTGTCCATTCGCCTACGCACCACGTCTCGCCAAGGTCTACACCGGCAGTTCTGTTTTTGGGTAGCACCCAACCATGCCTCTCAGTGCCGCGATGTCATCATCGGACAGATGACGCCATTCGCCTGAACTCTGGGGATGGATCGCCGGGCTTCTTAAGCCCTACGGAAAGACCCGCTCATACCGGCCTTGCGCGTGTCGAAGGTCGCGCTCGGCCTTATCGACATCCTCTTGTAGTTTGCGCCTGATGCGCAGTGTGCGAGGATCAGCTTCGTCGGCCGTCTGTTCGAAGCGTTCAAGTTCTCGTTGCGACCAACTAAGACGTGAGCGAGCGCGGTCTAAAGCGGTGAGGTCCATCATTCAGTAATGAGAGCCGACGGTAAATGTTTCCATAAGAGAAGCCCCGGACAGGGGGGCTGAACCGGGGCTTCCGGTTCCGTTGGGGGAACCTGTGATGGGCTAGTTTGGGTAACCCATCAATGTGATGGGGAGGGAAAAACCCATCACAAGTATTGCTCTACTCCCGCTGTGTCGTCCGAGCAACACCGGGCCAATTTTTGCTTCTGGCCCATTTTGTCGCCCCTGTCCTGCCACGCTTTACCAATTTCCTGGCGAGTGAGATTCGCGCGAAGACGTTTGACGACGGGGGAAATGGTAAAGGGAAAAGCCCGGCATAGTCAGCCGGGCTTTCTTTTTGATGTTGAAAACGCTCTGACCTGATCCCCCCTATGCGGCGAACGCTCTCCATTTTTACTGCGACCGGTCTGCTGCTCGCAGGGCTCGCGCTGGCAGTATTCGAGATAGCGCGAGCGGAGGGAATACGGCCCTACCTGCTTATAGGTGCTGGATTGATGATCGGAGCAGCAGGTGTTTGGCTGGCTGACGAATTCATTCAAATCCGCAGGAAGCGGAGATAGCCCTGTCCGTACGCAAACGCACACACTCCTTTAGAAACCTTCCTGACCGCGCTTGGTTTGACTGAAATCGCGGCAGAGCACTCATCACCCCCGCCCCTTTCCAAAGCTATGGCGCGGCGAAGATGAACTCCTGAAGCCCGATGCTCATCGCCGGGCTTCTTGTTTTGTTGCTAACGGAACCTGGCCCGGAAGAAGTAGCTTAAGGGGTCAGTTTCCAGACCTGATTGGAGGACGCTACATGTCCCAAGCAAAACAAGAATCAAAGCGAAAGCAGCGCAGCAAGGCCGTGCCAGTCTTGGGGGCCGCTGGATTGTCATTGTCCCTGGCAAGCACCGCATCTGCCGTCCCTGGAGGACCGGCAGTAGACTTGACCACTTCGGGCAATGGGGATGGCAATCAAGTCACTCTTCATGAGGAAGAAATCGCAGACGTTAGCTTGGCAACGTTCTATGTCTTCGACAAAGAAGGCGACGGAAAATCCTCTGTGGTGGAGCTTGTCGGCCACGGCTGCGGCGGATGTCATGGCTGTGGAGGCTGTCATGGTGGTGGGGGATGCCACGCGGGCGGTGGCTGTGGAGGTTGCGGCCACGGTTGCGGGTGCCACGGCTGCCACGGTTGCGGTGGCTGCGGCTGCGTCAGCATTGGGTTTGGGATTGGCTGCGGCGGCTGCGGTGGCTGCGGTGGCTACTATGCGGGAGGCTATTGGTGCTGGATTAACGGCGTGCGGACGTGGTGCCCTTACGGCTATGGCTACTAGTCTGTGAAATAAGCACGCTTCAATGCGCCGTCCGCACTGCATCCTGTACCTTGGCGCGTAGCTTAAAGGTTCGTCATCTCGCCTTTGGCAGCGGCCTATTGCGACATGCCACGGTGCGGGGATTCAGCTAGGTCCGTTACCAACGTGCTATAACTCGGCTGGGGTACACGGGCGGGGGCATTT
>DASSLP010000045.1:0-5234 GCA_035689365.1 Methyloceanibacter sp.
TGCCGCTCGGCTTGTCGCCGGCGAGCGCTTCGATCTCGTGTTCTCCATCGCCGAAGGGGTGAAGGGCCGCTCGCGCGAGGCGCAGGTTCCTGCGCTTTGTGAGCTGTTCGACCAGCCTTACTTGTTCTCCGATGCCCTCACGATGGCGGCCTCCCTTCACAAGGCAGTGGCAAAGCGGCTTGTGCGCGATGCCGGCGTGAAGACGCCTGCCTTCGCGGTTGCCGAGAAGGATGCGCGCGAGGTGGCGGGCTGGACCGACTTCCCGGCCTTCGTCAAACCGCTTGCCGAAGGCACCGGCAAAGGCTGCGAGGCTGCCTCGCTCGTACACACAGCCGCCGAACTGCAAACGGCGGCAACCCGCGTGATCGAGCACTACAAGCAGCCGGCTTTGATCGAGCAATATCTCCCTGGCCGCGAGTTCACCGTTGGCATCGTCGGCAATGGCGATGACACGCGCGCGCTCGGCATATGTGAGATCCTGCTCAAGGAGAATGCCGAAGCCAATGTCTACTCGCTGCACAACAAGGAGCTGTGCGAAGACCTCGTCATCTACGCCCCCGCCGACGACGCCGAGGCGCGACTTGCCGCCACGCGAGCGCTAGAGGCCTATCGCGCGCTCGAATGCCGCGACGCCGCGCGCATCGACTTCCGCTCCAACGCGAGCGGCGAACCGTATTTTCTCGAGGCTAATCCTCTTGCCGGCCTTAATCCCTGGCACTCGGACTTGCCGATCCTTGCCGCGCAGAACGGCGTCGACTTCGTGGCGCTGATCGGGCTCATCCTTGACGCGGGCCTTTCGCGCTATGGCCTCGCCCTGCCCGGTGAGGAGCGCCGGCGGAAGAGCGCCTGATGGCTGGCGGCCGGGGCTTCGTTCCGGTCATCCACGCGGCGACCGAACACCGCGCCGATGAACTCGACACGATCGTTGCCGCCAAGGCCGTGGCCTCTGCATTGAAGCGCGCGGGCTTTGCCACCCGCACAGTCGCGCTTGGGCCGGATTTGATCGAGCTTGACCGGCTGCGGCCCCTGAGGCCGCTCACCGTATTCAACCTTGTCGATGCCGTGAAAGGGGACGGAAGGCTCGCACCTTCGGTCGCAGCGCGGCTCGATGAGTTTGGCTTGCATTACACGGGATGCGGCACCGGCGCTTGGCTCGACACGCTGTCCAAAATCGGCACCAAGGAGAGGCTTGTTCAGAACGGCCTTCCCACGCCCGCCTGGTCGGAAGACGGAAGCGGACTCGATCCGGGAGCGAGTCTTATCGTCAAACCGGTGTGGGAGCACGGCTCGCTCGGCCTGGATGAGACCTCGGTGATGCGCGGCACCGATGCGGCGCAAGCTATTACCGCGCGCAATGCCAGATGGGGCACCGATCATTTCGCCGAGAGCTTCGTCGAGGGGCGCGAGTTCAACCTCGCGCTTCTCGAAGGACCGTCGGGCGTGGAGGTGCTACCGATTGCTGAGATTTTCTTCGAAGATTTCGACACCCGTGCGCCAAAGATCGTCGGCTATGACGCCAAATGGGCGCCCGACAGTGAGGCCTATATCGGTACCCCACGTCGCTTCGGACTTGAACGCGACGAGCCGGAGCTTGCTGCGCGCCTCAAGCGGCTCGCACTGTCCTGCTGGAGCCTGTTCGGTCTTTCAGGCTATGCCCGCGTCGATTTCCGCGTCGATCACCAAGGCCGCCCCTTCATCCTCGAGGTCAACATGAATCCCTGCCTCAGCCCTGACGCTGGTTTCGCGGCAGCGGCCTCCAAGGCCGGGCTTCCCTACGACGCCATGGTCGGCCGCATCGTCGAGTCCTCGCTTGGAGCCTTGCGTGCCACGGCCTGACGTGCTTCGCATCTAGGTCATGCTTCGCATCCGCAAAGTGGCCGACGCCACCACCGCGGCAAACCGCTCGGCTATCGAGGCGGCGCAGAAGATCATGCGCGAGCAGTTCCCGCAGATGCCCGCCTACGACATCGACAAGCTGCCGGAGCAGCTCGCCAATCCGCTCAAGCACCGCTTCGTGTCGCGGCTGTTCGTGGCCGAGAATGCGCGCGACCAGACGCTAGGCGTGGCGCTCTTACTGCACGCGCCCGATATCGGCTTCTCTTATCTTGAGATCATCTCGGCAGCGCCAGGGCGCACCGGCTACGGCATCGGCGCCACCCTCTACGAGCGGGTGCGCGAGGAGGCGCGCGCGCTCGGCACCCAGCTCTATTTCGAGAGCCTGCCGGACGATCCGGCGCTAAGCCCTAACCCCGACATCCGCTCCCGCAACGCGGCGCGGCTCAAATTCTACGAGCGTTACGGCGCCCGCCCGATCACTAACACCGCCTACGAGACGCCGATGACGCCGGGCGTCATCGATCCGCCTTACCTCGTGCTTGATCCGCTTGGTTCCAATGACCTGCCGAGCCGCGACAAGGTGAGGAGGGTGGTGCGCGCGATCCTTGAGAGGAAATACGGACTTTCCGGCGACTACGTGCAGATGGTGGTCGACTCGATCAAGGACGATCCTGTCAAATTGCGCGAGCCGCGCTACACGCGACCGCGGGCTGCGCAGAAGGGTGTTGAGCGGGCGACGAGCGAACCGCGCATCGCGCTCGTGCTCAACGACGAGCACACCATCCATCACGTGCAGGATCGCGGCTATGTCGAGGCGCCGGTCCGCATCCGTTCCATCCTGTCGGAGCTGAACGCCTCTGGCCTGTTCGACAGGGTGCCGCCCAAGCGCTACTCCGACCGCCACATCCGTGCCGTGCATGACGGGCGGCTCGTCGATTATGTCCGCAAGGCGAGTCTCATGGCCGGCCCGAAGAAGTCCATCTACCCCTATGTCTTTCCTACACGGAACCCAGCGCGCCCGCCAAAGGATGAGACGGTGCTCGCCGGCTATTACTGCATCGATACCTTCACGCCCCTCAATCAGAACGCCTATCTCGCTGCTCGTTCTGCCGTGGACTGCGCGCTGACCGCTGCAGAGAAGGTGCTCGAGGGCACCGACCTCGCCTACGCTCTGGTGCGGCCGCCGGGCCATCACGCCGAGACGCGCACCTTCGGCGGCTTCTGCTACTTCAACAATGGCGCGATCGCCGCGAATCTGCTGTCGCGCTACGGCAAGGTGGCGATCCTCGATATCGACTATCACCACGGCAACGGCCAGCAGGAGATCTTCTATAACCGCGCCGACGTCCTGACCGTGTCGATCCACGGCCATCCGAGCTTCGCCTATCCCTATTTCTCAGGCTTCCGCGACGAGACCGGGATCGGCGAGGGCGCCGGCTTCAATCTCAATATTCCTCTGCCCGAGCACATCACGCCCGAGCAGCACAGGAACGCGGTTGCCGAGGGGTTGCGCCGAATCAGGCGATTTGCGCCCTCGTTTCTCGTGGTGTGCGCAGGATTCGATACGGCGCGCGGCGATCCGACCGGCACTTGGCCCAACCGCGCCAAGGATTTCGAACAGCTCGGCCGCATGATCGGCGAGCAAGGCTACCCCACTCTCGTGGTGCAAGAAGGCGGCTATCGCGTGCGCACGCTCGGCGCCAATGTGCGGAGCTTCTTCAATGGTCTCGTCACCGGACGCTCCGCGGCGCGGCAAGTGGCGCCTGCGCTCAACCGCAGCGCCGCCGCCGCGCGCACGGGCCACCGTAACGGACTCGATTGGCGGAGCGCGGTCATGCCGCACGATGTCGGCCGCGTGCGCTCGCTCGTGGCTAGCACCGGCATGTTCTCGAGCGCCGAGGTCGATATCGCCGCCGAGCTGGTCACCGAGCGCCTCACCAAGGGCATTCGCTCCGGCTATCACTTCGTGCTGGCCGAGCGCGGGGCGCGGCTCGTGGCTTACGCCTGCTACGGGCTGATCGAGGGCACCCAAGGTTCTTTCGATCTTTACTGGATCGTAGTTGCGCCCGAGGAGCAGGGCAGGGGCCTTGGCACTCACGTCTATGCCCGCGCCGAAGCCGCCATGCGCAAGGCCGGCGCCAAGCACATCTATGTCGATACTTCTTCGTCCGACCGCTATGCGGCGACGCGCGGCTTCTATCAGCGCATGGGTTTTGTCGAGGAAGCTCGGCTTCCCGACTTCTACGGCCCCGGCGACGGCAAAGTCATCTACGTGAAGGAGCTCGCCGCTGGTGCTCCACAGGCCAGCGAGATCAGACTGGAACCGCCTCGATGAAGGCGAGGCCGCCATAGGTGCGCTGCACGTTGGTCACCGATAAGCCTGCGCTCGTTAGAAGCTCTTCGATCTCGGCCTTGGTGCGGACGCGGCCGCCGGTGATTGTCATCATATGCAGGTCGAGCATGATCGCGTCGGGATCGTCCATAACTTTTTCGGGCATCAGCCGTTCATAGACGATGAGCTTGGCGCTCGGCTTCATGGCGTTGCGGCAGTTTTCCAGAATGGTGCGCGCTTCCGTATCGCCGTAACGCTGCAGCACACCGTTCAGGAAATAGATGTCGGCTTCGACGGGAATTGCTTTCTGAATGTCGCCAGCGACGAACGAGACCTGGTCCTGGAGGCCAAGGGCTTGAAACATCGGTTCGGCGCCCTCGACCGTAGACTCTAGGTCGAACACGATAGCCTTAAGTTCAGGGAAGCCATGGAGGAAGGGTACGAGAAACCCGCCATAGCCGCTGCCGATGCTGGCGATGACGTCAGCCTCGAAGGTGTAAAACGACTGCATTAGGTCGTCCGCGTTGGCGACACTCATCTCCTCCTTAGCCAAGTAGCGGTAGAAGGGGTCGCCTCCATTCTTGTTGGCCGCTCGCCACTCTGAGATCGTCGACCCGAAGACGAATGGGAACGAGGGCTCTCCAGTCTCGAGGCAGTGCATAAGGGAGAGCCAGGGGAGCCAATACTGGCCGACTACGACTTGGGCTTTCTGTCGGAGGCTCGAGGGGCTGCCAATGGCGAGCAATTTTCCAGCCGGGGTCAGCACGAAGCGCCCGTCCTCGAGTTCTTCGCAAAGCTGCATGGTCGCGAGCCCCCGCAAGAAGCGCCGCAGCGGCTCAGGCCTTAGGTTGAGCTCCCTGGCCAGCATCTCTGGCGTCCGGCCCCCCAGGTTCAAAAGGTCAGGGATGCGGACCGTGACCGCGGTAAAGAGCAGCGCCGCCTCGTGATAGGCGTCGATCGAGCGGCGGATCCGCGCTTCGAGATCGTCTTGCTCAACCCCAGCCATCCGCTCGCCCCGACGATTATCTAAGCTCTGCATAAGCCAATTTGAGGTCATTGCCGACTC
>DASSLP010000046.1:0-5834 GCA_035689365.1 Methyloceanibacter sp.
CTCCTCGGCGAGCTTGCGCGTGAGTTCTGCCGCGCCCATTGGCGGCGGCAATACTGCTGCCTGGCCGGACCATAGTGGCGAGAAGTCGGTAGAGCCTTGTGCCTCTGCCTTGGCCCGCAATGGTGCGATGACAGCTCGTGCCAGCGGAAAGTTTGGCGCTGCGGCGTCAATCGGACCTTGCTCGCGCATGAAGCGATTGACGACGCCGCGCGCAGGCTTGCCGGTGAGCACATTGGTGATGGCAGTCTCGCGCGCGGGATCGGCGAGCGCCTTCCTATGCAACGGAGAGATCGTGGACTCGCGGCAGGTGAGATAGGCGGTGCCGATCTGCGCCGCGCAGGCGCCTAAGGCCAACGCAGCGGCGATGGCTCTCCCATCGGCGATGCCACCGGCGGCGATGACCGGAACCTGCACGGAGCTGGTGATGGTCCGCACCAGCGCGAAGGTGCCCGTCTGGGTCGTAACGTCGGTCTCGAGGAACATGGCGCGATGACCACCCGCCTCTGCGCCTTGCGCGATGATGGCATCGACGCCGCGCTCGGCGAGCCACAGTGCTTCGCGCAAGCTCGTTGCCGAGCTAACGATCTTGCAGCCCGTCGCCTTGACGCGGGCAAGTAGCGGCTCTGGGGGCAGGCCGAAATGAAAGCTCACGATATGGGGTCCTAGCTCCTCTACTGCCGCGCAGTCGGCTTCGGCGAATGGCGCGTGCCCTGCGGGAAGCGGCAGGGAAGGCGGCTCGACGCCAAGCTCGGCGAAATAGGGCGCGATGCGGGCGAGCCAAGCACGATCCTTTGCTTGGTTCGCCGGCGCGACCGTGTGGCAGAAGAAATTGAGGTGAAGCGGCTTGTTGCTGCGTGACCTGAACTCCGCCGCGCCGGCGCGGATCTGATCCGGGTTTAACGCGGCGCAGGGCAGCGATCCGAGCCCGCCAACTTCGGCGACGGCGACGGCCAGGTCGACGCCGGCAAAATTCGCCATCGGCGCGGCGATAATCGGCAACTCAATGCCGAACAGATCAAGCAGCCGCGTGTCCCGCCATGTCGCCGAAACCATCACTTGCCGCTCTGATCACGGCGTTTGCCGAGGAGGCGGAGGCGCAGCGCGTTGAGCTTGATGAAGCCTTGAGCGTCCTTCTGGTCGTAGGCGCCGGCGTCGTCCTCGAAGGTGACGATCTTGTCCGAGTAGAGCGACTTGGGCGATGAGCGGCCGACGACGATCACATTGCCTTTATAGAGCTTGAGCCTGACTTCGCCCTCGACGTGCTCCTGGCTCTTGTCGATCAGCGCTTGCAGCATCTCGCGCTCAGGCGCGAACCAGAAGCCGTAATAGACGAGCTCGGCATAGCGCGGCATGAGCGAATCCTTGAGGTGCATCGCCTCGCGGTCGAGCGTGAGCGATTCGATCGCCCGGTGCGCGACATAGAGGATTGTCCCGGCCGGCGTCTCGTAGATGCCGCGCGACTTCATGCCGACAAACCGGTTCTCGACGAGATCAACGCGGCCGATACCGTTCTCCTTGCCATAGGCGTTGAGCTCGGCGAGCAGCGCCTCGGGAGACAGGCGCACGCCGTTGATCGAGACCGGATTGCCTTTCTCGAAGCCAATGGTGATTTCCACCGCCTTGTCCGGCGCCTCCTCCGGCGACAGGGTGCGCTGATAGACGTAGGGCGGCGGCTCTTGCGCCGGGTCCTCCAGCACCTTTCCCTCAGATGAAGAGTGCAGGAGGTTGGCGTCGACCGAGAATGGCGCCTCGCCGCGCTTGTCCTTGGCCACAGGGATCTGGTGCTTCTCGGCGAACTCGATCAGATCGCTGCGCGACTTGAATTTCCATTCCCGCCACGGCGCGATCACTTTGATATCCGGGTTTAGCGCATAGTAAGAGAGCTCGAAGCGCACCTGGTCGTTGCCCTTGCCGGTAGCGCCATGCGCCACCGCATCGGCGCCAGTCTCACGCGCAATATCGATCTGGCGCTTGGCTATGAGCGGCCGCGCGATCGAGGTGCCAAGCAGGTACACACCTTCGTAGAGCGCGTTGGCGCGGAACATAGGGAACACGAAGTCGCGCACGAACTCCTCGCGCAGATCCTCGACGAAGATCTGCTTCGCGCCCATCATCTCGGCCTTCTTGCGGGCCGGCCCAAGCTCCTCGCCCTGGCCGAGGTCGGCAGTGAAGGTCACGACCTCGCAAGCATAGGTCTCCTGCAGCCATTTCAGGATGATCGAGGTGTCGAGCCCGCCGGAATAAGCGAGCACCACCTTCTTGATGTCGGTCGCCATGGGAGGCTCGCGGATAGGATCGGCGGTTGGAATCCGCGGGGACTATAGGCAGGCGAGGCGGTTACGCAAGCATTGCGTGGGTCGTGCGGCTAAGCATCAGAGCTCGGTTAACGGAGCCGCGACTGGCCTCGGCGCCGGAAGCCTGCCCGCCACGTCTCTCGTTACGGAGGTGAAGGACAAGGGCAAGAAGGTTGTCGTGAAAAAAGACGTGTACGTGAAAAAGGATGTGCACGTTAAGAACGTTTATGTGAACAAGGGCGGCAAGAACTGGTACGTGAAGCGCTGGAACCGCAAGCCCTATTACGGCAACGTCATTGCCGGCGTGGCGCTTGGGACGTTCATTGCGACAGCCGTCGGAGTGGCGCCTGCTCCGCCTGCTCCCAATCTCTGCTGGTACTGGACGAGCCCCGCGCGAAATCGCGGCTATTGGGATTACTGCTACTAGGGTTGGCTTTTGTGGGGCCTGATCGGCCTCGTTGTGATTGCGACACGGAGCCTGGCTTCACGAGGAGCCAGGCTCTTTCTTTTTTGTCTGTAGGTGATGGGTTCCCGTCGCTGGGTTCAGCAGGAATCGTTTAGTCGGGCGCTTGAGCCGCTCGCGACCTCCGCTCAGGAACCTGGGCGGCAGCGCAAACGTTTTTATGTCCGAGCTGGTCGCAAAGGAGCGAGGGCCCAATGCCCTACCGGACCAACCGAGAACTTCCCGACAGCGTCAAGAACTCGCTCCCGAGCCACGCGCAAGACATCTATCGCGAGGCTTTCGATCACGCCTGGCAGGAGTACCAGGATCCGGCCAAGCGGCGTGGCAACGAATCGCTTGAGGAGGTCGCCCACAAGGTGGCCTGGGCGGCGGTAAAGCAAAAATACGAGAAGGTAGGCGAGGAATGGCAGCCCAAGGATTGAAGAACTTGCAGGACTTGGCGGCGAAGCTCGCGGGCAGGCCGTCAGGCTTCGCGACGCGAAAGCGGCGCCGCAGCGCACAACCGAGCGCGTGGCGGGAAACCGTCACCCATTACCTGCCGGAGCCTTGGCTCATCGCGCAACGCGCGGCCGAAGCCAAATTGGCTCCGCCAGATCCGGCGAAAATTGGCTAGTCACCGCGTAGCCTCGCTAGGTAACCTGCTGGGTTACACCGCAGCAAAGTTCGCAGCTGAACAAAACCAGCTGGAGTGCTAGGACGGCAAGCGGGGCTTTGTCGGCTTCTCTCCGGCTCGCCCTAACGCAGCTCACCCCTGGTCTCTTGTTATAGAAAGCAAATCCAGCTGCAGCCTTTCGAGCCGCTTAATTGTTTCATGCCAAGCTACGCTCTGCGAAAAGCTCTCACGAGCGTCGGCGAAGGAACGTATCGGCCGATACGTTCTCATCTGGGGCTGTTTTTGCCGTTTTCTGGTTTATTTCCACCGACTTTCAACTGGCACAGCATCGCAACGCTTCATCGGGGAAGCGGGTATCGGGCTGGCAAAAAGGAACGCGCGAGAGCAAGAAGCGTTGCCTCTTGGCCATGAGCCCTTCGCTGCTTTCCGTGTTGTGCGCCTTGTATGCGAGCGAGATCAATGTCTCAATTTCCTCGCTATGGGATGCTGGGTGGAAAGTGAAGCTCGGCGACAGCGTCGAGGGCTTCAAGGCAGAGAAGGACTTCGCGAACGCGGAGCTTGCTCAGGCCGCTGATTGGCTAGCAGAGCAGGCATGTCTCTTTTATCCCGAGTCGAACTTCTCGCGCTCATTCGAGACATTCGGTGCAACCAGGAAACAATCTCAGCCTATGCGGTCCTGAATCTCGGCGCGTTAAACAATCCAACCGAGCATCGATCATTGAGGACTCACCTGGCGCGGGAAAGTGACATTGCCTTTACCAAATAGCCTGGTCGACGGGCATTTTCGTTTCCGCCGCGAGATTCATGGCAAAGATCGCGGACGCTACCTTCAGCTCGCCGAGCTTGGCCAGGCGCCTACCGCCATGATCATTGCCTGCTGCGATGCTCGGGTCGACGTGTCGGCGATTTTCGACGCTGAGCCCGGCGACTTGTTCATCCTTCGCAACGTGGCCAACCTTGTCCCGCCCAACGAGCCGGAGGGCAAATATCACGGGACCAGCGCCGCCATCGAATTTGCCGCGCTTGCCCTCAAGGTGCCACACATCATCGTGCTCGGCCATTCGCATTGTGGCGGCGTCGCGGCCTATCGGAAGAAGGTTAGGGGCCACGCGCCTGAGAAGGGTTTCATTGGGCGGTGGCTCGCGCTGCTCGACAATCTGAACGTCTTGGAGACCGACGTGTCCGCCTATGGCGAAGAGGTGGCATTCGAGTTCGCTGCGATCCGTTTCTCGCTTACCAATCTCCGCACCTTTCCTTTCATCAAAGCGCGAGTGGAGGAAGGCCTGCTCGCGCTGCACGGCCTGCATTTTGATATTGGAAGCGGCGCGCTCCTTAGTTGCGATGAGGATGACGAGCGTTTCGTGGCGCTTCATAGAGTCTAGTCGTTCAGATTTGGCGTGAGAGGCACGCTTGTCCGGGCTATTTGCCGAGGCTTCAGCTAAGCTTTTTTAATTAGGCATGGGGAGTAAGCCATACCAGGTCCTGCGACGCTAGCATTTGCTGGCCAAAGATGAAGCCCGGCTCAGGCGATGAACCAGGCTTCGTCTCCAGCGGCGCGGCATCCTGATAGGAGGGCGATGGTTTTAGTTCAGCCGCGCTGTTCCAACAAGGTTGCGACAGGCCATTAGTTCCAAAACATTGGAATGAACCAAGGCTTCAACCAACCAGCTGCGTTTGACCCCTTCCAACGGTAATGCCGGCGTCGGTTTATTGGCGACGCCTAACCTTCTTGCTGGCGTTTGTCTTGTCAAATTCGATGGTGGAATGACCGGAAGAGTCCATGATGAGGGGCGTGCCATTGTTTTGTTCACCATTGAAGCCGCCCCCGGCGTTCAACCGCGAGAACTAACCAAACGTTCCTAAGAGGGCGACTCCTCCCGGCGGTCCGGGGACGACGGGTGAGCCCGCCTGTGAATAGACCTCCTTGCTTTGTCCCTCCGCGCTCGAAAAGCTTTTTAGCTGTTTATCGAAAAATTTTTTTCTCCCGAGTCGCTGTTGCGTCTTTACGAGTTTAATCGGCGTGCTTTTGCCCACGATGGAGAGCCACATGCGCTACCTGGGCTTGCTACTCACATTCGAAGTGTTGGTTTCGACAGCGGCTTTTGCCGACGTAGCTCCTTGCTCGAAGGACCGGTTGAAGTTCTGCAACGATGGCAACACTGCCCCTGAAAAGGTCCGTGCTTGCCTGCTACTGCACAAGGACGAGCTAAGCGACGCCTGTAGAGCGCGCCTGGGCGACCAGGCTGCGCCCGGTTAGTCGCAGGGAACTCAAGGCTCTCCCGTGATAAGTCCTGAGGCGCAATCGGCAAGGCCGGGTCACTTGGATCGTTTTGATTTCTTGCTCTTTCCTGCTTTCTTCAGAGCGATAGCCACTGACCTAAAGAATGCTGGGAACGTGCTGCCTATTGTGCCAAACAGGCAAACACTGCGGCCTCCCCACTTGCCCGTGAGAAATTCGCCCACA
>DASSLP010000047.1:0-4470 GCA_035689365.1 Methyloceanibacter sp.
GCATATAGGTCTGGATCAGGCCGTGCCCCTTGATGACCTCGCGACCGGCGCGCCCCGTCACTTGGCTTAAGAGCTGGAAGGTGCGCTCGGCGGCGCGCGGGTCTGCTTGCGCGAGGCTGAGATCGGCGTCGACCACGCCGACCAGAGCAAGGCCGGGGAAGTGGTGACCCTTGGCCACGAGCTGTGTGCCGATCACAATATCGACTTCGCGCTCCTCGATCTCGCGCAAGGTCTCGCGCAGGTCGCTGATATTCGGCGTGAGATCGCTCGACAGAAGCACACGGCGAGCATCGGGAAATCGCTCGGCGACCTCCTCTGCGATGCGCTCAATGCCGGGTCCGCACGCCACGAGCGAATGCTCTGCCCCGCATTTCGGGCAGGTCTCAGGGATGGGGATGAACTTGCCGCAATGGTGGCATTCGAGCCTCTTGCGGAATCTGTGCTCGACAAGCCAGGCCGAGCAGTTCGGGCATTCGAACTTGAAGCCGCACTTTTGGCACACGGTGACCGGCGCGTAGCCGCGGCGATTGAGAAAGAGAAGCGCCTGCTCGCCGCGCGCCAAAGTCTCGGCGACTGCATCGACCAGAACCGGCGAAAGCCACTTGCCGCGTTCCGGCGGGTTCGCCCGCATGTCGACTGCTGCGATCGACGGGAGCCCGGCTGCCTTGTAGCGGTCTACCAGCCTGATGTGCCGGTAGCGACCCTGCTCGGCATTGACCAGACTCTCGATCGACGGCGTGGCGGAGCTCAGCGCCACGGGGCAATGCCCAAGCGATCCGCGCACCACAGCCATGTCACGCGCCTGATAGGCAACGCGCTCTTCCTGCTTGTAGCTTTGGTCGTGCTCCTCATCGACGACAATCAGATCGAGATCGGGGAAGGGGAGAAACAAGGCCGAGCGTGCACCGACCACAAGCTTCGCCTTGTTCTCGGCCACTGCCCGCCACACGCGGCCGCGCATGGGAGCCGGCACGCCCGAATGCCACTGGGCCGGACGTGCGCCGAAGCGCTCCTCGCAGCGGGCAATGAACTGCCTGGTCAGCGCGATCTCGGGTATCAGCACCAGCGCCTGCTTGCCGCGAGCAAGTGTAGCGGCGATCGCCTCGAAATAGACTTCGGTCTTGCCCGAGCCGGTGACGCCGTCGAGTAGGCTTACGGTGAAGCCGCCGCCGGTATTGGCGAGGAGCGCGCGCGCGGCCTCGGCCTGCTCCGGCGTAAGCTTCGCGCGCTCACGCGAAATATCGAGCGGCATGGCCTGCCAGTCCGGCAATTGCTCGGTGATAAGCGTGCCGGCATCGACGAGCCCGTCGATCACCCCAGGGCTTACCCCCGCGGCCCCGGCGAGGCTCGACTTGACCCAGATGAGGCCATTGCCAGCCACTTCCAGCACGCGGGCTCTCGCCGGCGTCATGCGTTCCGGTGGAGAACCTGCGAGGCGCACACCATAGCGCGGCGCCGGTGGATCGAAGGCACGGCCCGCGCTCATCATCATGCGCAGCACCATGCCAGGCGACGACAGCGTGTAATTCGCGACCCAATCGGCGAAGTCGAGGCAGACGCGCGGCAGCTTCGGCACGTCATCCAACACCTCGACGATCTCGCGGAGCTTGGCGCGGTCGATCTTGGGCTCCGGCGCCCCTTCAGGCCGCGGCCACACCACTGCGAGATATTCCACGGTCGCCAACGGCGCGACCACAAACTGCCCCGGCTCGACCGCGACACCTTCCGGCACGAGATAGTCGTATGGGGTGGGTAGCGCGAGCGGCAGCAGGACGGGGACGGTCACAGGCTCGATCTTGGATTTGGCCAGGGGTCGCTCGCGCGGTTTACAAGGGGTTAACGACTCACGCATCCATAGTACCCTTCGCGTTGCGCGCCGTTGGCAAATCGTGGAGTTCGGGGCCTTGGTAGAGAAGGCAAAAGCACCTCGTTATATGGGGAGCGCTCTCGTCCGCGAGGCGGTCGAGGTGTGGCTCGCTTATCTTTCCACCGAGCGCCAGCTTGCCGCCAAGACCTCGGAAGCCTACGGGCGCGATATCGGGCAGTTCCTCAGCTTCCTTGCTCGCCACTTCAATCGCCTGCCAGATATGAACCGGCTCGTGGCGCTGTCGGCGCGCGACGTCCGCGCCTTCCTCGCCGCGCGTCGGGGCGAGGGCGTGGGGAGCCGGAGCCTCGCCCGCACCCTCTCCGCGCTTCGCATGTTCTACAAATTCCTCGAGCGGCGGGGTTACGGCAAGAACGATGCGATCCGTGCCGTCGCGCTTCCCAAGCTTCCCCATTCGGTACCGAAGCCGCTCACCGCACCTAAGGCGACCGCGCTCGTCAACGGCGCAGACATTGCAGCGCCGGATCAGGCTGAATGGATCTTGGCGCGCGACACTGCGGTGCTTGCGCTCCTCTATGGCTCAGGCTTGCGCATCTCCGAGGCGCTGTCGCTCGAGCGCAAGGACGCTCCAGTGAAAGGCCGCGACATGCTGCGGGTGAAGGGCAAAGGCGGCAAGACGCGGGTGGTTCCGGTGTTGACGATCGCGCGCCAGGCCGTCGCACACTATCTGAAGCTCTGCCCAGTCTCGCTGTCTTCAGATGGGCCGCTGTTCATCGGCGCGCGCGGCAAGCAGCTTTCGCCGCGCATCATACAGCTCAGGATCGCCCGCGCTCGCGGGGCGCTCGGCCTGCCGGAGACAGCGACGCCGCATGCGCTCCGCCATTCCTTCGCCACGCATCTGCTCGGCGCCGGCGCAGATTTACGCGCGATCCAGGAGCTCCTCGGACACGCGAACCTGTCAACGACGCAAGGCTATACCGAAGTCGACCGGGCGCATCTGCTGAAGGCATACACAAACGCGCATCCCCGCGCCTAGCTTGGTTGGGAGTAGTCGAGGGGACAGAAGCTAGGATTTGGCTAGGTCCGGGCGCTGATACTCGATCAGCCGCTTTCTCGCCTGGTCCAGCACCTTGGGGTCGAACAGAGCCTTCCAGGGGCCGCTGAGCGCGATCGCCTCTCCCGTCAGTTCCAAGCGCTTGAGCCCGGCCAGAGCGGCGAAGCCGCTCGTCTTCGGGTCCGACTTGATCACGCGGCTGACGGCTTCTATGGGCCACTCTTTGGCCAAGCTCGCCCGGAACGACTTCGTCGAATAGCCGGCCTTATCGGAGTCGTCGCAAGCCTTGACGAGCCGCTTGCTGAGTTCGTCTTCCAAGCGGCGACGCTGTGAGTCGGTAACTGGGCTGGCCATCTCTTCTATCCCCGTTGTTTGTCGGCGCGGAAAGTACAGCTTGCGGATCGTGTCACAGGTGACCGGGACCCCCGGCGCTTGCGGCACTTGCGGTACTGACTGGTCAGTCATTATATTAGAGGCGATTGAAAACAGGTCTGCCGGAGCGCCAGCGGCTTCGCCAGAACCGAGGGGCAAAGGACGCGCAGCCAGAGGTAAAGCCATGGCCGAGACGAAGACCGCGCAGCGCAAGAAAGCGGCGCAAGGGATTGCGAAACGGCGTGAGCGAAGGGACACCCGCCCGCAGGAGATCGTCGCCGCTGCCTTCGAGGAATTTGCGCAGCATGGCTACGCCGGCACGAGGCTCGAGGACGTTGCAGCGCGCGCAAAGGTGAGCAAAGGCCTCCCGTACCTCTACTTCAAGACCAAGGTCGAGCTGTTCAAGGCGGTGGTGAAGAGCGTCATCACGCCGGCGTTTGACGCGATCCGCGGTCAGATCGAAACCACGACACTCCCCACCGAGGAGTTCATCAAAGGCCCGTTTCTCGCCTTCATTCAGGAGCTCGTGAAGTCGCGGCGTGCCGTGATTGCGCGCCTCCTGATCGGCGAGGGGCATAAGCATCCGGAGCTGACGCAATTCTACTTCGAGCACATCGTCTCGCGCGGGCTGCAAACTCTGCAAAGCTTGATCGATCGCGGCGTCGCTCGGGGAGAATTTCGCCCGACTCCGCTCAGGGACTTCCCGCAACTCATCATCGCCCCGGTGCTCGCGTCCATTCTCTGGCGCGGCCTGTTCGAGCATTACCGACATCTCGATACCGATCGGCTGCTCGAGACCCACGTCAATCTTCTGCTCGATGCGATCAGAGCGCCGGGCACGAAGGAGGGGGAGCGATGAAGCGTGTCGCCGCCCTCGTTGCCGGTCTCGTCGTGGTGCTGATCGCGCTCGCGCTCATGACCTTCCCGGTTAACCAGAACGCCGGCTTCCCTGGCTACATGGAAGCCGACCTCGTTCTGGTCGGCTCCGAGCAGGGTGGCCGCGTCGCCACGCTCGACGTCGACGAAGGCGATCACGTCAAAAAGGGCGACCCCATCTTCACGCTGGAGAGCTCGGAGCAGGAGGCGTCCGTTGCGGCCGCCAAGGCCCGCGTCGACGAGGCCGAAGCGAGACTCGCCGACGCCAAGGCGCAACTGCAGAGGCCCGACGAGATTCAGGTGCTGCAAGCCTCTCTCGAGCAGGCGCAAGCCATGCTGCAAC
>DASSLP010000048.1:0-7183 GCA_035689365.1 Methyloceanibacter sp.
GTGAGGGCATCGGAGAACAAGTAAGGCTGGTCGAACAGCTCACAAAGCGCAGGAACCTGCGCCTCGCGCGAGCGGCCCTTCACCCCTTCGGCGATGGAGAACACGAGATCGAAGCGCTCGCCGGCGACAAGCCGAGCGGCAAGGGCTTGCCCGCGACCGACGCGGACCGCCTGGCAGTCGAGCGTCTCGATCGCGCCCGCCAGAGCGTCGATAGTGGCGACCGAGTCGAACTCGGCCACCTCCTCCTCGGAGAAGCCAAGCGCGCGATAGTCGTCGCGCAGATCGTAGACGAGAGCGATGCGCATTAGAGTGCGCCCGCGGCCCTGTGGGCGCCGACTGTGCCTTCAGGATCGGTATAGCGGTAGATCTCGCCCTCGAAGTTCTTGAGGATGAGATCGTCCCCTTCGCGTCCGACGACATAGTCTGGAAGCAGCGGGATCTTGCCGCCGCCGCCGGGCGCGTCGACCACGTAGGTCGGCACGGCATAGCCGGTGGTATGGCCACGCAGGCCCTGCATAATCTCGAGGCCCCTGTCGACGCTCGTGCGGAAATGCGACGAGCCCGAGATCGGATCGCATTGATAGAGGTAGTACGGCCTGACGCGGCGCATCAGCAGACCGTGGAATAGCGGCTTCAGCGTCTCCACCGAATCGTTGATGCCCTTGAGCAGAACCGTCTGGCTTCCGAGTGGAATGCCGGCATCGGCAAGGCGCGTACAGGCCTCCGTCACCTCCGGCGTCAGCTCGGCGGGATGGGTAAAGTGGATGCTCATCCACAGCGGATGGTGCTTCTTGAGCACGCGGATGAGCGCGCGCGTCACCCGCATGGGCAGGACGACCGGCACCTTGGTGCCGAGGCGGACGAACTCCACGTGCTTGATCGCCCTGAGCCGGCCGAGCAGATAGTCGATACGCTCGTCTGACAGCGTCAGAGGATCGCCGCCGGAGATCAGCACGTCGCGGACCTCTGGATGGGCCGCGATGTAATTCAGCGCCTCCTCCCATTGCGGGCGGCTAAAGGTGTAATCGCCACCGGCCTCGCCCACCATGCGTGAGCGGGTGCAATAGCGGCAATAAGTCGAGCAAAAGCCGGTGGCGAGGAACAGCACGCGGTCCGGATAACGATGCACCAGACCCGGCACCACACTATGGCCATCCTCGCCGAGCGGGTCATCTGCCTCGCCGGGCGTCTTGAGATATTCGGTGCCGACCGGAACGTGGGTGCGGCGCAGCGCTTCGAATGGGTCTTCGCGCGCCATCAGGCTCGCGTAGTAGGGCGTGATGCCGAGCGGCAGGGAGCCCTCGTGCCGGATGACCGCGTCGCGCTCGTCGTCAGATAGCACGAAGATACGCTCGAGCTCGGCGAGCGTGCGCACGCGGGAGCGTGCCTGCCAACGCCAGTCGTTCCACTGGGTAAGCTCGACCTCGGGGAAGTAGCGCTTGCGGAACGCACGCGTCACCGGGCCTGTGGGAAACCGCTCGGCCCGGGCCGCGAACGACACAAGCTGAGGGCCCTGCACGGGTGAGCCCGTGGGCGAGAGAGCTTTGATCTGACGATGTGGTTTGGTGAGAAGTTGAGATGTCGCCTTGGGGCGACTGGGTGGCTCTTCAGCCTCGACTTGCAACAAATCCATGGGAAATGCGTCCCCTCCGTGTGCTTTCCGCGGACCGCCGTGCGCCAACCGCCGATTCTGCTTCCGCCAAAAGCGCGAGTCATTTCAGCGACCTGTTTATTAATTTCAAGTGCTAATGCGGTCGCGGCTAAACTTTTTTCCCCTGGCCGTTGCTCCTCCGCATGCCTGCCTTATCCTTGGGCCGTCGCGAGGAAAGTGATGCCGGATATGCGGGGCTCGGTGGCAGCTTCGATGCGCGTCTGCTGCTCGCTGGTCAGGCCTGACGTTGCATCAAAGCCACGAAGAAGCCGTCGGTGCCGTGGCTTAAAGGCGTCATGAGGAGGGTGTCCTCGGAGCCGTCGGCGGAGGCGGGCGCCGGAGTATCGAGGGCCTGCTCCCAGAGCTTGCGCCAGGGCACGAGCTTGAATTCGGGGTGGCGGCCGAGGAAGGCCGCGACTTGGTCGCGGTTCTCCCGCGGCAGCACCGAGCAGGTAATGTAAGCGAGGCGTCCGCCGGCTTTGACAAGCGCAGCGGCCTCTTCGAGCACCGCCTGCTGCTCCGCGATCCGCGCCTCAAGCATCTGGGGCGAGAGCCTCCACTTAGCATCCGGCCGCCGCCGCCATACCCCTGAGCCTGTGCAGGGCGCATCGATGAGGACCAGGTCCATCTTGCCTTTGAGCTTGGCCAGAGCCGAGGCATCGCCGGCAGGCAGGACTTGGGCATTTCGCACTCCTGCCCGCTTCAGACGCTCGAAGATCGGCCTGAGCCGTAGCCGGTCGGCGTCATAGGCATAGAGCTGCCCGGTGTTGCGCATGAGCGCAGCGAGCCCAAGGGTCTTGCCGCCGGCGCCGGCGCAAAGGTCGATGATCTGGTCCTTGGGCTTGACGCCTGAGAGAAGGGTCGCGACCTGCGAGCCCTCGTCCTGCACCTCGTACCAGCCTTTGCCGTGACCCGGCTCTGCCTCGATATGCGGGCTGCGCGCAGGACCGGGCCCTTGCAGGATGCGGACGCCAATCGGCGAATGGGACGTGGGCTGGGCGTCGAAGCGGCGCAGCGCCTTCAGCACCTTGTCGCGGGGCGCCTTGAGCGTGTTGACCCTGAGGTCGATTGGGGCGCGTTTGGCCAGCGCCGCTCCCTCCTCCGCTGCGTAGATTCCGAAGGCGCGCTCGAACTCTGAAGCCAGCCACTCCGGATAGTCGCCTTTGACATGAGCCGGCGCATCTACTGGCAGCTCGCGACCGAGCCCGGCGAGCTCGACCTCCGATAACGGCTCAGGCGCGTGTCGGCTGGCGTCGGCCAGTGCCACGACCTGTTCTGGCATCATCTGCCAGCTCGTGACCAGGGTGCGGAGCACCACGGCGCGCGGGCTGTCTTCACCCATGCCATAGGCGCTCGAGGCTCGCGTCCTAAGCGCATCGAAGACAAGATTGCCGATCGCAGCCCTATCGCCGGAGCCAGCGAAGCGATGCGACGTCCCCCAATCCTTCAGCGCCTCGGCCGCCGGGCGTTTGCGCGCTTCGATATCGGCTAGGACCTCTATCGCCGCGCTGACCCGCGCTCCTGGCGTCATCAGTCGGAGACGAATAGGAAGATGCGGGCGATGACGATCACCCACATCAAGGCGAGCGCGATGGCGCCGACCAGGAACACGGCTGTACGGCGGTCGAGCCGATTGGAGGTGACGTGAATATAGGTGTGCACCAGGCGCGACACCACGAACATCCAGGAGAGCACGTAGAGCACGACATCGAGCGCGTCGCCGACCAGGGCGAGCAGGGTGACCACATAGAACAGGACCGGCAGCTCGAGCTGGTTGTGGAAGGCATTGCCGACTTGGAGCACATGCGGCGGCCAGGCAGGCTCGCGCAGCGCCACCTGTTGCGGCCTGACTTCGCCCTTACGGATCACGCGGAGCCTGAGGATCGTCATCCAGAACAAGAGCACGAAGGTCAGGGCGACCTGCACGAACATGGGTATCAGAATGGCCTGGATCGACACGTCTCCTCCGTTTTGTTCCCTAGCTGCAGCGTGCTGCACCTGGCGCCCTTATAACCTGTGCAATTGCTCAGAGTGGGCGAAGCGCGCACTTTTCCGCGACAATTATGGACGGAAGTTCAATTGACGCGAGACCGCGGGCCCCTCTAAACCTAGCGCCAAACAGCTAGAGTCCAAGGATTCCAAGGAGGTTTTCATGCGCTTTCGCGCTTCACGCATCATCCTTAGCGCGGCCCCTCTTGCCGGCGCGCTCCTGCTTGCCCTGCCCGTCCAAGTGCGGGCCGAGGAGACCAATGCCTGCTTCGACGCCAACGGCTCGATCAAGGAGGTGCTGGACGCCTGTGCCGCTTACATTTCGTCAGGCTCGACCGACAACGACCTGCTGATCAAGGCCCACGGCATCCGCGCCATGGGTCTTGCCGCAACCGGCGATGTCGATGCCGCCATCGCCGAGATGGATGCGGCGGTCAAGATCGATGCAAGCAAGCCAAACAGCTATTTCATGCGGGCAGCCGCCTACGCCGCCAAGAAGGACTACGACAAGGCGATCGCCGACCTCGACCAGGCCATCAGCATCGATGCCAAGCACGGCGACTATTACATGCTGCGCGGCATCATCTATCGCGACAAAGGCGACCTCGACCGGGCTCTTGTCGAGTTCAACGAGAAGGTGACGCTCGATCCCGATCAGTCGAGCGGATATTCGAGACGCGGCGATCTCCACCGCATGCGCAAGGAGTACGATCTCTCAGTCGCCGACTACGATCAGGTCGTCAAGATCGAGCCGGAGAACGCCAAGGGTTATATCGATCGCGGCTGGGTGTTCGTGCTGAAGAACGACCTCGACAAAGCTGGCGCCGATTTCGACAAGGCACTCGAGCTCCACCAAAACGATGCCTCGGCGCTGGTGGGACGTGGGCTGGTGAAGAGCCGCAAAGGCCAGCCCACCGACGGCAGCGCCGATCTCTCCCTCGCGCAGAGGCTCGAGCCAGGGATTTTCGACCAGATCAGGAAGCTCGGCGTCGAGTAGCTGGTAGGACGCTGCCTACCCTTCGCGGGGGTAGTTGGGAGATTCGCGGGTGATGGTCACGTCATGGACGTGGCTTTCGCGGAAGCTCGCCGTCGAGATGCGGATGAACTCGGCGCGGGCCTGGAACTCGGCAAGGGTCTTGGACCCGGTATAGCCCATCGAGGCACGCAAGCCTCCGATCAGCTGGTGCAGCACGCTGGCGACGGGGCCCTTATAGGGCACCTGGCCCTCGATGCCCTCGGGCACGAGCTTGAGCGCGTCCTTGATCTCTTGCTGGAAATAGCGGTCGGCGGAGCCGCGCGCCATGGCCCCGATCGAGCCCATGCCGCGATAGGCCTTATAGGAGCGGCCCTGATAGAGATAGACCTCGCCGGGACTCTCGTCGGTGCCGGCGAGCAAAGAGCCGAGCATCACGCAATCGGCGCCGGCCGCGAGCGCCTTGGCCAGGTCCCCCGAATATCTGATCCCGCCATCCGAGATCACCGGCACGTCGCTCTTCTTTGCCACCTCGACCGCCTCCACTAGGGCAGTGAATTGCGGCACGCCGACGCCGGCCACGATGCGCGTGGTGCAGATCGATCCGGGGCCGATCCCGACCTTGACCGCGTCGGCGCCGGCATCGATCAGCGCCTTGGTGCCGTCGGCGGTCGCCACATTGCCGGCCACCACCTGCACCGCGTTCGACTGCCGCTTGATGCGGCGCACCTGATCGAGCACGAGCGCCGAGTGGCCATGCGCGGTGTCGACCACGATCAGGTCCGCGCCGGCATCGATCAGCCGCTCGGCGCGGGCAAGGCCCTCGTCGCCGGTGCTGGTCGCCGCGGCTACCCGCAACCGCCCCTGCTCGTCCTTGCACGCATTGGGATGGAGCCGCGCTTTCTCGATGTCCTTGACCGTGATCAGCCCGATGCAGCGATAGTCGTCGTCGACCACGAGCAGCTTCTCGATGCGATGCGTATGGAGCAAGCGCTTCGCCTCCTCCATGGCGACGCTCTCCTTGACGGTGACCAGGTTCTCCTTGGTCATGAGCTCGGCCACGCGCTGCTTGGGGTTGGTGGCGAAGCGCACGTCGCGATTGGTAAGGATGCCGACGAGCTTGCCGGGGCGGCCGCCATTGCCGGCCTGCTCGACCACCGGGATGCCGGAGATCTGATGATCGGACATCAGCTTCAGCGCATCGGCGAGGTTCGCCTCGGGGTGAATGGTCACCGGATTCACCACCATGCCCGACTCGAATTTCTTGACTTGGGCGACCTCGGCGGCTTGCGCCTCGGGCGAGAGATTGCGGTGGATCACACCGATGCCGCCGGCCTGCGCCATGGCTATTGCCAGCCGCGCCTCGGTGACCGTGTCCATGGCCGAGGACAGCACCGGCACGTGCAGGGCGATCGACCGGGTCACGCGCGAGGAGACATCGACCTCGTTCGGCAGCACGTTCGAGGCCGCCGGCCTGATCAGAACGTCATCGAAGGTGAGCGCGATCGCGCCGTCGGAAAATTGTCTCTTGTCAGCTTGGGGCTGCCCTTCGGGCATCGGCCAACCTCATTGAAAAAGGGCGGCTCGACGCATCAGCGCGGTGCAACAGGCCGCCACCGGTTGGCGGCCTCCATTATCACCTTATCGTGAATTTGCAAAGGCGATGAGGGAAGGGCTTGATAGGTAAAAGCCTCCCCCGCGGGTATCCCTTGGGAGCGTTCCTGCCGGAACAACGGACGCGAGGCCGGCATTTTTCCTGCTAAAGCAGCCGCTCGCAGCCCAGTAGGCGCGGGCGGTGCGACAGATCTACGAAAGGAAATTCCCGATGCGGTACGGAATGACGATAGCTGCTCTTGCGAGCGGTGTGGCTTTGCTCGCGGCGACTCAGCTGCCCGCCAAGGCAGGCCCTGTATTTGACCTGAAGGGCACGACTGGCATGGTCCAGCTCGTGAAAAGCGGAGGCGGCGGTGGCGGTGGCGCCTTCGGCGGCGGCGGCTCCTTTAGCGGCGGCGGCGGCCACATGGGCGGCGGTGGCGGCGGCGGCCACATGGTCGGCGGCGCCGGTGGCCCTGGCGGCCGTTTCGCCGGCGTCGGCAGCGCTGGCCATATGGGCCACATGAGCGGCGACCACTTTAGCAGCGGGGCTTGGGGCGGCAGCCGCTCGGCTCGCATCGCCAGAGGCGGCGACTTCAATGGTCCGTTGGTCCGCCATGGCCGCATAGCCAGCAACAACTGGAACGGGAATTGGAATGGGAATTGGGATCACAATCACCATCACCACTTCAATAACCGCTTCAATAACCGCTTCTTCTTCACCGGCGACCCGTTCTTCTACGGCGACTATTACGCCTATAACGGCTATGGCAACTGCGCTCGGCTGCGGCGGCAAGCCATCATTACCGGCAGTCCCTATTGGTGGAGCCGCTACCAGGATTGCCTGTATTACTAGGCAGTCTTGAAGAGCCAGCCGAACAGGTAGGCTGCGGCAAGCGCACCGAGAAACTCTGCCGCAATGAAAGCCGGTGCATCGCCTGGAGCAATGCCGGCGAACGTGTTGCTCAAGCTCCGGG
>DASSLP010000049.1:0-20653 GCA_035689365.1 Methyloceanibacter sp.
CGGTCCCATTGACCATTATCCGCCACCCACCCAAGGCACGGATGAATTGGAGCACGGCAATGATGGCAAACAAGAACGCGGCAAGTCGGGCACAAGTCCAGGTTGGATTTTCGCTAGTGATTTCTCTGCTAATGCGGTGAAATTTTCACCGGCCCCGGAACCATTCCCTTTACGTGTTAGCGCAGCAGCGGCAGAGCGGCAGCTCGCTGTGCCCCCAGACACCCTCTCTAGTAGAGAAGAGCCCGGGTTTCCGGGATCCTTCTTATCGGACGTGCTAATTTCTGAATATGCGGGGCTTCCGGCTCAAGGCATGGCAGTGGATTGCCGGCCCCCCAGCTACCTCATCGTGATCGCAAGCCCGCTCAGGTCGGCGTTCGCCATCAACCCGATCTGTCGGCCCGAAAGTTCCAGTACGGCACCCTTCTGGTTGACAAGCACAATCGCGCGGATGCCACCGCCAAGCGCAAGGCCCGCACCGGCTGCGCCGTAAACGCCAGCAACGTCATACGGGCTCTGGATATGACTGACTCGGCCATAAAATACGGTCCTCGATCCGCCGAACAGGAAGCCATAGTCGATGCCTCCCACTCCCAGCGGATAAATGCGGCCATGGAAATTGAGCGTGCCATGGCCAGCCGAGCCGCCGATAATCCAGCCGCCCTTGTAGACCACGAGCGTAATGCCGCCGACATCGGCGTGTGCGCTCTGGAGACTGACGCCGATCAGGGCGATCAGCGCAACTAAAACGCCTCGAAGCATGATCGGAATTCGCATGGTTTGGCTCTCCACGATGTCACAGCATGACAGCTTGACAATAGTTAGACCTCGCGACGCGACGCGCGAAAATTTTTTGAGGTCCAGTGCAGGGCTTCGGTTGCGTGTGCGATCGCGAGAAGGCGAATCGAACTAAATTGGACTGATTACTTCGCCTGCTTGGGACGATACCTCATTTCAAAGCGTGCCAGTGCGTGCGCGGCTCCACGATGTCCAGCAGGTTGTGCAGCAGTTCCGCTATCACATCGGAGGGAGCGCCAGTCATCCGCAGGTCGCGGAGGAACCTCTCTGCGCGGCGGTTCCACGGGTGGTCACCGAATCCGAGGGTCTGGTCTTCGGCAAATTCAACCCTATACACATTGCTCATGCAGTCTCTTCCTCCGCAAGGATAGCGAGCGCGTCCGCCATCTTGGCATCGGCAGTCGCAATCTTACCAAGAATTTCCGCTCTCTGCTCGTGGTCGTCGGCGCAGCGACCGAGCTTGGCCTCATACGTTCGCTTATTGTCTGTCCAGAACTTCAACTGGACCCGCGCGGCCTCGACCCTACCACTGTCAGTGAGTTCGACTCTCTCGCCGGAAAACACCTCCGGGTTAGCGACCCGTTGAATGTAGTCCCATGGGTCAATGGGGGTTTTCATGGGGTGCCGAGTCTGTAGGTTGGACTCGAAGTCCGAGTCGGAATCTCCTCTACCCTGAAAACCATTCTTTTCATTGAAGGAGGAGTCATCCAGACCGTCAGGTCTGGTAGAGTCACTCATATTAGAGGTACTAACATTAGAGAGACTAGTATTAGAGATACTATGTTTCGCACTTTCGCACATACTTTGCGCGTTTTCTCAGGGGGTCCGAAGGAGGACTGCCGTGGGCTGGCGTTTTGGGTGTTTCATGTTGACAGCGTGTTGACACGAGCTGCCGACACTCTCTGACACCCATTGAAATTGCTTGGTTTATGTTGACACATGTTGACCCTGGATTTCCGAGTAAGTGGCTTATTTTATTATGAGAAAGTAGGTGGGAGGCTGGACGAGCAACCCGCGAAACGCTCGTTAGGGCTGCTTCCTTCCGGACCTGACCCGGTTGGCGAGGGACGCGCCTGCCGCCAACCTCCCTCCCGGAGTATATCGGGGATGATGGCTCTTGTGGCAACCCGCTCTAGGCAAGAGCCCGGAAATTCCATTCCAGGTTGCTTTCGCCAACATTCCAGGTTGCTTTCGCCAACCAAGATCAAAGCGAAATAGGTGCCCGTTAAGGCCGGAGAGTTGGCGCGACTGTGACAAGGAGTCCACCGCGCGCTTAGGCCGCGGGATGAGGCTGATTGATCGAGACTTATGCCCTATGTCGCCAAAGAGACGCCGACAGGGCACGAGCGGACGTGAAGAGTGGCATCTTCGATAAGGCGAACAGACTAACTCGCGTCGCATTGAGCGCGGGAGCGAAGGCATCCTGTCCTTGCTCCGGTGGTTGCCCGCAGATCAGCGCGCCGACGCTGTCGATCTTCTGCTCAGCATGCCCTCCGTCGTCGACACGCCGCACGGCAAAATCCGCTTTTTGAATCACGGTCGCGCAAGCCGCAGGCAGGTTCGCAAAATCATGAGCAGGGAGCCGGACCCCATGAAATGGATCTATACAATGGCGCCCGGTTCGGTATTTTGGGATATCGGGGCCAATGTCGGCATGTTCACGCTCTATGCCGCCACCCGCGGCGAACTCGAGGTCCGGGCCTTCGAGCCCGCGGCGGTGAACTACTACAACCTCGTGGCCAACTGTGAATTGAACCACCTTGAGGACCGTGTCCGCTGTCTGCAACTCGGATTCGGCCATACTCATAAGATTGTGAACTTGCATGTTTCGCAATTGATGCCGGGACGCTCGTTCACCTTCAAGGAAAGCAAAAAACCTGATCGCAAGCGGAAGAACTTCCCATCAATTCAAGCCGTCCAGCTCTGGACTATCGACAGGTTCATCGCGCGCTATGGGGCGCCGTGCCCGAACTATCTAAAAATCGATGTGCCCGGCTTCACCCAACAGGTTCTTGCTGGAGCCTGGAAGACGCTCGCCAACCCCGCGCTTAGACAGATTCAGGTCGAAACCAAGGAGAACAAAGGCGGAAGGCGCATTGCCGAGTTGTTAGCGCAGCTCGGTTTCAAGCCGGTCGGGCCGGAGATGAGGCACGAAAGGCAGGTCCAGCGCGAGCTCGTCTTCGCTCGCGATGTTTCGAGCTTCAACGATCTGGCAGCGTAGACGCCCGGCGCAAGCACCGAGGCGAGTTATCGAAGAGGCGCAGCGGAACCTTCCAGGTAAGCTAACGGTTCTTTCGCGCGAGACTCGCTTCATTTCTGGGCGATGAAAGGAGTGCTCGCATGACCAATCCCCCGACCAAACAAGGCGTTTGTCGCCGCTCGTTGTTGAAGAGCGTGCCGATGATCGCCGGCGCGATCGTATCGACCAACGCGATTACGCAGAACCTGTTCGCGCAGCAGAAGCTTACGCATGACGCCGCCAAATATCAGGACCACCCAAACAACGGGCAGCAATGCTCGGGCTGTGTCCAGTTCGTGGCGCCGGCTTCATGTAAGGTGGTGGAAGACCCGATCGCTGCGAGCGGGTGGTGCCAGCTGTTCACCGCCAAACCGGCCTAGACCCGATCGAGCGGCTCAGCCGTGCAGAGCCTTAAGCTCGGCGCGGAACGGGCTCGCAGGGTAAGCGCCGAGCACCGTCACTTCGCTCGAAAAGAAGTGCAGCTCCTCCATGGCAAGCTTGACCGGCCGCTGGTCGGGGTGGCCTTCGATGTCGGCATAGAACATCGTGGCGTTGAACGAGCCTTCGAGCTGGTAGGACTCGAGCTTGGTCATGTTGACGCCATTGGTGGCGAAGCCGCCGAGCGCCTTGTACAGCGCCGCCGGCACGTTGCGCACGCGGAACACGAAGCTCGTTATTACGAGGCCGTCGCCGGCGCGCGCTTTTGCGGGCTTAGCGGACAGCACGACGAAGCGCGTGGTGTTGTGCTCGGCATCCTCGATATCGGCCTTTGCCACGTTGAGCCCGTAGATGTCGGCGGCAAGTTTCGATGCAATTACCCCGGCCGTGCGGTCGCCAGTCTCACGCAAATGGCGCGCGGCGCCGGCGGTGTCGGCTTCGATCACGGGCTTCAGCTTCAGTGCGCGGATTGCATTGCGACACTGGCCAAGCGCCATGATGTGGCTGTGGACGGTCTTGAGCTCGGAGAGCTTGACGCCGGGTAGCGTGAGCAATTGGTGCCGTACGCGCTCGAAATGCTCGGCGACGATATGCAGCCCCGAATGCGGCAGCAGATGATGGATGTCGGCGACGCGCCCCGCTACCGAGTTCTCGATCGGGATCATGGCGAGCCCGGCCTTGCCGGTCTTCACCGCGGCAATCGCGTCCTCGAAGGTCGGGCACGCAAGCGCCTCCATGCGCGGGTAGGCGTCGCGCGCGGCGAGGTGCGAATTCGCTCCCGGCTCGCCCTGGAAGGCGATTCTGTTTGAACGCGATCTCTTCATCGGCTTGGGAAGCGGGCGAAGTCAGCGGCGGGACTTGAACAGCTCACGCGCCCGCGCAAGGTCGGCCGGAGTATCGACACCGAGCGGGACAGTGTCAACGAGCCCGACGTGGATGCGCATGTCGGCCTCGAGCGCGCGGAGCTGCTCGAGCTTCTCCCTGAGCTCAAGCGGCGACGGCGGCAGCGACACGAAGCGGTGAAGCGCCTGCCGCCGGTAAGCGTAGATGCCGATATGATGGTAGAGCGGGCCCTCGCCGTAAGGTGCTGTGGCGCGCGTGAAATAGAGCGCGCGGAGCACCGACCCCCCTTTGAGCGGCGAGCCCACCACCTTCACCACGTTCGGGTCGGTTCGCTCTTCCTCGCGCGTGATGGCCGCGGCGAGGGTGGCGATGTCGGCGTCGTACTCGCGGAGCGCGGCAAGGCAGCTTCGCACGAGGTGAGGATCGAGCGTGGGCAGGTCTCCTTGCAGATTGACCACCACCTCGAAGGCGCCTCTCGGGTCGAATTTCTCGATGGTTTCGAATACCCGGTCGGAGCCGCTCGGATGATCTGCCCGCGTTATCAGGGCCTTACCGCCGGCTAGAAGGACCGCATCCCGCACCGCCTCAGAGTCGGTTGCGACCACGACCGGACCGCAATCGGCCTCGACCGCCCGCCGCCAGACATGGACGATCATCGGCTCGCCCGCGATATCCGCCATAGGCTTGTCGGGCAGCCGCGTCGCTTTCAGCCTTGCCGGGATGACGATCAGGCAGTCCATGATAGGCGTGAGGTAGCACGGGATAGAGTCCAGCGCGACAATGGGCGCGACGCGGATGTCCGAGTTGCAACAAGCGCATACGCCCTATAGTCTCGCGCCGCGTCGCAAGAGCTACGCGGCAAGTAGCCCTGCTGGGGATTGGGGATCATGGATTATTACCGCCTGAATCAGATCGCGATGGCCGTGCTCGGTGCCTTGCTGCTGTTCTTCGGCACCAAGACCATCGTGAATATCGCGTTCCAAGAGCATAAGCCCGAGGTCGCAGAGCAAAAGCCAGAAGAGAAGAAGCCCGCCGGAGGTGGTGGCGAGGCTGAGCTTGCTACGCTGCTTGCGAGCGCGAACGAGGCGCACGGCGCCGACGTCGCGAAGAAATGCTCGATCTGCCACAACTTCGACAAGGGCGGCGCGAACATGATCGGGCCCAACCTCTACGGCGTGCTGGGCCGCCCGATCGCCTCGCATGAAGGCTATGAATATTCCGATGCGCTGAAGGCGAAGGCCAAAGAGCTCGGCAATTGGGATTACGCCAAGATCAACAGCATGATCACCAACCCGGGAGCGTTCGTGCCCGGAACCAAGATGGCACTGTTCCCCGGCCTGCCCGATGCAAAGGAGCGCGCCGACGTGCTCCTGTTCCTGCGCAACAAGAACGACAACCCGCCGCCGCTGCCGCAAGCCCCCGCCGGAGGCGCTCCAACTGCTGGTGCGGAGCAAAAGCCCGCCGAGGGCGGAAAGCCCGCAGCCGCGACCGGTGGCGGCGCTGAGATTGACAAGCTGCTCGCATCGGCCGACCCGAAGCAGGGCGAGGCCGACGCAGCTTTGTGCAAAGTGTGCCACACCTTCGACAAGGGCGGCGCTGTGGTCGTCGGGCCTAACCTCTATGGCGTGGTCGGGCGGAAGATCGCCTCGGTCGAAGGCTTCAATTACACGCCTGCGCTCAAGGCTCATGAGGGCAACTGGACCTACGAACTGATCGACACCTGGATCACCAATCCCCAGGCCTTTGCGCCGGGGACGATGATGGCCTTCCCTGGCATTCCCGATGCGAAGAAGCGCGCCAACGTCATCGCCTTCCTGCGCTCCAAGAACGACAACCCGCCGCCATTGCCTCAAGCTCCCGGCGGGGCGCCCGAGAAGAAACCGGAAGAGGCTCCGGCTGCCGAGACGCCACCACCAGCCACACCCGCACCGGCAGCACCCGCACCGGCGCCATCTGCCGAGACGCCTGCCCCGGCAGCGCCCGCGCCGGCACCATCGCCAGCGCCCTCACCATCTGCTGAGACGCCAGCGCCAGCGCCAACACCCTCAGCACCGGCGCCATCGGCTGAGACGCCGACACCCTCAGCACCGGCGCCGTCGGCCGAGACTCCGCCGCCGGCACCGGCACCAGCTCAGTCGGCTGAGACACCTTCGCCTGCTCCTGCCGCCCCGGCGCCAGCACCCTCAGCCGAGACCCCAGCACCATCAGCGGAAACGCACGCCCCGTCGGCAGAGACGCCTCCGCCAGCGGCTGAGACTCCGCCGCCCTCGCCTGCACCATCGGCAGAGACGCCGCAACCTCCAGCCGAATCGCCGGCGCCTTCAGCCGAGACGCCACAGCCCTCGGCTGAGACACCTGCACCATCGGCAGAGACACCTGCGCCTTCTGAAGAGACCGGCAAGTCTGAGGGCGAAGGCCCGTTCCCGTCGCAGCCGCAGCCGGTCTATCCGGAGGGCCCGACACCCGGCCAATAGTCCACGGAACCTGGGGCTTCCGAAGCGGATTTTTGCTGAGAATCCCGCTAAGGCGGGAGCCTTGAAACCGCCGGGACATGACCGATAATTCATTTGGTCATGTCGGCCGCCATGCTAGCTTTCTCACGCCTTTTGGCGCCGAGGGCGCCCGCCCTTTAGCCCGGCACTACGTCGCGCGCTCGGCAGGCTCTTTTCCAGTCAGATGGAACGCGTCTTCGCCACCATGACATTGCTTCGTCTCGCCGCCGCAGCCCTATTTGCGTTCACCTTCTCTCTGCCTGCTCAGGCAGAGGATGCGCCGGTTCACCATCACGCGCTCTCGCTGATCGGAGAGCCGAAATATCCCGCCGACTTCACCCATTTCGACTTCGTCAATCCTGACGCACCCAAAGGCGGCAGCGTGCGCATGGCCGATATCGGAGGCTTCGATAGTCTCAACCCTGTGCTCTACAAAGGCGAGGCAGCGGCGGGGCTTACGCTCGTCTACGAGAGCCTGATGGCCGACAGTCTGGACGAGCCTTCGACCTCTTACGGGTTGATCGCCGAATGGGCCTCCTACCCCGCCGACTACTCCTCGGTCACTTTCCATCTGCGCAAAGAAGCGCGCTGGCATGACGGCACGCCAATCACGTCCGAGGACGTGATCTACAGCCTCGACGTGAACAAGACTGCCAACCCGCGCATGGGCCTCTATTACAAGAACGTGGCGCGCGCCGAAGCCACCGGCGACAACGAGGTCACCTTCTATTTCGACGTGAAGAACAACCGCGAGCTGCCCATGATCATGGGTCAGCTCACCATCCTGCCGAAGCATTATTGGACGGGGAAGGACGCGAGCGGCAATCAGCGCGACCCGATGAAAACGACGCTGGAGCCGCCCCTCGGCTCAGGCCCTTACCGCATCAAGCGGGTCACGCCGGGGCGGTCGATCACTTATGAGCGCGTCGCCGACTATTGGGGCAAAGACCTGCCAGTCAACAGAGGCCAGTGGAACTACGACGAGATGCGATTCGACTATTATCGGGATCAGACGGTGGCCTTCGAGAGCTTCAAGGCCGGCAATCTCGATTACTGGCAGGAGACCAGCGCCAAGAACTGGGCGACGGCCTACGATTTCGCCGCCGTGCGCGACGGCTTCGTCAGGCGTCAGGAAGTCGCGATCAAGCGCACGCAGCCGATGCAGTGCTTCGTGTTCAATCTACGCCGCCAGCAATTCCAGGACCGCCGCGTGCGCCAGGCGTTCAACCTCGCCTTCGATTTCGAGTGGGCCAACAAGAATCTGTTCTACGGCCAGTATGCGCGGGTCGGCAGCTATTTCCAGAACGGCGAGCTCGCCGCTCCGCAAGACGTGCCGCAAGGCCGTGAGCTCGAGATCTTGAACGAGGTGAAGGGCGGCGTGCCGCCCGAGGTGTTCACCGAGGTGCACAAGAACCCGGTCAACAACACGCCCGACGACATTCGCGCCAATTTGCGCAAAGCCGCGGAGCTCCTCAAGGACGCAGGCTGGGAGGTTAAGAACGGCGTCCTCACCAACACCAAGACCGGGCAGCAGATGAATGTCGAGTTCCTGATCGTCTCCCCGCTCTTCGAGAGGATCGTTCAGCCTTATCTGCAGAATCTCGCGCGGCTCGGCATCAAGGGCACGCTCCGCATGGTCGACTCGTCGCAATATACGCGGCGCCTCAACGGCTTCGACTACGACGTCGTGGTCGGCACCTTCGCCCAGTCGGACTCGCCGGGGAACGAGCAGCGCGATTTCTGGGGCTCCGACGCCGCGGGCCGCGAAGGCAGCATGAACCTGATCGGGATCAAGGATCCGGCGATCGACAAGCTGGTCGACCACATCATCTTCTCCAAGGACCGCGCTGATCTCGTCGCGGCCACGCGCGCACTCGACCGCGTGTTGCAATGGAACGAGTTCGTGGTGCCGCAGTGGTACTCGCCCAATGTGCGCATCGCCTATTGGGACCGCTACGGTCAGCCCAAGGTGCTCCCTGGCCTAACCCCTGGCTTCATGCAGGTGTGGTGGTTCGACCAGAAGCTCGCCGACAAATTGCCGGGGCCTTCGAAGCTCTGATGCAGCCCCGCGCGCCATGGCGATTGGTCGGTTGCGGTGCGCTTCTTCTTTTAGTGGCCCTGGCCGCGCCCACTGCCGCCTCTGAGCGCAAGCACGGGCTGTCAGCTTTCGGCGATCTGGCCTATCCCGCCAATTTCGACCATTTCAACTATGCCGACCCAAACGCGCCCAAGGGCGGCACCTTCTCGCTGGTCGGCTGGGGCGGCGTTGCCACCTTCAACAGCCTTAACAACTACATTCTCAAGGGCGATGCGGCGCAGGGCCTGGAGCTCCTGTTCGACTCGCTGATGACGCCAGCGGCCGACGAGCCCGACGCAGTCTATGGACTCGTCGCGGAGAGCGCCGAGGTGGCCGACGACAAGATGTCGGTGACCTTTTATCTCCGCCCCGAGGCGCGGTTCGCCGACGGAAGTCCTCTCACCGCCGACGACGTGGTCTATTCCTTCGAGGCGCTCAAGACGAAGGGCCACCCCATCTATCATCAGATGCTCGAGGATGTGGTGAAGGCAGAAGCGCTGGAACCGCATACCGTGCGCTATACTTTCAAGGTCAATCTCGTGCGCGACCTGCCACTTACCGTCGCGGGTCTTCCGATCTTCTCCAAAGCCTATTACGCGACCCGTCCCTTCGACCAAACGACGCTAGACCCGCCGCTCGGCTCGGGACCTTACGTGGTGGACAGCCTCGCGCAAGGGCGCACCATCGTCTATCGTCGCAATCCCGACTATTGGGCCAAGGACCTGCCGGTCAATCGCGGGCGGTGGAACTTCGACAAGATCCGCTTCGAGTATTTTTGGGACCGCACCGCAGGCATGGAGGCCTTCAAGGCCGGTACCTTCGACTTCCGCGAGGAGTTCACCTCAAAGGTGTGGGCGACCGAGTACGACTTTCCAGCGCTCCGCGATGGCAGGGTGAAGAAGGAGGTGCTGCCCGACGAGACGCCGTCAGGCACGCAAGGCTTCTTCCTCAACACGCGGCGCGACGCGCTGAAGGACCCGCGCGTGCGCAAAGCACTCGATCTTGCCTTCGACTTCGAGTGGACCAATCGCAATGTGTTCTACGGGCTCTATACGCGCACGGTGAGCTTCTTCGAGAACTCGCCAATGAAGGCCGAGGGCAGGCCCTCCGATGCCGAGCGCGCGCTGCTCACCAATCTCGGCGTGCCCGTTTCCGACGAAGCGCTTGGACCAGCTTACCTCCCTCCGAAAAGCGACGGCTCGGGCCAGGACCGTAACCTCCTGGTCGAGGCCGGCAAGCTCCTCGACGAAGCGGGATGGACCATCAAGAACGGCGTCCGCGTCAACGACAAGGGTGAGCCGCTCAAGCTCGAGATTCTGTTCTTCGAGGACGTCTTCCAGCGGCTGATCACGCCCTACGTGAAGAACCTCAAGCTGCTCGGGATCGACGCTCGTCCTCGGATGGTCGATCCGGCGCAATACCAGCAGCGCCTCAAGGATTTCGACTTCGACATCACCACCGAGCGTTACCAGATGCGCAACACGCCGGGGGTCGAGCTTCGCAGCTATTTCGGCTCGCAAGCAGCGCAGATGACCGGCTCACTCAATCTTGCCGGCATCTCGGATCCCGCCATCGACGCGCTGATCGAGCGCGTCATCGCCGCCAAGAGCCGGGACGAGCTCGACACCGCGGCGCGAGCGCTCGACCGCGTGCTGAGGGCCGGTCATTACTGGGTGCCGCACTGGTACAAGCCGTCGTTCAACGTCGCTTACTGGGACAAATTTTCCAGGCCTGCGGTGAAACCGCGTTTCGATCGAGGCATTCTCGATACCTGGTGGTATGACGAGGCCAAAGCTGCCAAACTGGCAAGAAATGTCGCGGCGAGCCCGGATGATTCGACGCGTTCCGGCTCACGGCGGCCACTTCTGATCATCGCCGCCTTAAGCGGGCTCGCGCTCGCAGGGTTCTTTATCTGGCGATCGAGAAGGCAAACCAGACTCCAATGACCGCTTATATTCTTCGCCGCATCCTGCTCATCATCCCCACCATGTTCGGCATCATGCTGGTGACCTTCGTCATCATCCAGTTTGCGCCGGGCGGCCCGGTCGAGCGCTTGATTGCGCAACTCACCGGGACCGATGTTGGAGCGACCTCTCAGTTCAGCGGCGGCGGCGGCGATTTCATGGGCCGCCCCGGCCAGGGTGCGACGCCGGGAGATATATCGGCACCGTCGAAATATCGCGGCGCGCAAGGCCTCGATCCCGAATTTATCAAGAGCCTCGAGAAGCAGTTCGGCTTCGACAAGCCGGCCTATGAGCGCTTCTTCCTGATGATCAAGAATTACCTCCTGTTCGATTTCGGACAGAGCTATTTCCGCGACACGAGCGTGCTCAAGCTGATCGGCGAGAAGATGCCGGTGTCGATCTCGCTCGGGCTGTGGATGACCCTGCTCTCTTATGCCATTTCGATTCCGCTCGGCATCCGCAAGGCGGTGCGGGACGGCTCGAAATTCGACATGTGGACCAGCACGGTGATCGTGATCAGCTACGCGGTTCCCGGCTTCCTGGTCGCCGTGTTCCTGATCGTGCTGTTTGCCGGCGGCTCGTTCCTGCAGATCTTTCCCTTGCGCGGCCTCACCTCGGAAAATTGGTGGTCGTTGCCCTGGTATTCCAAAATCCTCGATTACTTCTGGCACCTCGTTCTGCCGATGATCGCCATGACGCTGTCGGCCTTCGCCACCACGACTTTCCTCACCAAGAACTCGTTCCTCGAGGAGATTAGGAAGCAATATGTGATGACGGCGCGGGCCAAGGGCTTGCCCGAGCACAAAGTGCTGTACGGCCACGTGTTCCGCAACGCCATGCTGATCGTGATCGCGGGCTTTCCCGGCGCGTTCATCGGCGCCTTCTTTGCCGGCTCGCTTCTGATCGAGACGATCTTCAGCTTGGATGGGCTCGGGCTGCTCGGCTTCGAGTCGATCGTGAACCGCGACTATCCCGTCGTGTTCGCCACGGTCTATATCTTCTCGCTGCTCGGCCTCTTCATCAATCTCATCTCCGACCTCACCTATACCTGGGTCGATCCGCGCATCGATTTCGAGACGCGCGAGGTGTGACGCCGATGGATGCGCCCACCGACACTGCTCTCGTCGAGGAGGTGACCGCCCAGGGAGTCCCGGTTCGGCGCCCATGGCTGTCGGCGCTACAGCGCCGGCGCTGGGACACCTTCAAGGCCAACCGGCGTGGCTTCTGGTCGTTATGGATTTTCCTCGCGCTGTTTGGCGTGAGCCTGTTCGCCGAGTTCATCGCCAACGACAAGCCGATCCTGATCAAATACGATAACCATTATTATTGGCCGATCTTCCACTCCTATCCCGAGACCGCGTTCGGCGGCATCTTCGAGACTGAAGCCGAATATCGCGATCCTGCCGTCAAGGAGATGATCGCCAAGGGCGGCGGGTGGGTGCTTTGGCCGCCGATCCGCTTCTCCTACAACACCCAGAACAAAAATCCGCCGATGGCCTTTCCGGTGAAGCCCACCTGGGCACTGACCGAGAAGGACTGCCAAGCGGCGGTCGAGCAGGGCTTCCACCCTTGCAATGCCGAGCTCGAATGGAACTGGCTCGGCACCGACGACCAGGGTCGCGACGTGGTCGCTCGCGTCATCTACGGCTTCCGCCTCTCGGTCCTGTTCGGGCTGGTGCTCACGCTGTTCTCCTCCATCATCGGCGTGGCGGCAGGAGCGGTGCAGGGCTATTTCGGCGGTTGGACCGACCTCCTGTTCCAGCGCTTCATCGAGATTTGGACGAGCGTCCCGCAACTTTATCTGCTCATCATCATCGCCGCAGTGATTGAGCCGAATTTCTGGATTCTGCTCGGCATCCTGCTTGCCTTCTCGTGGGTGGCACTGGTGGGCGTGGTGCGCGCGGAATTCCTGCGCGCGCGGAATTTCGAGTACATCACCGCAGCCCGCGCACTCGGCCTCTCCAACACGAGAATCATCTTCAAGCATCTCCTGCCGAACGCCATGGTCGCGACGCTGACCTTCATGCCGTTTATCTTGAATGGCTCGATCACCACGCTCACATCATTGGACTTCCTGGGCTATGGCCTGCCGGTTGGGTCGCCGTCGCTGGGCGAGCTGCTCGCTCAAGGGAAGGACAACCTCCAGGCGCCATGGCTCGGGCTGACCGCCTTTTTCGTCATCGCGCTGATGCTCAGCCTTCTCATCTTCGTCGGCGAGGCCGTGCGCGACGCGCTAGACCCGCGCAAGACTTTGATGTGAGCCCGTCATGGGATCCCATTTGCACCACCGTCACGAGGATGGCCCCGCGCACATCCACGCGGGGCACAGCCATGCACACGGCGCCGTTCACGCCAATAACGAGCGCCGCATGGGGCTCGCCGCGCTCATCACCGGCGCCTTCATGTTCGCCGAGGTGGCCGGAGGCATCGCGGCCGGCTCGCTCGCGCTGCTTGCCGACGCAGGCCACATGCTCACCGACTTCGCCTCGCTTGCGCTTGCCTGGTTCGGGTTCAGGCTGTCGCGGCGACCGGCCGACTGGAGACGCACCTTCGGCTTCGACCGCTTCCAGGTGCTGGTCGCTTTCGCCAATGGCCTGGCGCTGTTCGCTATTGCGGCTTGGATCGTTTACGAGGCCCTCGAGCGGCTGATGACCACGCCGGTGGTCTCAGGCGACATCATGGTAGTCATCGCCGTGCTCGGACTGCTCGTGAACATCGCGGCGTTCTGGCTGCTGCAAGGCGCCGACCGCGAGAATCTCAACGTTCGCGGCGCCACGGTGCATGTGCTCGGCGATTTGTTCGGCTCGGTTGCGGCTCTCGTCGGTGGCGGGGTGATTCTTGCAACCGGCTGGACCCCCATTGATCCCCTGTTGTCGCTGGTGGTCGCCGCCATCATCGTGCGCAGCGGCTGGCAGGTGGTGGCCGAAGCAGGCCATATCCTGCTCGAAGGCGCGCCGGGCGAGCTCGACACGCGCGCCATCGGCCCTGACCTCGTCGCCAACGTCAAAGGCGTCGACGGCGTCCATCACGTGCATGTCTGGTCGATCACGCAGTCCCGACGCATGGTGACGCTGCATGCCTGCATCGGCGAGCGGCAGAATTCCGATCAGGCGGTGCGCGATATCAAGGCGCGGCTCAAGGAGCGCTTCGGACTCGACCACGCCACCATCGAGATCGAGCGCGGCGTGTGCGCGGACGCCGAGCCTGAGCGAATTAAGAGCGGAGCGGCTTGATGGAAGCGAGAAACGGCCAGAGCGTTCCGCCCCAGCGCCAGCTCATCAAGGTCGAAGATCTGTCGGTCGATTTTCGTGGCGGCGGCAAGATCACCCACGCCGTCAAGCACGTCTCATTCGACATCGGCAGGGCCGAGACGGTAGCGCTGGTTGGCGAGTCCGGCTCGGGCAAGACCGTCACTGCGCTATCGATCCTCAAGCTCCTGCCCTATCCTTCCGCCTCCCATCCCTCGGGCAAGATCTGGTTCAAGGGCGAAAACCTGATGTCGCTCCGCGACGCTGCACTGCGCTCGGTCCGCGGCAACAACATCTCCATGATCTTCCAGGAGCCAATGACCTCGCTCAACCCGCTGCACACCATCGAGCAGCAGGTTGGTGAAATCCTGAAAATTCATCGCGGGCTGTCTGACCGCGCCGCGCGTGAGCGCGTGCTCGATCTCCTCGGCAAGGTCGGCATCGACGACCCCAAGGGGCGTCTTGCCTCTTATCCGCATCAGCTCTCGGGCGGACAGCGGCAAAGGGTAATGATCGCCATGGCACTAGCCAACGAGCCAGACCTGCTCATCGCCGACGAGCCGACCACTGCGCTCGATGTCACGATTCAAGCGCAGATCCTCGACCTGCTCGCCAAGCTCAAAGACGAATTCCACATGGCCATGCTGCTCATCACGCATGACCTCGGCATCGTGCGGAAGATGGCCGACAGGGTGTGCGTAATGAACAACGGCGAGATCGTCGAGCGGGGCGCAACCCAGCAGATCTTCGCCTCGCCGCAGCACCCCTACACCAAGCACCTGCTCGCTTCTGAGCCGAAGGGTGCGCCGCCGCCTGCCAACGCCAAGGCGCAGACCATTCTTGAAGCCAAGGACCTGAAGGTGTGGTTCCCCATAAAGCGCGGCTTCTTGCGCAGCATCGTAGGCTACATCAAGGCAGTCGACGGCATCGACCTCGCCGTCAAGGAAGGGCAGACGCTCGGCGTTGTGGGCGAGTCGGGCTCGGGTAAGACGACGCTCGGGCTTGCCTTGCTTAGGCTCGTGTCGAGCGATGGCCCCATCGTCTATCTCGGCAACCGCATCGATGGCTACGATTCGAAGCGCATGCGACCGCTCAGGCGTCACATGCAGATCGTGTTCCAGGACCCTTACGGCTCGCTCTCTCCCCGCCTTTCGGTCGGTCAGATCATCGAGGAGGGCCTGCTGATCCAGAATCATGGACTGAGCCAGGACGAGCGGAATGCGCGCGTCGCCCGCGCGCTCAAGGAGGTGGGCCTTGATCCCGCCTGGCGTGACCGCTATCCGCACGAATTCTCCGGCGGCCAGCGCCAGCGCATCGCCATCGCCCGCGCGCTCGTGCTCGAGCCGAAGTTCCTCATCCTCGACGAGCCGACGTCGGCGCTCGACGTCTCGGTGCAAGCGCAGATCGTCGATCTCCTGCGCGAGCTGCAACGGAAGCACAAGCTCGCTTACCTCTTCATCAGCCACGACCTCAAGGTGGTGCGCGCGCTCGCCAACTCGATCATCGTGCTCCGCCACGGCAAGGTTGTCGAGCAAGGCCCGGCGCGCACGGTGTTCGCCAAACCGAAGACCGACTACACCAAGGCGCTGCTCGCCGCCGCCTTCGAACTACAAGCGCGGCGCGGAGGCGCCGTCGCGACCTAGCAATTGGAACTCGCGACGTGGCCGGACGTTTGCTCCGCCGTATCACCCCCGTAAGAAGCGGAGACACGGACCATGCGCGGAATATTGTTGTGGCTGATCGGTATTCCGATCCCGATCATCATTTTGCTCTGGCTGTTCGGCGTACTGCACTGACTTCAGCCCTCTAAGCTTCCCGGCTGCCGCCAAGATGCGGCAGCCGTCGCACACCAATCACCTCGGAGCCCGTTGCCGCCTTGATGCGCTCTTTCGCCTCGGCGAGAGGCTCGATCTCGACCGCCATGTGATAGGCGTTGGCGTGAATGAGATCGGTCGGGCTTCTCATGATCCCCACATGCCCGTCCCAGAAGACGAGATCGCCGCGGCGAAGCTTTGCGCCTCGCTCGCAGTCGATCGACTCGCCAAGCTCCTCAGCCTGCATGTCGGCGTCGCGCGGCGCGTTAAATCCTGCTGCTTCCAGTGCGAGCTGCACCAGGCCTGAGCAATCAAGCCCGATGCTGGTGCGGCCGCCCCAGAGATAGGGCGTGCCGAGAAACGCCTCGGCGACGGCGACCGGATCGTCCACGACCTCACCCGCCGGAAGCGTGTGACGCGCAAAGACGTAACCTCCGTCTTCGAGCGCGAGAAATTTGCCCTCTTCGGCTGTGGCGGTGAACAGCGCGTTCAGGCTGAGCAGGGCAAGCGGCGGCGACTTGGCGTCCGGCTCAGGGAAGACGTAGGTGCGGAGCGCTGCGATGCGATGGGTCGGCTCGATGATCGAAGCGCTCAATCCGTCGCTCGGCATGTAGCCGACGTAAGAGTCGCGGTCGATCTGCACCCAAGCCCATCCCTCGCTCTCGGCAAAGACGGTAACAGTCTCGCCCTTGAGAGCCTCGGTCTCCAAGATCGAGGCGGGGCGCGGCTCGCGCCGTAAGGGAAGCGATGGCGCGATCGCCTGACGCGGCTCGCCCTGCACATAACGCTCCGCCGCGATCAGACCTTCTAGCCTCGCGTCGGCAAGGTCAGGGCGATAAGCGTGGCGCCGAGGATCGGGAAGGTCTACGTCGCTCACGACTGCCCGAGCTCTTCGCGGAAGAAATGGTAGAGCGCACGGGCACCTTGCGGCTCGCCACCTTGCGGACGTCCGGGCTGCTCGCGCGGCACCCAGCCGAAAATATCGAGATGCACGAAGCGCTTGGATTGGCGCACGAAGCGTTTAAGAAACAGTGCGGCGATCACCGAGCCTGCGAAGGCACCCTCGGCAATATGGTTCACATCGGCGACCGAACTCTTGAGCAGCTTGTCGTAAGGCGGCCAGAAGGGCATCCGCCAGAACGGATCGCCGACAGCACGGCTGGAGGCCAAGAGGCTGGCGGCGAGATCTTCGTCATCGGTATAAAGCGGCGGCAAATCTGGACCGAGCGCGACCCGCGCGGCGCCGGTCAGTGTGGCGATGGTGACGAGGTAGTCCGGCGCCTCCTCCTCGGCAAGACTGATGGCGTCGGCGAGCACCAACCGCCCCTCGGCATCGGTATTGCCAACCTCGACCGTCATGCCGTCACGGCTCGGCAGGATATCGCCAGGTCTGAAGGCGTTGCCGCCGATGCTGTTCTCGGCCGCTGGGATCAGCACGCGGAGCCGGATCGGGAGCTTGGCCCGCATGACGAGAAGCGCGAAGGCGAGCGCTGAGGCGGCACCGCCCATGTCCTTCTTCATCAGCGCCATGGCGCTACTTGGCTTGATGTCAAGTCCGCCCGAATCGAAGCAGATGCCTTTGCCGACGATGGTCACCTTTGGCGCGTGCTCAGAGCCCCAGCGCAGATCGATCAGCCGCGGCGGCCGGTCGCTCGCCCGGCCCACGGCGTGGATCATGGGGAAATTGTCGGAGAGAAGGCCCGAGCCCTCCGTCACTTTGACGCTGCCGCCATTGGCATTGGCAAGCTCGCGGGCGGCGGCCTCGAGTTCAGCGGGTCCGAGATCGTTGGCCGGCGTGTTAATGAGATCGCGGCCGAGATAGAGGGCCTCGGCGAGAGCGAGGACCTGCTCTCGATCGACGCCCTCCGGCAAGACCAGCCGCTTTGGCTTTGGTCCGTTGTCGGTCTTGTAGCGGGTGAAGCGATAGCTGCCGGCAAGGAAAGCAAGCGCCGCGAGCTCGGGATCTGGAAGCGGCGAGGCAAAGCGATAATCGCCGGGGGGTACCGCAGCCGGCAAAACTCCTGGCAGCAGCGGGGCTTGCGTCGCCCAGTCTTTGTCGCCCGTCCCGAGCAAGACGCCGCCGACGTCGCCCTGCCCATTCGGCAGAAGCAGCACGGAGCCTTGTTTTGCGGTCCAGCCTTGCGCTTCGACCCAGGCGCGCTCGGCGTTGCTCAAGCCCTGGAGGGCCGCGTCATCCTGAGAGGCGATGAGCCGGATCGGGATGGCCACGGTGCCGGCCAGCAGGAGCAGGTCTTCAAGTCCGCGGCGCGTGGTCTCAAGCGTCATCGCTTAGCCGTATTGATCGAGATTGTGGGCTTGATGGTACCGCGCATTAATGGCAGGGGAGCGCGGACATGACAATGGCGGAAGGCCGCATGGCAGAGACTCACTACACATTGGTGATCGGCGACAAGAACCTGTCGTCCTGGAGCTTGCGGCCGTGGATCGCGCTCAAGGTTTGCGGCGTCCCATTCGCCGAAGAGCGCATCAGGCTTAGGCAACCCGACACCAGAGCAGAGATCATGCGCCACTCTCCCTCCGGGAAGGTGCCGGCGCTCAAGACGCGCACCGGCGTAGTCTGGGACAGCCTCGCCATCCTCGAATATCTCGCCGAGCATCATGCCGAGCACCACCTCTGGCCGCATGACCGCGAGGCGCGGGCCGCGGCGCGCTGCGCCTCGGCCGAGATGCATTCAGGCTTCATGACGCTCCGCAACGACATGTCCATGGAACTGCTTGCAAGGCTGCCCTGCCCGCCGATCAGCGACACGCTCGAGACCGACATCAGGCGTATCGTGGCAATCTGGCATGATGCGCGCTCGCGCTTCGGCAAGGGCGGCGAGTTCTTGTTCGGCGCTTTCTCCAACGCCGACGCGATGTTCGTGCCCGTGGCGACGCGTTTCCGCAGTTATGGCGTCGATCTCTCCAGATTCGGTGATGACGGCAGAGCTCAAGCCTATGCCGAGACGCTACTTGCGCTTCCAGCGATGGCCGAATGGACCGAAGGCGCCAAGGAGGAAGTCAGGGCTCAGGCTTCAAGCCCAGCATGAGCTAGCGATCACGCCGTTGCGTCAAGCCTCTCACGCGCGGTCTCGGAGCCGACCGGATCGGCCCAGAGGTCGTATTCGTCGGAGGCCTCAACTCGGACCACCACGCGATCTCCCGGCTTGAGGGCAGTCTCGCCGCTCAAATAGACATTCCCGTCGATCTCTGGCGCGTCCCAATGCGAGCGCGCCATGGCACCTTCGTGGTCGACCTCGTCGACCATCACCTCGATCATTTTGCCGACGCGGCTCGCGAGCAGCTCGGTGCTGATGGCCTGCTGGCGCTCCATGAGCCGCCCATAACGCTCGGCCTTAACCTCCTCGGGCACATGCCTCTCGAGCGAGTTGGCGGCGGCGCCATCGACATTCTCGTATTTGAAGCAGCCGACGCGGGTGAGCTTAGCCTCGCCGAGCCAATCCAACAGAAGCTCGAAATCTTCCTCCGTTTCTCCGGGGAAGCCGACGATGAACGTCGAGCGGATGGCGAGATCGGGACAGATGTCGCGCCAGAGCGCGATACGCTCCAAGGTCTTCTCCTGATGCGCAGGCCGCCGCATCGCCTTCAGCACCTTGGGACTGGCGTGCTGGAACGGAATGTCGAGATAGGGGAGCACCCGGTCATCGGCCATCAGTGGCAGCACCCGATCGACGTGCGGATAAGGATAGACATAATGGAGCCGCACCCAGGCGCCGAGCGAGCCGAGCGCCTCGGCGAGAGTGATGAATCGAGTGTCATGCTCCTGTCCACGCCACGTGCTCTTGGCGTAGCGAAGATCGAGCCCGTAGGCGCTCGTATCTTGCGAGATGACCAGCAGCTCCTTGACGCCGGCGGTGACCAGCCTCTCCGCCTCGCGCATCACCTCTCCGAGCGGACGGCTTTTTAGGCGGCCGCGCAGCGAAGGGATGATGCAGAAGCTGCAAGCGTTGTTGCAGCCTTCTGAGATCTTGAGATAGGCGTAATGGCGCGGCGTGAGTTTGATGCCTTGCGGCGGCAAAAGATCGAGAAATGGATCATGCGGCCGGGGTATTGCCTTGTGCACCTCCGCGACCACGGCCTCGTATTGTTGCGGGCCAGTGATGGCGAGCACGTCGGGATAGCGGGCGCGGATTCGGTCGGATTCGATGCCGAGGCAGCCGGTGACGATCACGCGGCCGTTCTTGCCGAGCGCCTCGCCGATGGCCTCGAGGGATTCCTCCTTGGCGGAGTTGAGAAAGCCGCACGTGTTGACCACCACCGCGTCGGCGCCCTCGTAGCTCGCCGAGAGCTCATAGCCCTCGGCGCGGAGCTTGGTGATGATGCGCTCTGAATCGACCAGGGCCTTGGGACAACCCAGGCTGACGAAGCCAATTTTCGGAGGTGTGGCAGGCATCGCAGGCTTATAGAAGAGGCTTGAGAAGCGGTCGATGGAATGTTTTTGCCAAGACTTGGATGCACTTCCACTCACAGCGGTTATTTTGCCGACTGCATTGGATGAAGTTTGACGGCGCGGTGCGCGAGAGGTTCGATGCGAGCTTCATCCCCGGCGTCAGGGCGCCGATGTGCGTCGGCCTCGGCAACCCGGAGATGCGCACGCTCATTACCTTTGCCGGAGAGCCGTCAGGCTCTACGGCGGAAGCCGTGGTCCAATAGCGCGATTTTCTTGGGTTTAGCGGAGGATGCGCTCGAGGTCGGGATCGGGGGCGTCGTCGCTGCCGCTGT
>DASSLP010000050.1:0-7472 GCA_035689365.1 Methyloceanibacter sp.
ACTGACGCTCGAGCCCCGCATCGGCCGGTCGTCGCGACTCTCGCTTGCCTCGCACGGAAGGCGACTCGTATTCGCGAGCTTTCTCACGGACGACGAACGCGAGGACTTCGCCCTCGCGCTTTCGGCCGCGCTGTCCTCGGCAAGAAGCCCGGGCGCCGCTTAACACGCTCCAAGGCGCATTGCCCTTACACGGAAGATTCGCGTAGTGTGCTCCTCGGCAAGCGGGGCAGGGGCCTCTTGTTCGCGATCGTCCTATTCGGCGCGGGCTTCGTCCTCATTTTACCTTTCATCAGGAAGTTGTTGCCGCCGGAGCCTGGCCTCAACGCCACGCTCACAATGTATTTGCAGTATTTCGGCATACGGATTGTTGCTCGGGCTTCTCGCCGTCGGCGCCTATCAAAATCACGCCGAAACTCGGCGGGCGGTCGTCGCCGAGGCCGCATCACTCGCCGCACTTTACCGCGACATCTCAGAGTACCCCGAGCCATACCGCACCGACCTCAGGAGCCTGGTGCGTGAGTACACGCGTTTCACCATCGAGGACGTTTGGCCGAAGCAACGCCAGGGCATCATGCCGGAGCTCGAATCCGGTTGCGGGGATTTATAAGCGTATGGCCCAGTTCGAGCCTGGCACGGAGGGACAGGACGCAATCCATCAGACAGCGCTCAAGCAGTTCAACTCGTTTATCGAAGCGCGGCGCGCACGCCTCTACAGGGTCTCCTCGGGCATGCCTCGTGTCATGTGGTACACGGTGGCGCTCGGCGCCTTGGTCAACATGATCTTCCTGTGGCTGTTCGACCTCAGAGTGAGCACCCATCTCCTGCTTGGCGGCTTGGTCTCGTTTTTCACGGCGACCATGATCTACCTGATCGCGATTCTCGACACGCCCTTCCGGGGCGAAATCGGAGTTTCGCCCGAGGCGTTGCAACTGGTCTACCAACAGATGAAGGATGACTAGCGCCGCGGATGCTCGGGCGCTACGCCGCGAGGTCGTGCTTCTCAGCCACCGAGCCGTCGGCGTTGAGGCGGTAGATCAGCGGCACGCCGGTGGCGAGCTCGACCTCGATCACCTGCTCCGGCGTGAGCCGGTCGAGCTGCATGATCAGCGAGCGCAGCGAGTTGCCGTGGGCGACCACGAGCACGCTCTTGCCGGCGCGGAGCTCGGGCGCAATCCGCCGTTCGAAAAACGGCACGACGCGCATGGCGGTGTCCTTGAGGCTCTCGCCGCCAGGCGGCGCGATGTCGTAGGAGCGTTGCCAGAGATGCACCTGCTCGTCGCCCCAGCGCTTGCGCGCCTCGTCCTTGTCGATGCCCATGAGATCGCCATAGTCGCGTTCGTTTAGCGCCGCGTCCTTGACAACCGGGATCTCCTCCTGCTCGAGCTCGTCGAGGATGATGCGCAAAGTATGCTGCGCGCGCTTGAGCGTGCTGGTGAAGGCGGTGTCGAATCTGTGGCCTGCCGCCTCGAGCATGGCGCCGGCGCGATGCGCCTCGAACATACCTTCCTCGGTGAGGTCCACGTCCTTCCAGCCGGTGAAGCGGTTCAGCCGGTTCCACTCGCTCTCGCCGTGGCGGACGAGAACGAGCACATTGCCACGCGGCTGCAGCTCTTCGTCTTGGGTTCCGTCAGCGTGCGCCATCATGGCCGGTCCCGCCGTTCAACCCGCCGAGGCGGCTCCTTTCGAAGTGAGGGAAGCATAAGGAAGGAAGGTTAAGTTCGGGCGCACCATGACCTCCGTTTAGGGTCATTTTCCGGGCTGGCGGGAAGCACCTTTTAGGCGTCTACATGGCTTTTTGCCAGACATGAGGCAAAACTTGGATTTGGTTTTAAGCGCTTACAAGCCGAGAACGTCTTGCATGGTGTAGAGGCCCGGCGATTTGCCCTTGGCCCAGAGTGCGGCTTTCACCGCGCCGCGAGCAAAAATCCCTCGGTCGGTGGCGATATGGGCAAGCTCGATCCTCTCGCCGGGCCCGGCGAAGATCACTCTGTGCTCGCCGACCACGTCGCCGCCGCGGAGTGCGGCAAAACCGATATCGCCCTCGCGCCGGGGCCCGGTCTCGCCGTCGCGGGCCCGCACGCCGCGTTCGTCGAGCGAAATGCCTCGCGCTCCGGCGGCAGCCGCGCCAAGCATCAACGACGTCCCCGACGGCGCGTCGCGCTTGTGGCGGTGATGCATTTCGAGAATCTCGATGTCGAACTCTGGTCCAAGCGCCTCGGCCACGCGCGCGGTGAGGCCAGCGAGCAGGTTGACGCCGAGGCTCATATTGCCCGCTTTGACGACGGTGGCGTGACGGGCAGCGGCGGCGATCTTGGCCTCGTCTGGCTCGGTGAGGCCGGTCGTGCCAATGACATGGACGATGCGGGCCTGCGCCGCGAGCGTGGCAAAGGCCACGGTCGAGGCCGGCGCGGTGAAGTCGAGCACGCCCTGGACGCTTGCGAACACCGGCAGGGGATCGTCGGTGATGGTGACGCCGAGGGGCTCGATCCCCGCCACCTCGCCGATGTCCCGGCCGATTGCTGGTGAGCCTTTGGCCTCGACGCCGCCGGCGACCACGCAGCCGGGCGTTTCGGCGAGCACGCGGGTGAGCGTCTGGCCCATGCGCCCGGCGGCGCCAAGCACGGCGATCCTCATGTCACTCATTGCCGATAACCACCAGCGCGCGAGTTGCCAGGCGGCGTGCAAGAATCGCGACGACGCCCGCACCTTCTATGACGCTAACGCGCCTTGCTCACAAGAAGGTTCACACGCGTCGGGATGAAAGTGCCGCGTCCTCAAGCTTGATCTTGGTTCCGAGCACGACCCACCACAGCGAGGTCATGATGACGGCAAGAGCGAGCGCGCCGAAGGCGAGCTGCAGCACGAAGGTCTCGATAAGCGTCACGGCATAGTTGGGGTGCGAGACGTAGCGGTAGGGGCCTGTGCGCGTGATCGGAGCGCCAGGGACGGTGATGATGCGATGGGTCCAGAACCGGCCGAGGCTCGCGATGACCCAATAGCGGACGACTTGCAGGGCGAGATAACAGGCGATCAGCGGCCAGATGACCGGCGCCTGAGGCGAGATAAGAAAGGCGAGCGAGGCGATCCAGGCGAGAAGGGTGGCAGCCACCACCGGGTAGTAGATAGCGCCTTCCTCATGGCCGCCTTCGGCAAGAAGGCGCCTTGTGTTGCGCGCCGAGTGAATTTCCTCGAGCCCGCGTTGCGCGCCAGCACAAGCACCGCAGCGATCTGCGGACCGCCGATGAGATCGGAAAGAGACATGGGTTGGACGTCCTAACCCAAGCGTTTCACAGGCGCTCGGAACAAGGGAAGCCCCGCGCTTTGCAGCGCGGGGCCAAGGTTCGCTTCGTGGGCTTTCACTTGACAAAGAAGAAGCCCCGCACGGGGGGAGTCGGGGCTTCTTCGGGTTCCGTTGGGGGGGAACCTGTGATGGGGAGGGAAACCCATCACTTGAAGCAATAATACCTCAACAAAGAACATCCCGGCACAATTTTAGCAAAATGGTTAAGGTTAACGATTGTGGCAGGGCCGATCACGGCCGCCGGTAAGCGAAGGCTGGGCCGTCACACCCAGGCGAAGGCCACTTTACGCAACGACACATCGCCGAAGCTCTCGGCCCCCTCGGCCACCGGCTTGCCGCCGAGGTGCAGATAGAAGCCGCAGGCCGAATCGTTGTCGGCGAGCGCCCAGACGACCAGGCCCTTGAGCCTCAGCTCTGAAAGCCTCATGCGCGCGCCGTCGAATAGCTTCTCGCCGAGCCCGAAGCCCTGATAGGTGGGGTGGACGTAAAGCTCGAAGATCTCGCCTTGGAACGGCGAACGCCCGAGCCGCGAGCGGCCATAGGTCACATAGCCGGCAGCCTCGCCGTCGAAGTCGAGCACGAGAAGCGGCGTCCGCCTTCGCAGCGCACTCTCCCACCAGCGCAAGCCCCTGCGCGCGATCATGCGCTGCAGCGAAAGATGGGGGATGATGCCCTGGTAGGCGCCCCGCCAAGCCTCCTCATAGGCGGCAGCGAGAGCAGGAGCATCCTTCAACCTCGCAGGCCTAATGTGGACGACATCAACGGGCATGGCGTGAGCCTAACGCGAGTGGCCGCTTTCGGCAAAGGGGTCGTTGCCATTATCCCGTCAGGTGTGGCTTTGAGGCACGCGTGCGGCGCACGGGAGGACGATCAGGCGACGTCTTCGGCGATGCGCTGGCGCTCGGCCTTCTTGCGCTCGTTGGGATCGAGGTGGCGCTTGCGCAGGCGGATCGACTTCGGCGTAACCTCGACCAGCTCGTCGTCGGCGATATAGGCGAGCGCGCGCTCCAGCGTCATGCGGATCGGTGGCGTGAGCCGCACGGCCTCGTCCTTCGACGTGGTGCGGATATTGGTGAGCTTCTTACCCTTGAGCACGTTGACTTCGAGGTCGTTGTCTCGCGTGTGCTCGCCGACGACCATGCCGCGATACACTTTCCAGCCTGGCTCGATCATCATCGGCCCGCGGTCTTCGAGGTTCCACAGCGCATAGGCGACAGCATCGCCCTGGTCGGTCGAGATCAACACGCCGTTGCGCCGTCCCTGGATCGGCCCCTTGTGTGGCGCATAGCCGTGGAACAGGCGGTTCATGATACCGGTGCCGCGCGTATCGGTGAGAAGCTCGCCCTGGTAGCCGATCAGCCCGCGCGTCGGCGCGTAGAACACGAGCCGCAAGCGTCCGCCTCCGCTCGGCTTCATCTCGACTAGCTCGGCTTTGCGCTCGGCGAGTTTCTGCACCACGATGCCGGAATGCTCCTCGTCTAGGTCGATGACCACCTCCTCGATCGGCTCGAGCAACATTCCGTTCGTGTCCCGCCTGAAGAGCACTTTGGGACGGGAGACCGAGAGCTCGAATCCTTCGCGACGCATGGTCTCGATGAGAATGCCGAGCTGAAGCTCGCCGCGGCCGGCCACCTCCATTGAATCGCGTTCCTCCGACTCGGTGACGCGCAGCGCGACATTGCCTTCAGCTTCGCGCAGCAGGCGGTCACGGATCATACGGCCGGTGACCTTGTTGCCCTCGGTGCCGGCTAGCGGCGAATCGTTGACGCGGAAGGTCATAGACAGAGTCGGCGGGTCGATCGGCGGGGCTGGGAGCGGCGCCATCACTTCTGGCGCGCAGATGGTATGAGCAACGGTGGCGTCAGGTAGGCCTGCGAGCGAGACGATGTCGCCTGCGGTCCCCTCATCGAGGCCGACACGCTCAAGCCCGCGGAAGGCGAGCACCTTGGACACGCGGCCCTGCTCGATCAGCTTGCCGGTGTGGTCGAGCACCTTGACTGGCTGGTTCGGCGAGATCGTGCCCGAGGTGATGCGGCCGGTGACGATGCGGCCAAGATAGGGATTGGCTTCGAGGATGGTGCCGAGCAGCCGGAATGGACCTTGTTCGATCTTTGGCGGTGCGACATGCTTGAGCACCAGATCGAACAGGAGCTGCATGCCGAGATGCTTTGGGCCCTCCGGGCTCGCAGCCATCCACCCTTCCTTGGCAGAGCCATAGAGGATCGGGAAATCGAGCTGCTCGTCGGAGGCATCGAGGGCGGCGAACAGGTCGAACACCTCGTCCACCACCTCCTGCGGACGGGCGTCGGCACGGTCGACCTTATTGATGACCACGATGGGCTTAAGGCCCATCTTAAGTGCCTTCGACACCACGAACTTGGTCTGCGGGAGAGGGCCCTCGGCGGCATCCACCAGAACCAGCGCGCCGTCCACCATGTTCAAGATGCGCTCGACCTCGCCGCCGAAATCGGCGTGGCCCGGCGTATCGACGATGTTGATGCGAGTGTCCTTCCACAGGATCGAGGTGACCTTGGCGAGGATGGTGATGCCGCGCTCGCGCTCGAGGTCATTCGAATCAAGCGCGCGCTCGGCCACGCGCTGGTTCTCGCGGAAGGCGCCAGACTGCTGGAGCAGGCGGTCGACCAGGGTCGTCTTGCCATGATCGACGTGGGCGATGATGGCGATGTTGCGGAGGTTCATTGAAGCTCTGGATGCGCGAACGCGGGCCGAAGCGGCCCGCGCGTCTCTATGGCCGGGATATATAGCGCGTGTGACAGGGGCGCAATGGCCGGCAGTCACCGTCGAAATCGACTGACACAGGCCCGGCGGCCCTGTAAATCAACCCAGCCTTAAAATCCTCATTCGGGGCCCCACAGGCCCGAGGGCTCCGCCAATGCGAAGGCTTCTCGTTGCGTCGATTTTGATTGCTACATCGCTCGCGGCTCGGGCAGGCGAATCCGGCCAGTTCGAAATCCAGCAGGCGAGATCCAGGTGCCGACGGGCCCATGGCAGAAGCCGGGCGACATCCAGGTGCCCAAGGGCATTCAGGCCGTCCACACCACCAAGGATCAATGCGAGGAGCGCCTGAGCGTGGTCGCCGATGCGCTGTTCGATTTCGACAAGTCCACTTTGCGGCCCGACGCAGAAGGCCGGCACATTGAAGGTCTTGGCCAGTACCTCTGGCGGCGTGTGGCCGAGCCAATCGGTGATCGAGAAGGTGCCAAATTCCGAGAAATAGCCGTTGTCGAACACCAGAACGAAGGTGCAGGTGCCTGGCCCTAGCCCCCTGGATCGAATGGCCGTGACCTCGCGGGAAGTACCACACGTCGCCGGGTCCGAAATCGACGATCTCGCATTGATTCTTCGGATCGATGGTGGTGACGCGGCAGCGGCCTTCGATCACATATGCCCATTCGGCGGCGTTCGCGTGCCAGTGCAGCTCGCGCAAGCCGCCGGGCTCTAGCGTCATGTACACACCGGGAAGCTTCTCCGAGACCGGGAACTCGGCGACGGTCGCCTTCTTCGCCGTGCCGCCGTTAAAGGACTTGGTCGGCTGACTCCCGAGCGGAAAGCGAAACGAGGGAAGTTCCGGCCCTGCGAGCGGCGCTGGCGCGGGACCGAATGGCGGCTCAGGCGTTCCGCCGGCCATCGCGTCGGCGCTTAACAGGAGACTACCCATGGCCACACCTCCAAGCAGATCGCGTCGAGACAATCCTGACATCGTTTAAACCCCCTAGCACCTCGCACGATCTCGACGCGGCGGTTCTTCTGGCGGCCGACGGGATCGTCCCTGCCGTCCGGCGTCGTGTTCGGCGCGACCGGCTTCGTCTTTCCATAAGCTTTCACGGGCGTCGCTGCCGGCACGAAGTCATGCGCCGCGACGGCACTGGCATCCGAACGCGGCGGAGTGGCAGCTTTATCTCAAGGGCAGCGGGCGCATGAGTTCTGCTGTCGACCAATTTCGGCGTTCCTGAGAGCGTGTTCGCCAAGTTCCCCAAGAGCGCGCTGGTCATGCCGAAATAGCGCGCGGCTCCTCGGCGAGCTTGCGCGTGAGTTCTGCCGCGCCCATTGGCGGCGGCAATACTGCTGCCTGGCCGGACCATAGTGGCGAGAAGTCGGTAGAGCCTTGTGCCTCTGCCTTGGCCCGCAATGGTGCGATGACAGCTCGTGC
>DASSLP010000051.1:0-2244 GCA_035689365.1 Methyloceanibacter sp.
CTTCTTCGGCGGCGTACCGAAGTCGATCCTCTACGACAATACGAAGCTGGCGGTGGCCCGCATCCTGGGCGATGGGACGCGGCAGCGGACGCGAATATTCAGCGAGCTGCAATCGCATTACCTGTTTGCCGACCGGTTCGGCCGTCCGGGTAAGGGGAATGACAAGGGCAAGGTCGAAGGCCTGGTCGGCTGGATCCGCCGGAACTTGCTGGTGCCGGTACCGCGGGCGGCGAGCTTCACGGCGCTGAACGAGCAGCTGCTCGAGGGTTGTCGCCGCCGGCTCGCCGAGCGGCTGCGCGGTCACGACGAGACGATTGGCGAGCGCCTGGCACGGGATCTGGCAGCCTTCCAAGACTTGCCGCCAGCACGCTATGACGCCTGCGAGAAGAAGGCGGCCCGGGTCAGCTCGCAGTCGCTGGTGCGCTATCGCGGCACCGACTACTCGGTACCGACCGCTTATGGCCACCGGGAAGTGGTGATCCGCGGCTATGTCCATGAGGTGGTGATCTGCTGTGGAGCCGCGATGATCGCCCGTCATCCGCGCTCCTATGAGCGCGAGGGCTTTGTCTTCGACCCGCTGCATTACTTGGCTTTGCTCGAACGCAAGATCGGCGCTCTCGATCAGGCGGCGCCGCTGGTCGGCTGGGACCTGCCCGAGGAATTCACCACGCTGCGGCGCCTGATCGAAGCGCGCATGGCCAAACGCGGCAAGCGCGAGTTCGTCCAGGTGCTGCGGCTGCTGGAGGTTTTCCGCCGCGAGGACGTGCTGGCCGGCGTCAGAGAGGCCATCGCCCGTGGCGTGATCGGCTTTGACGCGATCAAGCATCTGGTGCTGTGCCGGATCGAGCGCCGGCCGCCGCGGCTCGACCTGACGGTCTACCCTTACCTGCCGCGGGCTACCGTGGCGGTAACATCGGCCAAGGCCTATCTCGACCTTCTCACCGGCGCTTCGTCGTGAGCGACACGCCTCAGCTGCTGCTCGCCCATCACCTGAAGGCACTCAGGCTGCCGAGCTTCCTGCGCGAATACGACAAGCTTGCCCAGCAATGCGCTGCCGAAGGCGTCGACCACCCTCGTTATCTGCTGCGCCTGGCCGAGCTCGAATTGATCGACCGGGAACAGCGAATGGTCGAGCGCCGCATCAAGGAGGCGCGGTTCCCGACCGTCAAGAGCCTGGACAGTTTCGAGTTTGCGGCGATCCCTTCGCTCAACAAGACATTGGTGCTGGAGATTGCCCGCTGTGAGTACGTCGCTCGCCGAGAGAACGTGATTGCGGTCGGCAACAGCGGCACGGGGAAGACCCACATTGCTCTCGGATTGGGGCTGGCGGCCTGCCAGAAGGGCTTGTCGGTCGGCTTCATCACGGCCGCCGCTCTGGTCCATGAGCTGATCGAGGCCAGAGACGAGAAGCGTCTGCTGCGACTGCAGCGCCAGCTGGCCGGTTACAAGCTGCTGATCATCGATGAGCTCGGCTATGTACCCCTTTCGACGACCGGCGCCGAGCTGCTGTTCGAGGTCTTCAGCCAGCGCTACGAGCGCGGCTCCACCATCGTCACCAGCAATCTGCCTTTCGACGAGTGGACCGGCGTGTTCGGGTCCGAGCGGCTGACCGGTGCGCTGCTCGACCGACTGACCCACCACGTCCACATCCTCGAAATGAACGGCGACAGCTATCGGCTCAAACAGAGCAAGCGACGCCAGCGCCAACCACAAGCAGCTGAGACGAGCGACGCCCAAACTCAGGCTTGATACCGAAATAAAAAGCCTGGTAGCGCCGATTTTCCTCGGCAATGCCAATGGCGGATCAGCATGTCGTGTGTGACGAAGTGAGTGGCGGCGTAGCTGCCAGCAAAAGCCCTGTGGATTTGCCGCTGCGCTTGGACGACGCTACGGCGTCGCCCACAACTCCACAGGGCCAACATCAGTAAGCATTGATTTAGAAATCAGAAAGGGATCTGGGGCTCGGCCGGAGGATCAATTGAGGCAACGGAGCACGCTTGGTTAGCTGGCGCTCGACGTCTCGGGAACATTCGCCGGTGAGGCAATCCGCTTCTCATCCTGTTTGTCGCGCAGCAAAAGCCCTCCCGTGGGGCCATTTGGCATCCATCCATGATGCAGTTTTACTCCGGCCCGTTGATGCATTTTCTCTCCGGCGTTGACAGCCGCACAAGAAGCTCGATCCGAGCCCAGAACGGCTGCTTGCCGTGCTGCATCGCTGGCGGGATGAAGCGGTCAGGGCCGGCC
>DASSLP010000052.1:0-2089 GCA_035689365.1 Methyloceanibacter sp.
GACGACAAATACGTCTTCAAAGTACCGAGCTTACGCAACGTAGCCATGACCGGACCGTATTTTCACGACGGCTCGGTCAGCTCGCTGGCGGAGGCGGTAAGGGCAATGGCCCGGCTCCAGCTCGGCGTAACGGCCGGCGACAAAGAGGTACGCGACATCGTGTCATTTCTTGGAAGCCTGACCGGAACGCTCCCGGATGACTTTGCAAATGCGCCGGTACTTCCGGCGGAGCATTGACGTCGTTCTTTGTCCGTCTTCGAAGGATCACTAATCAAGGGGACCTCGCCTCAGCTCCTTTTTCATCGAGAGTGTCGTTCATGAGTGGGGCCTTCCTTAGTTTGCCTATTTCGTCTTTTGATTGCGACTGTTTGGCTCGATGCACGGTGCCGTAGCGGAAGTGGTTGGAAATTGAAGGCGGCGTAATCTCCAGCTTGGTTCAACAAGCGATTCGGGCGCAAGCCCGACGGAGATTACGCCATGACAAGCCATAGCACGATGCCCAACCAGCTGCAGCCGGAAAGCGAGACTGCGGTGCAACTTTTCGACAACTGGTTCGATCCGATAGAAGCTGGCCTTCGAGATCGAGCACGCGAATTCCTGCGAGCCATGCTTGAAGGTGAGCTCGACGAGGTGCTCGATCGTTCGCGCTATGCCCACCGGCGCCAGCGGTCGCCCGACGATTCGGAGGAGAGGGCGGGCGGCGTCACCGGTCACCGCCACGGGCATCGGTCGCGAACACTGTTGGGAACGTTCGGCCAGCTCAAGATCGAGGTGCCGCGCGCCCGGCTGGATACGCCGGACGGCAAGACAACCGAGTGGAAGAGCCAGGTGCTGCGGGCATATCAGCGCCGCACGCTGGCGGCCGACGCGCTGATCGCCGGCTGCTATCTTTCCGGCACCAATACGCGCCGCGTGCGTCGCGCGCTGCGTGCTCTGTTTGGCGGTGCGGTCGGCAAGGACACGGTGAGCCGCGTTTGGCGCAAGGTGAGGGGCGATTGGGAGGCTTGGAATGCCCGCTCGCTGGCCGATGAGCCGATCGTGCGGCTCATTCTCGACGGCACGGTGGTACGCGTACGGCTCGACCGCAAAGCTACCTCGATCTCGCTGCTGATCGTCATGGGGGTGCGCGCCGACGGCCAGAAGGTGCTGTTGGCGGTCAAGAACATGGGCGGCGAGAGCACCGAGGCCTGGCGGACGGTGCTCGACGATCTCATCCAGCGCGGCCTGCGGCGGCCGGAATTCCTGATCGTCGACGGCGCGCCGGGGCTCGAGAATGCGATCGCGCCGGTTTGGGACGGCGTTCCTGTCCAGCGCTGCACCGTCCACAAGCACCGCAATTTGCTGGCGCATGCACCCGAGCGCCTGCATGAAGAGATCTCCGCCGACTACAATGACATAATCTACGCCGGCACGCGTGAGGAGGTTGAGAGGCGGCGCAAGGCCTTCATCCGCAAGTGGCGTCTCAAGCACCGCGCCGTGGCCGACAGCCTGCAAGAAGCCGGCGACCGACTCTTCACCTTCACGCGACTACCACTAGGTCAGTGGCGCAGCGCTCGCACCACCAACGCCATTGAGCGGCTGCACGAGGAATTCAAGCGACGGATCAAGACGCAAACAGTGCTGCCATCGGCGGATACCGCAGCAATGCTGTTCTGGGCGCTGCTCGCTTCCGGTCAGATCAACATGCGCAAGGTCGACGGCTGGCACACACTCGCGACCAAGCTCATCGATCAACCGATCGATCTCGCCGCGTGATCGCTCAAAAAGGGGGGTACTCAGATATCGTACCCCACTCGAAAAACTCACCAGCGGGCTTCCTAAAGGCTCGCCTTCTCGACCAAGAAGCTGTTTGAACGCAAGTCGACAATCAGATAGCTTCACGTCGCTGGAGGTCAGGCCGCGTAAATTCCAACCACATCTCGGGCGGCACCAAAGCCAGGATGGGACTGCTGGGGGGATCAGGCAGGTTTATTTGATCGAGGAACAGTACCAACGCGACGGCAGCCATCCCGCTTGGTGGATGCTGTGGCTCGAGCTTTTTGACCCTCTCTTCCAGGCCCCCTCCGTCAGCCGCGTGACCGCAGGCGCT
>DASSLP010000053.1:0-2845 GCA_035689365.1 Methyloceanibacter sp.
GGCGAACATGGCGCCGCCGAGCTCATCTACCTAGTCGGACTCTACTGCCTGGTATCTGTGACGCTGAATGGATTCGACGTACCGGTGCCAGAGCCGGATGCGGCGTAACTCATTCACGACCATTACCACTCATATAACGAGAGGTGATGTGCCCCTCGGCGTCGGTGAGATAGACGGCGACTGGAAGTGCTTCCAGTATCTCAAGGCCAGATGTCATACGCCCTCGACGATAGAACCATTTTCGACCTTGAACCTCGAACAAAGCCATTCGTTCCAAATGCCCGAATTGGCCAAAGCAGCCATGCTCGCCGGCTTCGTGACGAGCTATCCGGTGAATTGGTGGCTGATCAGAATCGGCATCAAGGAGCGTATGTGAGCCTGCCGGATGAGTGCGTTCGCTACATCCCAGCCACGCCTTGGACTGGAGATGAATGCTCGACGCATGACCACTCGCCCACGTCGGGATAGCTCGTCTTGTAGGCAGGGTTCTCCTGCAGGTACTGCATCGCAATGAGATACCCGGTGTGGCCCATGCAACCTTCTCTTGTCAGCGACTCTCCCATGATCACTTCGGGCGGCACCGGCACATCGATGCAGTGCAGGGCGGTGAAGGCAGATTCGCGCTCAGCCTTGGCGAGCGCTCGTTTTCATAGCTCTTCCCTTGATTGATTGGCTCAGTGTAGTAGCCGCGCACAGCGTTGGGCCTCCCAACTTGCTTGTCAGGCTGATCTGATGGACAGGCTTTGATGATGAGCTCGACATAAACCTGCGGAGATTCGGTTGACGGCTGAGCGGGGGCGTCGAGCTGGCATTCTCCTCGGCAATTAGCGACCGTCTCGGCGTAGCCTTCGAGGAAACGGCGCTGGCAATCCCAGGCAAAGCGCGTGCCGCGCCTGAGCGGACCGAGACCAGCAACGGTTTGCGGCGATGCCCGAAGCCAGAAGCCGGTCTTCTCTTCGAGGAAGGCAATTCCTTCCTTAAGCCCGGCCATGAAGGTACGCTCGGCATCCTTGTCGACTCCGTAATTCTGGTTAGGCCTGACATTGACACGGCCGATGTGGGCGGGCTCGCGGCGGCGTCGGGCGCCCTCACGGCGACAGGTGGGCGCACGGCCCACGCTTCGCTGATTGCGCGTCAGCTGGGAAAGGCCTGCGTGGTAAGCTGTGCCGGATTGACGGTCGATGCATCGGCGCGTCGCGCCGAGCTCGGCGGCGAGTCGATCAGGGAAGGGGACTGGCTGTCGATCGATGGGGATACCGGCGAGGTCTTCCTTGGCCAGCGCGAGATCGTGACCGAGCGGCCGGAAGCCGCACTAGCGGAAATCGAGGCCTGGCGCGTCAGTGCCTCCAACGATGAGCGCGACGCCGCCGAATAGGCGGCTAATCTTCAATCTCTGGAATGCGATTTTGCACCTTCCGCGACTCGCCCAGTGGGTTTGCCGTAGCGCAAATCACCCTTGATTGTGACAGTAATAAGTACATCTTTCGCCCCTTGGGCTGACCGCCGTGCTGCCACGTGGCTGAGCGGTCGGCATTTCTATTCGCTTCGCAATCCCTCAAGTCGCAACGCCGCCAAGAGGCGGCTCCGGTTCCTTCGGCGCTTGAGACGGCAATGGACCGGAGAGGTAGGTGTCTGATCACGAGCCTGCGCGTCATGGGAAGGAGATCGAGCTCAAATTCGAGCTCGACCCTGCGGACGCCGCGCGGATCGCTCCACACCCTTTGCTGCGGAACACTCTCGTTCCACCCGAAGAGCGCAATCTGGTCTCGATCTATTTCGATACCGCCGACTTCGCCCTGCGCAAGGCTGGCGTCTATCTCCGCGTCCGCGATACCGGAACAGGTTACGTGCAGACCGTGAAGTCGATGCGAAGCGAGGCCGAGCCGATGGAACGCCTCGAGTGGGAGCGGCAGATTACCTCCGCCCGCCCGGAGCTCGAGCACGCCGAAGGCACAGCGCTGGCGCCGCTCTTGACACCGGAGGTTCGGGCATCTTTGCGCCAGCTATTTGCGACGGTCGTCGAGCGCAGGACTTATCTCGTTGCGAGCGGAGGCTCGGAGATCGAGGTCGCCCTTGATCGGGGTGAGATCCTGTCCGGGGAAGGCAGGCGTCCCATCTCCGAGCTCGAGCTTGAGTTGAAGCGCGGTGAGACGAAGGATCTATTCAGCCTTGCCCGGACCTTCGCTCAAGCGTTGCCGCTGAGACTCGCGGTGAAGACCAAGGCCGAGCGAGGCTACGAGCTCGTCGAGGGCGGCACGCATGAGGTGGAGAAAGCCGCCGACATCGACATCAAACCTGACATGGCGAGTGCCGAGGCCTTCCGCGCCATCGCCCATAGTTGCCTCAGGCAGATCATCGTCAACGAGCCGGCTATGTCCAAAGGTCAAGCCGAAGGCCTGCACCAGATGCGCATCGGCTTGCGGCGTTTGCGTGCGGCGATCGCGATCTTCGAAGATGTGGTTGCCGATGAACAGCAGGAGAAGATCGAGGCTGAGCTCAAGTGGATCACGAGAGAACTAGGGCCGGCCCGCGATCTCGATGTCTTCGTGACCGACGTGCTGAAACCTCAGCGGGAGGCGAGGCCGGGGGACGAAGTCATCGCAGCAGCCCTGCGCGATGTTGAGAAGAAGCACGCTGCCGCCTATGCACGCGCCGCAGCCGCGGCTCGCTCCGACCGCTTTCGCAATGTCGTTATCGATCTCGTCGAATGGATCGAAGTCGGTCCCTGGTCGACTGAGGGCGAGGAACATCGGGAGAAACGGAGACTCCCGATTGCCGAACTTGCCAAGAAGGAGCTGGCCCGCTTGCGCAAGCAAGTTAAGAAGAAGGGCGCCGACCTCCGCCA
>DASSLP010000054.1:0-33140 GCA_035689365.1 Methyloceanibacter sp.
CCCGGACGCGAGGATGCACCGGGCTCCAGGACTAGGCGACAGAGCTTTGGGGAAAGGGGCGGGGGTGATGAGTGCTCTGCCGCGCTTTGTCAGCAATGTTCCAAATGTCGTACCTCAGTCAAGGGCTAGTGGTCGACCCTGGAGGTCCGCCTGAAGCTGTGGGGCCAGCCGCAGGGCAGAGCCCGAATTATTCAGCGATGGCAGCGCTAGCGCTGCATTGGGATTGTAACTGGGTGATCCTGGATTTCCTGGCAACGCACCAAAACTCTGACCAGTGATCCCAGTGCCGATACCACCTCCAATTGGGTTCGTCTGAGGCGGGCTTGTGATTGTAGGGGACGGCGGCGGTAACATGGGGTTGCTTACCTGATGCCGTTCCCCGCGCTGCCTCGGCGCTGCTCGAACCAAGCAGCAAAGCCGCTGCAACGAAGATGGAAAACGAAGGCTTCATTGGATTACCTCAGTTGTGTGTTCCCAACTCAACAGAGGTGTCGTGCAGTCTAGGACAATGTGATGGGGATAAATGGCTTGAGTCAGCTAAAAAAAGCTTTGACAGGCAAGGGTCTCGCTCAGAACCACTCTCCGCAGAATTTGTTTGCTATTTCGCTGCGCGGCCTATGCGCTCCTAGCCCCCGCAAACGGGATCGGCCAAGGTGGCGCAATGTTCGGGATTTCAAAGCGCAAGATTCTACAGGCTGTGACGGCGGTGATCATCCTCACCGTCCTCGCCGCTGCCGCCCATCCGCTCTACCGCACCGCTCTGGTCGGCGCCGGCTACACGGCAGAGATGCTTTGCTCAGGCCTGTTCGTGTCCCATCGCAAGGAGCCGGATATCTTCGCGGGCGAGCTAAGCGGGCCCGGCTACGAGCTGCTTGCTCTCTTCTTTCACACGGTTGAGCCAGACAAGAAACGCGTGACCGCCTCCATTCCGGGTTTTGCGTACCAGACGGCGATCTTTCGCGACGGGCTCGGCTGCACGATTCTCAACGGCAGAAACGAGGATGAGCTCAGGGCCGAGACGGCGGATCTATTTCCCGATCCGCCACCAGCGGACAGCGAGGCGCTTTGGCCCGATGGCGAGGGCATCGACCTCAGCACGAGCGACCAAGGAGTAGACAAGGCTGCACTCGACAAGGCGGTCGAGGCAACCTTCGCCGAGCCTGACCCTCTGCATCCTCGCCGCACGCGGGCCATCGTCGTGGTGCATCACGGGCGCATCGTCGCCGAGCGTTACGCGCCGGGCTTCGATGCCACGATGCCGCTGATGGGCTGGTCGACCAGCAAAAGCGCGCTCAATGCGCTGATCGGGCTTAGGGTCAAGGACGGCAAGCTCGCCGTGACCGACAAGGCGCTGTTGCCGGAGTGGCGCGGGCCTGGCGACAAGCGCAGCGACATCTCACTCGACGATCTGCTGCGCATGTCGAGCGGCCTCGACTTCGATGAGAACTATGACGATCCGCTTGCCGACGTCGCGCAGATGCTGTTCGCCGAAGGCAACCAGGCAAAATTCGCCGCGAACAAGGAACTCGCCGATCCGCCCGGCACCCATTGGCACTATTCGAGTGGGACCTCGGAGATTATCGCCCGCGTCTTGCGCGAGTCGTTTGCATCAGAGCGCGACTATCTTCGCTATCCGCGTGAGCGCCTGTTCGGTCCGCTCGGGATGAGAAGCGCGGTGATGGCGTCCGACGCAAGCGGCACCTTAGTGGCCTCGTCGTTCCTCTATGCCACGGCGCGCGACTTCGCCCGACTCGGCCTCCTGTTCCTCCAGGATGGCGTGTGGCAGGGGCAGCGTCTGCTCCCCGATGACTGGGTGGTCTACAGCCGCGGACCGGCGCGGACCTTGGCCGATGGGAGCTATGGCGCGCATATCTGGCTGAGGTTGCCGGCATCACCCCAGCTCGGCGTCCCGCCGATGCCGGAGGACGCCTACTACTTCCTCGGCCATGACGAGCAGGTGATCGCTATCGTGCCGTCGTGCGACCTCGTCATCGTGCGGCTCGGCCTCACGCGCGAGGCCGGCAACTGGGACAATGCACGCGATCTTGCGCCGATCGTGCAGGCGTTCCCGCCGTTCGATCGTTAGACGCGCTATTTGAACAGCTTCAATGACTCTTCAGCGAGGACACCGCCTGTGATGGCGATGTCAAGGAACGGCGTCTTGTTGGCGATCTCTCTGTCGGTGACCATGATCTGTCCGATCTTGGTCGCAAGCTGAGCGATCGAAGCGCCGTATACGACGCGGCCGATCCCGCACCAGATGATTGCCCCCATGCACATCGGGCAGGATTCGCCGGAGGTGAAGAGCGTCGTTCCCTTGAGCAGATCGGGGCCGTGCTCCTTCAGGAAATTGCGGATCGCGACCATCTCGCCGTGCGCGGTCGGGTCCTTCTCCTGCTTGCCGAGATTGCGGCCGCGGGCGAGCACCTCGCCGTCACGCACGATCACCGTACCGAAGGGATAATCGCCAAGTGCCGCCTCCGCGATGGCCATGCGCATGAAGCCGGTGTCCGCTTCAGTCGCCGGCTCTTCGATACCGCGGGCCGCCGCGCGCGTGGCGATCGGCAGCGCAAGCGCGCCGACCGCCCCTGCGACCAAGTGGCGCCTGCTTACGCCTTTTATTAGTTCCATCGATTCTCCCTGCACGTCTTGTCCTCCACCCGCTCTTGCTCGCCGGAACGTGATGACCGCGTCGCGCCGCGCGCTGCTAAGGTCGCGCCCTCTCCTTACCCTCTCATGAAGGTGATCCGCTATGTCGTTTGGAATGTACGCAGCTTCTGTTCCGACGTTTTTGCACATGCTGAAGAATCTCACCGCAATTTTAGAAAAAGCGGAAGCATTCGCCAAAGAGCGTGACATCGAGCCAGAGGTGCTGGTCAATTGGCGGCTGGCCCCCGACATGCTCCCGCTCGCCAATCAGATCCAGATCGCTGCCGACTTCGCGAAAGGCACCACTGCGCGGCTCGCAGGCGCGCAGGTCCCAAGTTATCCCGACGAGGAGACCACCCTCGCCGAGCTGAAGGCCCGCATCGCCAAGACCGTGAAGTTCGTGGAAGGATTCAAGCCCAAGGATATCGATGGGTCCGAGACCCGAGACATCACGCTCACTGTCGGTGGGCAGGAGATGCGTTTCAAAGGTGAGCCCTATCTCGTGCACTTTGCGCTGCCGAACTTCTATTTCCACGTGACCACCGCCTACGACATCCTGCGGCGCTGTGGGGTCGACATTGGCAAGCGCGATTTCATCGGCATGACGTGAGCGCGGACGTTAGGCAAAAGTGTCGGACTGGCTCCGGCCGCGAAATACGTAGGTCATGGCCACGCCCGACACGAAGCCGCCGATATGCGCCATGTAGGCCACCCCGCCAGAGCTCTCGTCGGTAGCGGCGATGCTGCCGACGCCGCTCACGAACTGGAGGACGATCCAGAACCCGAGGACCACTAGCGCAGGCATGGCGACGACCTGGCTTCCAAGCAGGACATTCACCCGCGACCGCGGAAACATCAGGATATAAGCGCCGAGCACCCCGGCGATCGCACCGGAAGCCCCGACATTGGGTACGCCCGATTCCGGGGAGACGGCATATTGCGAGAACGTCGCGGCGATGCCGGCCAGCAAGTAAAAAATGAGAAATTTCAAGTGCCCGAACTGATCCTCGACATTATCGCCAAAGATCCACAGATAAAGCATGTTGCCGAACAGATGCAGCCAGCCGCCATGCATGAACATGGCTGTGAAAATCGTGACCGCGTTTGCCTCAGGATTGCCCGAAAATCGCGCGGGAATGAACGACCATTTCTCGATGAACTGGTCCCCGCCGGAAAGCTCGATGAGGAAGGCCAGGACATTGAGGCCGACGAGGGCATAGGTGACATAGGGGGTAGTCCGCGGCTGCGAGTCGTCGTCGCCGACCGGGAACATGCGGGGGTTCTGCCTCGTTTTGGTACCAGGTCTGCGGCGATCATAGCCGAGGTCCGAGGGAAGTCTACGGGCTGGGAAGCCCGGTGCCAACGGGGGTGCTGATTGGCAACGGTTCTGCCGCAAACGACAAATTCCTAAGTGAATCAGGGTGGCCGCAACGGCCGTCTGGGACTACCTTTACGGGGCTACGAGGGGTTGTAGATGGGCGGATGGTCCTTAGTCGGGCGCTTTGGCGCCATGGCCCGAGTTGCCATTTTTGCCTTATCGATTGTGGGGGCAGCTCTCGCCGAAATTGTTTCGTCAGGCGCGCAGGCGCCGGACGGCTCCACGCCGTCGAGCACCGTGGAGCTTGCGGTCACTCCGCCTGACCAAACCAACCAGCAGGCGCCTAGCCCAACAACCGCGGCCGTAAAGACCGCAGCGCAGTCTTCAGGCAGCGGGAACGACGCCGCAAGCCCGGCCCAAACTGCCGCGATAGCGCCGAGCGAAGCTCAGCATCAGCCGCTCGATAGCGTCGGCCCAGCGCGGGCCGCAGCAGAGCCGGCTCCTTCCGCTACCGCGGCGCCAGCTTCGGGCGACGATACGCCTGCCGACAGCGCTGCTCCGACCGAGGACGAAAAGTCTGGCGCCACCGCTGCGCCGAACGAGGGTGACCAGAAACCGAGTGACGCTGCGGCACCCACATCGAGTGAAGCGGCGGCGCCAGAGCAGGCTCCGGCGGACCCGATCGTCGCAGCCATTCGCGAGAAGCTCAAGGATGCCGCTCTGCGCAAGAGTGCGAATTCGGACGATCTCGCGGCACTCGCAGATTTCTACGCCGAGCGGAGCAATCCACTTTGGATCACCTCGATGGGATTTTCGGCGCGGGCGCAAAGTCTCATCGGCGAGATTCAGGACGCCGACGATTGGGGTCTTGCTTCAGAGGCCTTCAGCCTGCCGCCTGCCGCCGATCTACCCGCCACCACCGAGGCCCAGGCTGCAGACGAGATCAAGCTCGAGCTCGCCGTTTTGAAATATGCGCGACTTGCCCGCGGCGGACGGATGACCCCGGCCCGCGTCAGCGTCCTTCTCGACCAGAAGGCAACACTCGTTAATGCCAAGACCGTGCTAACCGAGATTGCCGATTCTACAGCGCCGGATGCTTATCTGCGCTCGCTGCAACCGAAGCAGGAGCAGTTCGAGCGTCTGCATCAGGCGCTCGTCGAGCTGCGCGCCAGCTTGAAGGCGCGAGGACGCAAGCCGGCAAGCGACCCGGTGGTTCAGCGGATCGTCATCAACATGGAGCGCTGGCGCTGGATGCCGCCAGAGCTCGGCTCATACTACGTGTGGGACAACATTCCGGCCTTTACCGCCCGCGTCATGAAGAGCGGCAAGTCGATCTATGTCGAGAAGGTGGTCGTGGGGCAGCTGAAATACGCCACCCCGATCTTTTCCGCCCACATGCGCTCGATCGCCTTCAATCCGGAATGGATCGTGCCGGAGACCATCAAGCTCGAAGACCTTCAGCCTGCCTTGCGCGGCGGCGTGTTTGGCATACCCGATACGTCCGTGCTGCGCGACCACGAGCTCAATGTGAGCTATCAGGGGAAGCCCATCGATGCCGAGCAGGTCGATTGGGGGCGGGCCAACATCCTGCAATACACCTTCACGCAGCCGCCGGGGCCTAACAACGTGCTCGGCAAGCTCAAGTTCAATTTCCCGAACAAGCACGCGATCTATATGCACGACACCATCCAGCCCGAGTTCTTCGACGAGGAGGTGCGCGCGCTCTCTCACGGCTGCATCCGCGTGCGCCAACCCGACCGGCTCGCCACGCTGCTGCTCGGCGAGGACAAAGGCTGGTCGGCACAGCAAGTGCAGGACATGCTCGCCACCGGCAACAACAGCATCGTTCCCTTGTCGCGCCCGGTGCCGGTGCACCTCACCTATTTCACAGTGGTTGCCGACGAGAAGGGCAAGCTGCAGACGTTCGGCGACATCTATGGGATCGACGCCAAGATGAGCTCGCTTCTGTTCGGCACGCCGCTCAAGTCTGACGACGGTACCGTAGAGGCCGCGGGAGACGGCGGCGCAGCGCCAAGGAAGCGCGCGGCGTGGAACAGCGGCCAGGGCAGCCTCTCCGACGCGATCAACGGCTTATTCGGAAACTAGAGCAGCGCTATTTCGCCGACGCCGGCGCCTTGGCGTTTTCAACGGCGGCCAGGATTGCGCGCGCGAGTTCCGTCAAGGACGGATCGCGCGCCCCCATTACCAGCACGAGGTCTCCCGGCTGCGCCTGTTCGGCGATACGTGCGATAAGCCGTTCGCGCGTCGGCGCGAACTCTGCGTTGGTGCCGCGGCTCGCAATCTCGGCGACGATATCTGCTGCCGAGAAATCGCGCGTCGCAGTGCCGCCTGCATAGAACACTTCGAGCATCCACAGCCTATCGCCCGGCGCGAGCTCGTGTGAGAAAGTCGCCACGAAATCCCGGCGCAAGAAGCGGGTGGGGCCATAGCCGTGCGGCTGGTAGACGGCGAGCACGCGGTCGGCCCTAAGATGCGCGGTCTTGATCGCGGCGGCAATCTTCTCGGCATTGTGCGCGAAGTCGTCGACCACCTCGACGCCTTTCGCTTTGCCAACCGTCTGGAAGCGGCGTCCGATGCCTCTGAAGCTTGCAAGCGGTGACGCCATGTCGGCAAGCTCGACGCCGAGGGTGCGGCAAGTCGCAATGGCGGCGAGAGCGTTGGCGACGTTGTGCGCGCCGGGCACCGGAAGCTCGAAGGCGACGTCCTCCACGCGGAACCGACTTGAGGCAGGGCCGAGCTCTACGTCTTCTCCCCGCACATCGGCGTGCTGGCTGAAGCCGAACCTGAGCGCGCCTCCGGAAAACGGGTCGAGATTCTCTGCATCTCCAACGACCAGCGCCTCGCGGACGCGGGCGCGCAAGGTCGCGAACATAGCGGCGACCTCGGCCATCTCCTTGTGGTCGCGCTGCAAGTTGAGGATCACGCCTACGGACGGCGCGTAGCGCACGAGCGAGCCGTCGCTCTCGTCGGCCTCGACCACGAGAAGGTCGGAGCGGCCAGCTAAGGCATTGCCGGGAAGGCCTTGCGCGACAAGCTCAGGCAGATCGCCGCCGGTGATCACCGAAGGATCGCGTCCAGCGCCGCGCAAGATGTCGAACACCATCGCGGTCACCGTCGATTTGCCGCTCGTCCCGGTCACGGCGACCGAGCGATGGCGTGCCACGAAATGCGCGAGCAGCTCCGAGCGATGAACGATCGGGATGTTCTTCGCCTTGGCCGCAGCGAAATCCGGCACCTGCTCTTCGACCGCGGTCGAGACCACTAGTGCCGCGCAATCTGGACCTAGCCCGCTGCCGTCCTGCGGCACGACCTTGATGCCGAGGCTCTCGAGTCGCGCCCTGAGGCTTGCCCGCTCGCCGTGATCGAAGGCCCTGTCGCTGCCGCTCGCGTGTCCTCCGGTCATTACCTGAAACTGGGCAAGCCCGCTCATTCCCGAGCCGGCAAGGCCGGCGTAATGGAAGCGACCCTTGCCTTTCGGATCGGGAAGCTCCGGCGCATCGGGCACGGCGATGAGCACGAAGTCGCCTTCGCTGAGCCGTGCGAAAAGCTCGGTCACATCTCGGTTCGAGAGCCGCACGCAGCCATGGGAAACCGGACCGCCGACCAAGGCTTCCTGGTTGGTGCCGTGGAGATAGATGCAGCGCTCGAGCGAGTCGCAGCCAGGCCCGCGATTCACGCCGTTCTCGAGACCTTCAAGCGTGATGATGCGCGTGAGGATCAAGTCTTCGTCGCGTACCTCGCCGCGCCAAGTCTCGCCGGTCGGCTCGCGCGAGACGAACACTGCACCAGGCGCTGCGTCCTCGCCGATGCGGCGATGGATACGGTGCCAGCCAGGTGGAGTGCGGTAGGAGCCTTCCGTACCGCCAATGCCGTTGCGCGCGGTGGAGACCGGCCAGGACGCGACCGCCGCTCCCTTTTCGAACAGTGTCGCGAGTTGGCGCTCCACGTCGATCACGAGCAGCTGCTCCGGCAGCGAGGCAGGAGCGCCCGGGCGCGAGAGGTCGCGCTGCGCCAAGCCAAAGGCGCGGGCAGCCGATGCTTTATCGACCGATGCGGTCATTGCGCGCACTCTGCCATATCGAGAGCGCGCGCCGAACTTTCTTGTTGGGGTTCTTGCGGTAAAGGATCAGGACCGGCGAGAGGCCGACCGGTCCTGATCGATCCAGATCAGGCTACCAGTAACGGCGATAATAGGGCCGCCTCCAATAGCCATAGCGATACGGCCGGTAATAGCCGTAGGAGTAGGGCCGATAATACCAGGGACGCCAATAGTAGCCGCGATACGGGTAATAGCCGTAGCGGCGATACCCATACCAATAGCCGGCCTTCTCGATTGGCGAAGCCTGATTATTAGGGCTGTTCAGTTGCGGCAACGGGGCGGCCTGAGCGGGGACGGGGGCAACTTCTAGGCCCACGCCCATGACCAAACCCGCGGCAGCGAGGGTAGTGAGGAGGTGACGCATCTTTTTTCTCCTAGACGCCAGCCTCCCCCGGCGCATTCACCGTAGCGATGCGTCCGGAGCGCCGCAACAAACGCGGCAAGACGTCTGCATCAAAAGGCAGTGAAAAACCTTGCGAAATTGTCATGAAGCACTTGGCGGCGGCCTGATGCAGGACGCTTAGAACAGCGGACCGCCATACGGATAGTAATGCTGCCAGTAGTAATAATGATAAGGCCGCCAATAGGGGTAATACTGCCAATTGTAGCGGCGCGGCGCGACGGCGTAGCGGCGGACGTAAACGTGGCGGTGCGAGACCTGCATCACTTCGGCGCTCAGGTTTCGACTTAAGGAGGCGTGATCACCGAGAGTGAGCGGGACGGCGGAAGCCGGTCCCGGCGCCATGGCCAAGGCTCCGGCGATGAATGCAAGGGCAACTGCGCTGGGCATGGAACTCGCTCCTTCTTCCATTTCTACCCAGTTTGCCCGTTTGCGCAACGCCGGAACGTGGACCTGGTTTCCGCGCGGTTAGCGGTTCCGGCCATAGCCGCGCGGTATCGAATTGGAAGCGAAGCGGCATTTCAGCTTCGCCAGCCCTTTCGCCATCCTTCGCGGCATAGGTTCGCGCCTTCTAGTTGAGGAGAAGCCTCATGATCGCACGCTCGCTTTGCTCCGCCGCGCTTGTGGCGTTGGCGCTGATCGTCTCGCCGCCTGCGGTCAGAGCCGCCGAGGACGACGGCGTCATCAAGTTCAAGAGCGCCTGCGACGTGGCCGAGACCATCAAGCGCCTGAAGAAGGATGTCGCCGACAAGGGCATCATGTTCTTCGACGAGATCGATCAGTCGAAGCTTGCCGCCGATGCCGGCGTCACACTCCTTCCCTCCACGCTGCTGGTGTTTGGCAATCCGCCACTGGGCACGCTGTTCCTTACCTCAGATCCAGATGCCGGCCTCGACTGGCCGGTCAGGCTGCTCGTCTATCAGGACGCGCAAGGAAATGTGTGGGTCGCCTAGACCGATTTCGCCTGGATCATGCACCGCCACGGCATCACCAACCGCGACAAGGAATTCAAGATGGCCTCCGACGTGATTGCCTCCATCACCTCGACGGTCAAGCCACAATAAAGGCTCAGAGCCAAGCCGCTGCGACAAGCAGGATCACGACTTCGCTGACCTGCTCGACAGCGCCGAGCACGTCGCCGGTCTGCCCGCCGATCTGGCTTATGCTGAGCCACGCCAAAAACACGATGGCGGCGGCCACGAGCAGCAAGGCGATCAGGCCGCCGCCGAAGCCAAGGCAAAACACGAGCACGACCACGCCGATCAACGCTGCGATCAACGCGGCACGGTCGGGCGGCATGCCGGCATCGGCAGACAGGCCATCTTGCCGCGCCGGCGGCACGAGGCGCATGAAGACGGGCATAGTCGCACGCGCGCCAGCCTCTGCGGCGATGAGGGCAGGAGCAACGAAGGCCGGGTCGGCGAAACTCGCGAGAGCCCCCGCCCGCAGCATGAACGAGAGAATGAGCGCAGAGGTGCCGTAAGCGCCGACCCTTGAGTCGCGCATGATCTCGAGCTTGAGCATTGGGCTTCCGCCTCCGCCGAAGCCGTCGACCATGTCGGCGAGCCCGTCCTCGTGCAGGCAACCGGTGACAAGCACGATCACGCCAATGGCAAGCGTGCCGGAGATGAAAGGATGAAGTCCGAGACTGTCGGCGAGCCAAGCAACGAACGCGCCGATGAGGCCGATCGCTACGCCAATAACTGGAAATGTCCAGCTCGCCTGGGCCACCTCGGCGCCGGAGGCCTGCGTCTCGCCGACAAAGGGCAGCCGGGTCAGGAAGGCTAGGCCGACCTTAAGGTCCGTGCTAAGGGCATCAATCGAGGCGCCGGTCGTCATCCCCGTCCCCCTCGGCGTCGCGCTAAGCGCGGCTTCACCAAGTCTCCTGGACTTAATCCGACTGCGGTCAGTCTACTCCCAAATGACGCGTTTTGCCTCATTCGCCGAACTGCGTGCGGCCTGCCTCGATCTGCCTAGCGGCGATCCCGCCGCGGCCGCAAAGGTCGCCTCACGAGAGACAAAGCTGACCAAGCCGCCGCGGAGCCTCGGCCGCCTTGAGGAGGTGGTGGAATGGCTGAGCTTCTGGCAAGGCTTAAGCCCGCCGCGTCTCGACAAGGTCAAGATACTCGTCTTCGCCGGCAATCACGGCGTGACCGCGCGCGGCGTTTCGGCCTATCCCGCCGAAGTGACGGCGCAGATGGTGGCGAATTTCGCCGCTGGCGGTGCCGCCATAAATCAGCTCGCGCGCATCGCCAATGCCGAATTGCAAGTGCTCGCGCTCGATCTCGAGCGCCCCACAGTAGATTTTACCGACGCTTCCGCCATGGACGAGGCTGAATTCCTCGATGCGGTGACTGCTGGCTACCAGGCGGTACCAGACGACGCCAATCTCGTGGTTTTGGGCGAGATGGGCATCGGCAATACCACGGCAGCCGCCGCTGTCGCGGCGGCTCTTTTCGGCGGCGGCGGAACGCGCTTTGCCGGTCATGGCACCGGCGTCGATGAAGAGGGACTTCGGCGCAAGCAGGCAGTGATCGATCAGGGGCTGGCGCGTCACGCCGCCATTCTCGACAATCCGTTGCACATCGCCGCGGCCCTTGGTGGGCGCGAGCTTGCCGCGCTTCTCGGAGCGTGCCTCGCCGCGCGGCATATGCGCGTTCCCGCGCTGATCGACGGCTTCGTTTCGACGGCTGCGGTTGCGCCTTTGGCAAGACTCCGCGCCGACGCGCTCGATCATGCGCGCGCTGGCCACAGATCTGCCGAAGCGGGGCATCGCCTGCTGCTCGACGAGCTCGGCCTTCACCCGCTGCTCGATCTCAACATGCGGCTCGGCGAAGGGTCCGGCGCCGCAGTCGCCGTGCTTGTGCTTCGCGCAGCGCTTGCCTGCCACATCGGCATGGCGACCTTTGCCGAGGCGAAGGTGTCGGACAAAGAGAGTTGAGAAGGTCAGGTCGCGGCGATGGCGTGGAAGAAGGTGCCGGTGACATGTCCGCGCCGCCCTCCCGACGTGCCGAGCCTCTGGCCCTGACCATCGGCAAGCTCGACCAAAGGCTCGTCATTGCCGGTCGCGACCAGCGCCGCGTAGTGGAACTCGTGTCCGCGCAGTCGCGAGCGAGCAGCTCCGATTGGGCTGTCGGCGAGAAGCGTCGCCTCGCGGTAGCCGAGATGGAGCTTGCGCTTGGCGAAGCTCGTGGCATGGCCAAGGAGGCCGGTCATGGGATGGCAGATGCCGTCGGCGTCCTCAAGCACCTCGCCCAGCACCATGTAGCCTCCGCACTCGCCGTGCACCGGCCGCGTCGCGGCAAAGCGGTTGAGCCCTTCACGGAATTTGTGAGCAGCAGCGAGCCGGCCGGCATGGAGCTCAGGGTACCCTCCGGGCAGCCAGCAGGAATCGCAACCCCCCGGCGGGGTCTCATCCGCGAGTGGAGAGAACGGCACGATCTCGGCGCCTGCGCGGCGCCAGCCCTCAAGGACATGCGGATAGACAAAAGTGAAGGCGGCGTCCTGCGCCAACGCGATGCGCGAACCTGGCGGCGGCAATGCCGCCACCTGTGCTGCCTCAGTGAGGCGCGGCGAGACCGCGAGCTTTACGATGGCCTCGAGGTCGAGATGGGTCCTGGCAATTGTCGCGAGCTGGTCGAGCCTTTCATCAAGGTCGCCATGCTCTCCCGCCTGAACCAGCCCGAGATGCCGCTCTGGCAGCGCGATCATCTCACCGCGCAACACTGAGCCGAGAATAGGGACGCCCAACGCTGCAATGGCGTCGGCTGCGAACTTGCGGTGCCGCTCGCTGCCGACACGATTGAGCACGACCCCGCCGATCTTGACCTCAGGATCGTGCGACACGAATCCGCGCACCAGCGCTGCGGCGGATTGCGACTGGCCCGAGACGTCGATGACGAGCAGGACCGGCAGGCGAAACCGGGCGGCGAGGTCAGCCGTCGAGCCGGTCCGCCGCGACGCGGCTTCGATGCCGTCGAACAGACCCATCACGCCTTCGATCACGAGCATATCAGCACGCGAAGCGGTCTCCGCCACCAGCGCGTCGAGCAGCGACGGCTTCATGGCCCAGCTGTCGAGATTGAAGCTTGGCCTGCCGGTGGCCGCCGCATGAAAGGCTGGGTCGATATAATCGGGCCCAGCCTTGGCCGCCCGCACGGAATGCCCGCGCCGGCGGAGGGCAGCGAGCAGGCCCAGCGTCACGGTCGTCTTGCCAGCGCCGGAGCGCGGCGCCGCGACGATGAGACCTCGCGCTGTCATGCGGCTCTCCACGTCGAGTGACCGCCGCTTCGTAGGGCGGTATAGCGAAACTCATGGCAACGAAGGCGCCCCCACTCCGCCGCGGCTGGACAACCGGGACCTGCGCTACGGCTGCCGCCAAGGCCGCCTATGCCGCCCTGCTCACCGGCGAGTTTCCCGATCCGGTGGAGGTCACGCTGCCACGCGGCGGGGGCAGCCCCGGCTTCTCGCTTGCCTCCACGGAACTCAGCAAAGCCTCGGCGACTGCGGGCGTGGTCAAGGACGCCGGCGACGATCCAGACGTGACCCATGGCGCCCTCATCCTCGCCACAGTGCGGCGCGCCCCTCCCGGCAGCGGCGTCACCTTCAAGGCCGGCGAGGGCGTGGGCACGGTCACGCGCGCAGGCCTTCCCGTCCCGCCGGGAGAGCCAGCCATCAATCCCGTTCCGCGGCAGATGATCCGCGCGGCGATCGCCGAAGTCGCGGCGGAGAACGGCCATACCGGCGATGTCGAAGTCGAGATCGCCATTCCCGGAGGTGAGGCACTTGCGGCCAAGACCATGAACGGGCGGCTGGGAATTGTCGGCGGTTTGTCGATCCTCGGCACGACCGGCATCGTCATTCCGTATTCCTGCTCCTCGTGGATCCAGGCGATCAGGAGCGGCATCGACGTCGCGCGCGCTGCCGGTCTCACCCATGTCGCAGGTTCGACGGGTGCGGAGTCCGAGAGGGCGGTGCAGAGGGTGTATGGCTTGCCCGAGATCGCGCTGATCGACATGGGCGATTTCGTCGGCGGCATGCTCAAATATCTGCGCGGCCATCCCCTGCCGTGCGTCACCATCGCCGGCGGTGTCGGCAAGATGACCAAGCTCGCGCAAGGCCTGCTCGATCTTCATTCCAAACGCGGGTCGGTCGATTTCGCCGCGCTCGCTAAGCTCGCGGAACGTGCCGGAGGATCGCGCGACCTTGCCGCGTTCATCCTCACGTCCAATACCGCCGCTGAAGCTTTTGCTCATGCAGAGGCCGAGGGCGTGGCGCTTGGCAACGAAGTCGCACGCGCTGCACGCGAGACTGCTGTTGGGGTGATTGCCGGCAAGGGGATTGAGGTCGAAGTCCTCCTGTTCGACCGCAAAGGGCGTCTCGTTGGCCGCGCGCCGTTCGCGGCTCATGCCGCGCCTCCGCGGAAGCGCCGCCGGTAGTTCGCGTCGTAGACCGCACTGTCGCGGAAGTCTCCCGCTGCCAAGGTGCGGCCAACCAGGATCAGCGCGGTGCGCTCGATGGGCTGGGCCAGGAGCCTGGCGCCGATATCGCCAAGCGTGCCGCGCACGATCTTCTCCTCAGGCCGGCTCGCATCGGCGACCACAGCGACCGGGCAATCCGCGCCATAAAACGGGATCAGCTCGGCAACGACTCTATCGAGAGCATGGATGGCGAGATGGATGGCGAGCGTGGCGCCCGTCGCAGCGAAGGCGGCGAGGCTTTCGCCTTCAGGCATGCGCGAGGCGCGGCCTGATACGCGCGTGAGCACCACGCTTTGCGCAATTTCAGGCACGGTCAGCTCGCGTCCGAGCGCGGCTGCCGCCGCGGCGAAAGCCGGAACGCCTGGCGTGAGTGTGTAAGGAATGCCGCGCCGATCGAGCCGGCGGAGTTGCTCGGCCAGAGCGCTGAAGACGGAAAGATCGCCCGATTGCAGCCGAGCGACGTCGAGACCTTCCTCATGAGCGGCGACGAATTCGGCCTCGATCTCATCTAGCGACATTGGCGCGGTATCGACGATGCGGGCGCCGGGCGCGCAAAAGGCCAGCAATTCCCGAGGGATAATCGAGCCGGCATAGAGGCAGACAGGGCAACTGACAATGAGATCGCGGCCCCGCACGGTGATGAGGTCGGCAGCGCCGGGCCCTGCGCCGATGAAATGCACCGTCATGGCGAGGAGTCCGTCTCGGCCAGTGCGCAAGTGGCTGGTCCTAGCGCGATACGCGAAAGGAGAAGCTTCGCGTCGGGGCCGCCTGCGGCAAGGGCCGCGGCCTCGGCGACCGACGGCACGCCCTTGAGCGCGCGAACGCGGTCCGACCGGCTCTCGCAGCGCGCAGCCGCGACTTCGAGGTCAGCTTGCGGAACGAAGAGAAGGGGCAGGCCATAGAGCAGCGCCACGGCGGCAATACCTGGTTCCTCGCCCTTATCTGCCGGCGTGGCGATGGCGCCGAGCCGGTCCTGGGCGAAGCCGGCTTGTTTAAGCGCGGCAGCGATCACGGCTTCGATCTCTGCCGTGGATGTCCCTTTGCGGCAGCCGATGCCGGCCACGATCACGGCTTCACCCACACCCACTGGGTTACGGGCATGGCGGCGCGCCACCCGGTCTTGCCCCCAATGGCTTCCGCCCGCGAGATGGCGATGCGGGTAAGCGTGCCGCCTAAGGCCGTGTGGCACGCGGCAAGCTCAACCTCGGTCTCGAGCGTCACGGCATTGACCACGAGCCTGCCTCGGGGCCGGAGTGCGGCGATTGCCGCATCGAGCACGCCAGGGCTGCTTGCGCCGCCGCCGATGAAAACGGCATCAGGCGTGCCGAGCCCGTGCAGCGCTTCCGGCGCGCGGCCCTCGATCACCTCCAGCGCAGGCACGCCGAAGGCTGCGGCATTACGCCGGATCCGGGCGGCACGATCTTCGCGCGCTTCGATGGCAACGGTGCGCATGGATGGGTCAGCCAGCATCCATTCAATCGCGACCGAGCCGGAACCTGCGCCGATGTCCCACAGCAACTCGCCGCGCAGCGGAGCTAGCGAGGAAAGGGTAATGGAGCGGATCTCGCGCTTGGTGATTTGGCCGTCATGTTCATAGAGCGCATCGTCTAGGCCTGTGCTGAAGGCGATGATCCGCGCGCCAGGCGCTGCCTCGACTTCGATGGCAACGGTATTGAGTGCGCCAATTCCGGCGAGGTCGAAACCTGAAGCGGTCGTGGTGCGTACGCGCTCATTGGCTCCCCCAAGCGCTTCGAGTGTGGTGAGGCGCGAGGAACCAAAGCCAATCTCGGTCAGGAGGCGCGCAAGCGCCGCGGGTCCATCGCTGTCGGAGGTCAGGGCGAGCACGCGGGCGCCGGGATGGAGATGCGGGCGGATGCGATCGATCGCGCGTCCATGAACCGACACCAGCGCAATATCGGGAAGGGCCCAGCCGAGCCGCGCGGCGGCAAGACTGAAGGCTGACGGCGCAGGTACCACTACCGTCTCCTCTGGCTTAACGTGGTTCGCAAGCACCGAGCCAACGCCGTAGAAGAAAGGATCGCCGGAGGCGAGAACGCAAACCTGGTGGCCGCGCATCGCAAGCACTTCGCCGACGGCGCGCGAGAAGGGGCTGGGCCAGGGCTTCGCCTCTCCACGGATGAGCTGGTTTGCGAGCGCAAGATGACGCTCGCCGCCGAACACGATTTCGGCGCCCGACACAAGACCGCGCGCAACCGGGCTCAGGCTCTCGACGCCGTCCTCGCCGATGCCGACGATGGACAGCCAGCGCTTGGGTGAGGCAGGTTCCGGCATGGTCCGTTCAGCGCGCACGAGCCGCATCCTCATCCTTGGCGGCACGATCGAAGCGAGGATGCTTGCCGAGGCGCTCGCCGCCAAGCCCGGTGTCACCGTTACGCAGTCGCTCGCCGGCCGCACCACGAAGCCCATGCCGCAGCCCGTCCCCGTGCGCGTCGGCGGCTTCGGCGGCGCCGAAGGCTTGGCGGATTACCTGCGTGCCGAGAGGATCGATGCACTGATCGATGCGACGCATCCTTATGCCGCGATCATCTCTGCCAACGCGGCTGAAGCTGCGCGCGAGACCGGCGTTCCGCTCGTTGCGCTCAGGCGCCCGTCCTGGACCAAGGTCGATGGCGACAGCTGGATCGAGGTGGTAACCATCGAGGAGGCGGTTGGCGCGCTCGGGCAGGCACCGCGCCGCGTTTTCCTGGCGCTTGGCCGCAAAGAGCTTCAGCCTTTCACCGCGGCACCGCAGCACGTCTATCTCATCCGCAGCGTCGATCCGATCGATCCGCCGCTTGCCGTGCCGCACGCGATCTATATCGCCGCGCGCGGCCCGTTCAGCGAGGCGGAGGACCGCGCGCTGCTCAAGCGCTACCGCATTGATGTGGTGGTGGCAAAGAACAGCGGCGGGACTGCCACCTATGGCAAGATTGCCGCGGCGCGCACGCTTCAGCTTCCGGTCATCATGTTGACGCGTCCCGCGCTGCCCGACGTTCCTTCCGTGGCGACGGTGGAGGAGGCTGTTGCATGGCTCGATCATGCGATCGCCTCCTCGACAGCGCGCGGCGTGTAGACGAGCGGCGCGCGACCTTCGCGGGCGATGATGCGCGTCTCGCGCGAGCCGACGATGATGAGTGTCGCCATGTCGGCGGGCGCATCCCCCGCCTTAGCGAGTGTGGTCACCATGACGGTCTCATCGTTACGGCCCACAGCGCGGCCGAAAATGACCGGCGTCGTTCCCGGCAGATGGCGGGCAAGGCGCGCGAAGGCTTTGCCGAGCTGCCATGGCCGTGCGCGTGAGATCGGGTTGTAAAGCGCGATCACGAAGCCTGCGCCCGAGGCGGCGTGGAGGCGCCGCTCGATCAGCTCCCAAGGCTTGAGATTGTCCGAAAGCGAGAGCGCGCAGAAATCGTGGCCGAGCGGCGCACCTGCGCGGGCGGCGACGGCGAGCATCGCGGTGATGCCTGGAACGATGGCGACATCGACCGTGCGCCAGCTACCCGGGCCCGCCGCGATCTCCTCGCATACCGAAGCCGCCATGGCGAACACGCCAGGATCGCCGCCAGAGACAATGGCGACCTTGGCGCCTGATGCCGCGTGACTCAGCGCGGCCCGCGCCCGTTCCGCTTCCTCGCGATTGTCTGAAGCGTACCGCGACTGACCGCTGCGCGACGGAATGCGGTCGAGATACGGTCCGTAGCCATAAAGCACTTCTGCTTCGCCGAGCGCATCGAGCGCCTCGCGCGTGAGGTAGCGGTCGTCGCCTGGGCCAAGCCCGACGATGGCGAGCCTGCCGCTCATGGCCGCGCCTCCCAGCCGGGCACCAGGACGATGGCGAAATAGGGCGCGTAGGTGTCGAGCTTGTCGACGAGTGGCATGATCGCGGCGTTGGTCATGGTGCCGCGCTCGACATAGATGGCGCGCTCGAGCCGGCCGGCGCGGTCGAGCGCACGCCGCACCTTGGTGAGGTGGCGGCCGATCTTCATCACCACGGCGGCGTCGGCGTCGGCGAGGCGGCGCTCAAGCTCATATTCGGGAAGCGTGCCCGGTAGTACGGTGAACACATCGTCGCCTTGCGCGATCGGCTCGCCGATGGCCGACCAACAGCCGGACATGCCGGTCACGCCGGCAATGACCTCGGTCGGATAGCGCGGAGCAAGCCGCACATGGAGGTGCATGTAGGAGCCGTAGAACAGGGGATCGCCCTCGGCCATGACGGCGACCGTGCGGCCTCGGTCGAGATGTGCGGCGACTTGTGCCGCCGCACTGTCGTAGAACGCGCGCAGAGTTTCGTGATAGGGGGCGTCCTCCTTCGGAATTTCCGTGGTGACGGGATAGAGCAGCGACAGCTCGTCAACGCCCACTTTGAAGTGCTTGCTCGCAATGGCCCGCGCGTTGCTCGCGTTCCCAGCCTTGGCGAAGTGGGCGATGACGTCGGCTTCGTTGAGCGCGGCGATAGCGTTGAGCGTAAGCAGTCCAGGATCGCCGGGGCCGACGCCAACACCGATAAGGCGGCCCGTGGTCATATGCCCTCCTTGGCGAGCGCGTTGACCGCCGCGGCCGTCATAGCGCTGCCACCCATCCGGCCGCGCACGATGAGATAAGGCACGTCGTAAGAGTTCGCCGCGAGCGCTTCCTTGGACTCGGCGGCGCCGACGAAGCCCACGGGGATGCCGATGATCGCTGCGGGTGTCGCAGCGCCGGCCTCAAGCATTTCCAGCAGACGGAACAGTGCGGTCGGCGCATTGCCGATCGCGATGAGGGCACCTGCGAGCTTGTCGCGCCACAGCTCGAGCGCAGCGGCAGAGCGCGTGGTGCTGAGCTTAGTGGCCAGCTCGGGCACGCGTGCATCGCGCAGTGAGCAGATCACCTCATTCTTGGCGGGGAGCCGGGCGCGGGTGATGCCATACGCCACCATCTCGGAGTCGCACAGGATTGGCATGCCACCCCGTAGTGCCTTGCGGGCTGCCGACACGAAACCGGGCGCAAATTCGATCAAACCAGCGACTTCGACCTGACCCGCGGCATGGATCATGCGCACGGCAATCTGGGCCTCGTCGGGTGTAAAGCGCGAGAGGTCGGCCTCGGCGCGGATAATGGCGAAAGAGCGCTCATAGATGGCGGCGCCGTCGCGGAGATAGTCCTGCTTAAGCATCGACGGTCTCCCTCGGCCGTTGCGTACGCAGAACTTCGGCGACGAGATTACTTGGCTTGACGGAATGCTGCGGCATGGCGCTGGCCGTGCCGTTGCGGATGATACCGCATCCTTGCATTGTGCCGACGAGGGTCAGAGGAGCCGCGCTGGGATGGGCGCAGCCTTTGGCGCAGCCAGAGACATGGACGGCAACACCGTCACGAGAAGGCGGCAAATGCTCGGCGAGCTCCGCAGCGAGCACGCGGGCCGCGATCAGTCCTGAGGCGCAGGCCGGAGCACCTGGACATGCAACGATGCGGCGGCGCGGGTCGCGCGCGTCCACCACGAAGCCGAGGTCGTCCGCAGCTGTTGCCAGCACAAAGCCAGTCATCTCGTCGATCGGTCCAAGGAGAAGGGTGCGATCCGGAGCGGGCCTCGCCCAACTTGCACCGTTGGCGCGCGCGATGTCAGCAAACTCGATCAAATTGCCGGCCGAGGCATGACCGCATGCGAGCGCCACGCCGATGGCGCATTGCCCGTCCCTTAGCCTGTGCAGCCCGATCGGCTCCGCAGGAGGCCGCATGGGCAAGGGAGTCGCCGTCGCCATGCGATTCCCGACAGTCTCATTGAAGACTCGAATCCCTTCGCCGCGCAGCAGATCGGAAGCCCGCGCCGTCGGCCCGTGCGAGGCGATCAGCCCAAGGAGGCGCGTCGCCGCTTCGATCGCATCGTCGGGTGCCGCGAGGCCGAGCGGTGTCGCCGATGCGGCATCGCCAGCAAGCGAGAGGTGAAGCTTGGTTGCGCCTGCTATTACAAACGCTCGCAAGCGCAGGTCGGCGGTAAGCGTATCGAGATGAAGCCGCCCGCCGCCATCGATCACCACCGAGACCTTTGGCGCGAGCTCGAGCCCACGCGCGCCGATAGCGCGGCGGAGCGACGAGGCGAGCGCATCAGCATCGATCAGCGCGGTCGGATCGTCGGGAAGTGGGTTTGAGATCACCGGCACGCTGTCGCAAAGCTCGATGTCGAGGGCAGCGACGGCCGAGGCAAATAATGGCGCGGAATCGGGACTGAGACCGCGCACTTGCAGGCTGCCGCGCGCGCTGATCTCGATAAGGCCGTTGCCCTGGTCCTCCGCGGCGGCGCAAAGTGCAGCGAAAGACTCGAGTGGCATCAATCTCGCCGGCATGAGGCGCGCCAGCAGGCCGTCGCCGGTCTGCATCGGCTCTGCCAGACGCGGGCAAGCGCCGCGGGAGTGGAGCGGGCTCATAGCGAGACCTCCGCGCGCATCTCAGTCAAAGCGACGTCATTTCGGCGTGGGTGCCATAGCCCTTTGCGGCGGGCAGTCTCGAGCCGGTCGGCAATCGCTTGCGCAGCGTCGGGGTTCTCGCGCAGCAGGAAATGGCGAACTTCGGGATCGGCGAGATAAGCCTCGTGCACGAGATCGAACAGCGCGCTCGAGACGGCGCCGGTAGTCTCGGCGAAGTCGACCAGCCGGTCCACGGTCTCGGCAAGCTCCGCCGCGCCGCGCGCGCCGTGACGCATCATGCCTTCGATGAAGCGCGGGTCGGTGGCGCGGCCGCGAACGATGCGGGCGAGCGCTTGGGGCAGGGTGCGTGCGCGTGGCCGCTCAGGGTTGGTGGTGTCGAGCACGACGAAATCTGGCGCACGGCCGAGCGAGGCAGCGGCGGCTGCGAATCCCCCGACATGAGCCACGTCCTCGGCGTCTTCGAGCAGATCGCGGGTCGGATCGTTGCTCGGGTGCAGCAGCAGATCGGCGCTCGCCACTTGCTTAGCAAAGCCAACATCGGGTCTGCCTTCGCCCTCGGCGCCGCTATAGGCGTGTGAGGTCGCGGCGAGATAGGCAGCCCCGATGTCGGCCTCGTTTGCATCGTGGCCGAGCAAGTCTTCGGCGCCGGCGCCATAAGCGCCGGGCGCATTGCCGAAGATGCGGTCGAGCCTGCCACCGCGCGCGGCGCGCGCAGCCGTCGCCAGGGGGTTCTCGTCGTCGTCCTCCTCGCGCTCGGCCACCAGACGTGTCGCAGCATCAATCAGTGCGATCTGCGCCGGGAAGAGATCACGGAAGAGACCCGAGATGCGCCACGTCACATCGACGCGCGGACGGCCCAACACGACGGTGGGCTGAACCTCGATGCCGGTGACGCGGCCAGTTGCCGCGTCCCACATCGGCTTGCAGCCCATGAGCGCGAGGCCTTGTGCAATCTCCTCGCCGCCGGTCCGGAGCGTGGCGCTGCCCCATAGGTCGATGACCAGCGCGCGCGGCGTCTCGCCGTGGGTCTGGAGATAGAGGCGGATCACCTCGTCGGCGGCAAGCCGCCCGAGCTCCATCGCGGTCGGCGTGGGCAAGAGGCGAGGATCTGCGGTGAAGAGATTGCGCCCGGTGGGAAGAACGTCGCGGCGGCCGCGTTGAGGCGAGCCGGAAGGGCCTGGCGGCACGCGCTTGCCATCGAGCGCAACAATAAGAGCCTTGCGCTCGGTCTCGGCGCTCGCCTGCCATTGCGGGTCGCTCGTTTCAGCTGCGATGTGCCCATAGACGTGCAGCCCATCCTTGATGGCGAGATCCTTGAGATCGCACAGCCAGGCATCGATCTTGCGCAGGGCCTCGTCTGGATGAAGGTCGCGTTCGGCGCCGGCTTCGCCCGCCAAGCCACTGTCTCGTGCGGTGTCGATGATAAGTTTGGCTAAGCGCTCGCGCCGCCTGCGGTCGAGCCCGTCGGCGACGGCGTATTCATCGACCAGGCGTTCCAGTTCGCGCGCCGCGCCTGACAGGCCGCCCTCGGTAAGAGGCGGCGGCAGATGCCCGATGGTCACGGCGGCGATGCGGCGCTTGGCCTGGGCAGCCTCTCCAGGATTGCTCACGATGAACGGATAAATCACCGGCAGCGGCCCGACCACGGCCTCAGGGAAGCAGGAGCCGGTCAGGGCCACGGCCTTTCCCGGCAGCCATTCGAGCGTGCCGTGCGCGCCCATGTGCAGGAGCGCGTCGGCCTTGAAGTTGTGACGCAGCCAAAGGCCAAAGGCGAGAAGCGCATGGCGGGGTGGGAGCGAAGGATCGTGATAGCTCGCGCGGCGCTCATGCACATTGCCGCGCTCCGGTGGAAGCGTAACCAGGATGTTGCCGAAGCGCGCGACGCGGAAATGGAAGGCGCCGTCGCGCACATCGGGGTCGTGTTCCGGATCGCCCCACGCCGCCGAGATGCGGCAGCCGATTTCGGGAGGCAATTCGGCGAGAAGCCGCGTGTAATCGGCGAGCGGAAGCGCAGGCTTTTGTGCACCGCGTTCCAGTTGAGCAAGCAGTGCGCTGGATTCTCCGACGTAATCCCGTGCGGTGTAGCCGGCTTCAGAAAGATCGGAGAGCAAAGCAACGATGCTTTGCGGCACGTCGAGCCCGACCGCGTAGCCTGCACGCCCGCCGGCGGCGGGGTAGTCGGGCATCAGAATGGCGACGCGACGTTCGCCGGGTGGCAGCGTCCTCAGTCGAACGAGCGCTGCAACGCGGTCAGCCACGAAAGCAATGCGGTCAGGCTCGGGGCGGCCGGCAAAGGCGGTGAAGCCGAGCGCGTCATCGGCCGGCAGCGCATCCTTGAAGGCGATGGCGCCCAAGAGCACGCGTCCGTCAAGCTCCGGCAGGACCACATGCATGGCGAGATCGGCTGGCCCAAGCCCACGCGGGCTCTCCAGCCAGGCCGCGCGCCGCGTGGTGGCGATCACCGCTTGCAGCACTGGCGCGTCCGTCGCCTCGAGTGGCGAGACGTCGCCATCGCCGACTGCGGCAAAGGCTGTGGTGGTGACGACCACGGCCGGGGCGAGACGTTGCAGCGCCTCGCGCACAAAGGCGCTGCCTTCCGAATCTTTGAGACTTGGAACGAAGAGCGGCGCCGCAGCGAGTCCGCGCGCAGTGAGCGCACCGCAGAGCCCGTCGATAGGCGCGGTGTCGGCAGCGAGTAGCGCAGCGCGGTAGAACAGGACCGGCACGACCGGGCTCGAGGGTGCCAGAGCAGCCTGAAGCTGATCGAGAGAGACAGGTCCCCTGCCCGGCAAATAGCCACCCATGCGTGGCACCGTTTGCGGCTCTTGAGCCTGGAATGAATGGCCTGCGTAGGCGGCGAGGCGGTGGAGTAGAGCGCGCAAATTCTCGTGCCCGCCCTCACGGAAATAGGCGAGCAGCGCCGCAAGCTCATCAGCCGGAAGCGTCGAAGCCTGGTCGAGACGCTTGTCGTCGCGGTCCTCGCCGGGAAGGATAGCAAGTGCGATGCTGCGCTCACGGGCCACTGTGGAGAGCGCATCCACGCCGTAGCGCCACCAGTCGAGCCCTCCGAGCAGCCTGACCACGATCACCTTGGCGCGCCGACCGACCTTGTCGACCCACAGATCGATTGACATGGGATGGCGCAGATCGCGCAAGTGCACGAGCCTGAGCGAAGGCGGCGCGCCCTTATCCGCCGCGTAAGCGGCAGCGAGGCCGGAAAGATCGCTGTCGGCGAAGGACAAGACCACGATGTCGCCGGGCGTTTGGCCGAGGTCGCGCGGTTCTACGATATCGTCGAGAGTCGCTGATGTGGTCTGGAGCAGATGCATGGCTCAGCCTGCGAGCGACTTCGTCACAGCCGTGCGATCGAGGCCTTTCAAGCCGATCACAACGAGGCTTCCTTGACGCCGCTCAGACCCGCCCCACGGCTTGTCATAATAGTAGCTGACGCGCGGGCCAACCGCCTGGATCAAGAGCCGCATCGGCTTGCCGGTAACGGCCAAAAATCCCTTCATCCGCAAGACGTTATGGGCCTCAGCAACAGCGGCGATGCGGTTCGCCGCGGCAGAAGGATCGCTGACTTCGCCCATGTCGACGACGAAACTCTCGAAGTCGTCGTGGTCGTGCTCCAACTCGTCGTCGTGCAGCGTCTTGCGGTTTTCGATGTCGTCCTCGGTGCCGACGCCAAGCCCGAGCAGCGCCGCTGGATCGACCTTGCCCTCTGCGACGGTGACGACCCTCACTGTACGCGGCAGCGCCCCGGAGACCGTCGCTACCGCCTTCTCGATGCCGGCGTCGTCGAGCAGGTCGCGCTTGTTGAGCACGACGAGGTCGGCGCAGGCGATCTGATCGCCGAACACCTCCTCGATCGGATCGTCGTGGTCGAGCGCGGCGTCGGCTGCGCGCTGCCGCTTGAGCGCATCTAGGTCGGCGGTGACCTGGCCGCCAGCGAGCGCCGCGCCATCGACCACTGCAACCACGCCGTCAACCGTCACGCGGCTCTTGATCGCCGGCCAATGGAACGCTTGCACCAGCGGCTTGGGCAGAGCGAGGCCGGACGTCTCGATCACGATGTGCTCGACCGCGGGTGTCCGCGCGAGGATTTGATCGAGCGCCGGCACGAACTCGTCGGCCACAGTGCAGCACAGGCAGCCATTGGCGAGCTCGACGATGTTCTCCTCCGGGCAAGCGGCGTTGCCGCAGCCTTTCAAGATCTCGCCGTCGATGCCGACATCGCCGAACTCGTTGACGATGACGGCGAGTCTGCGCCCGTTGGCATTGGCGAGCACGTGGCGGATCAGCGTGGTCTTGCCCGAGCCGAGGAACCCGGTGACGATGGTGCAGGGAATGCGGGCAAGCGACGTCATTCATCTTCCTCCACGAAATCGAGCGGGGGCACGCGGGCGATCAGGCCGCGCTTCAGAATTTCAGGGCGTCCGCGCCACGGCATGACACCGTCCTCAGCGCGTGAGAGTAGGCGAGCCCCTTCGATGAGCGCTGCGGCATCCCTATCGGGCTCAAGCCCGCCGAACACATAAGTCCAGGTGTCATCGCATCTGATCGCCGCGCTCAAAGCGCGATTGCAGTTCGCAAGGCAGCGGACTTGGCGCACCATGACGCCAGTGCCCTCGGCGGCACGCGAGGTTGCGCGGGCCAAAGCAAGACCTGGACGCGCGCCATCCTCTGGGTCGGTCGCGCGCCGGCAGGTGATACAGACATAGACCGTGGCCGAGGTGATCGCCTCGATCCTCGCGTCTTCGTCCTGGTCGATGTCGGTGAGTGCCACCCCGGAGTCGCTCCTCTGAACGGACCGTTGCGACGACAGGGCGCGTGAAGCTGCCGGAAGGACAGCCAGGGGAACCAACCGCCGCCGAGGCACCCCGCCCGGAAAGCGACTGCATCGACGGTAGGTCTCCTGGCTCGCGGGTCTTAGCCTGTGACCGCCTTCCCGGGTGTGTCCCAGTGGCTTTGGCTCGGGCTCGCCGCTTACAGTTGCGGGGGCAGCCGCGGATTTGGAGCTCCGCTCCGTACCGCGTTCCCTGTTCGCTCTCGAAAAGAGAGACCGTCGAATGCGAGCAGTTAAGGCGGGAGGCGCTGGCTTTGTCAAACGCGATCGGGAGGCGGCTTGCGCCGGATGGCCGGCCGGCTATAGTCGTCCTCGTCGTCGGTTCCCGCGTGGTGCGGGACGAAAAAGGGAACGCGGTGAGGGTTTCAGGCCCGATGCCGCGGCTGCCCCCGCAACTGTCAGCGGCGAGCCTCCCTCCACCTGCCACTGGAGCTTTCGCTCCGGGAAGGCCGAGGGAAAGCCAAGACCCGCGAGCCAGGAGACCTGCCGGCGACGTCAACGCTAGCCCGCGCCCTCGGGTGGAGGGCGAGAAGGGGGATCACATGAACTCGCTACCGACCGAAACCACCGGCGCCGCGCCGCACGCCGTCGCCGCGCTCACCGCCACGCGCGCCGTCTCGATCTTCGCCGCTGCTTTGCTAGGCATGTTCATCGTCGGCGGGGTCGGCTTCTCGCACATTATGGCGGTGCATAACGCCGCGCATGATTACCGCCATTCCATGGGCTTCCCCTGTCACTAACGGGACGCGCGACATGGATTACTTTCGCAACATCGTGCTGGTTGCCGCGATCGCAGGTGCGGTCGCTGGACTAGCAATGACGGTGGCGCAACAAGTCACCACGGTGCCGCTCATTCTGAAGGCCGAGGTCTATGAAGAGCAAGGCGACGTTCCGGCGGCACACGATCACGGCGACGCCGCTCAGGCTTCGGCCCACCGGCATGAGGATGAGGGGCGGGCGCCGGCCAATGGCTTCGAGCGCACGGCCTTTTCGCTGCTTGCCAATGTTCTGACGGGTGTCGGCTTTGCACTTCTGCTCGTCGCCGCGAGCGAGCTTGCCGGCGGCATCAGGAACTGGCGCCAAGGCGTGTTTTCGGGGCTTGCCGGCTTTGCCGTGTTCACGCTCGCCCCGAGCCTTGGGCTTCCACCTGAGCTTCCGGCCATGCCTGCGGCAGAGCTTGGCGCGCGCCAGCTATGGTGGGTGGCAACAGCTGCCTCTACGGCAATCGCTCTTGGCCTGTTGTTCTACGGCCGCTCGCCTTGGGCTGTGCTCGCGGCACTCGCGCTTCTGGTTGCGCCGCACCTGATCGGCGCGCCGCAGCCAGCGAGCTACGAGACGGCGATTCCGGAAGGCCTGCATCACAGCTTCGTCGTCGCCGTGGTGCTGACGACGCTGCTGTTCTGGGTGCTTCTCGGAGGACTCGCCGGGCTGTTCCGAGGCCGCTTCCTCGGCGCAAGCTGAGCCATGGCACAAGGCGGTGCCGGGGGGCGCCGGCTGATTACGCTCGTGCTTGGCGGCGCCCGCTCTGGCAAGAGCCGCTATGCCGAGTGGCTGATCACGACCTACCCACAGCCATGGATCTATGTGGCGACAGCCGAGGCGAGAGACGAGGAAATGGCCGAGCGCGTTGCGGCCCACAAGGCAAGGCGTGCCGCCGGATGGCAAACAATCGAAGCGCCGCATTGTCTTGCCGAAGCGCTTCGCGCTGCGCCGTCCGGAGCTGCTGTTTTGATCGACTGCCTCACCCTTTGGCTGTCTAATCTAATGGAGCGCGGGACCGACATCGAAACCCAAATCACGAAACTGCAGAAGGCGTTGGCCGAGAGGGTCGGGGCCACCGTGATTGTCTCGAACGAGGTGGGGCTTGGGATCGTGCCTGACAACGCGCTCGCCCGCAGGTTCCGCGACCTGCAAGGCAACCTCAATCAAAGGCTGGCCGCGCAAGCCCCACGCGTGATCATGATGGTGGCAGGCATCGCGGCCGCGGTGAAAAGCCCATGACGAAACGAATCGACGAGCAAGAGGCCGAGCGCCATCGCGCCAAGATGGCAAAGCGCAAGGCGGTGCAGGACGAAGAGGTCGCCGGGAAGAAGACCGAGAAGGGCCTGCTCATCGTCCATACCGGCACCGGCAAGGGCAAATCCACCGCAGCGTTCGGGCTCGCGCTCCGCATGCTCGGACGAGGCAAGCGCGTCGCTGTTGTTCAGTTCATCAAGGGCGCATGGCATAGCGCCGAGCGCGATGCGCTGGCAAAATTCGGCGATCAGGTGTCATGGCATTCGATGGGCGAGGGCTTCACCTGGGAGACGCAGGATCTCGCGCGCGACATGGCAGCGGCCGAGCGCGCCTGGGCCAAAGCGCAAGAGCTGATGGCTGACCCGAGCTTCGCGCTCGTCATCCTCGACGAGCTCAATATCGCGCTCCGCTACGACTATCTGCCTTTGGACAAGGTCGTCGCTGTGCTCAAGGCGCGGCGGCCAGAGCTGCACGTCGTTGTCACCGGGCGGAACGCCAAACTTGCTCTGATCGAAGCGGCGGACCTAGTCACCGACATGACGCTTGTGAAGCATCACTTCGCGGCGGGCGTGAAGGCCCAAGAAGGCATCGAGTTCTAAGGCGTGGCCGCGCACGCGCTCATGTTCCAAGGCACCGGCTCGGACGTAGGCAAGTCGCTGATCGTCGCCGGCCTTTGCAGGCTGCTGCACAGGCGCGGGCTGAAGGTCGCGCCGTTCAAGCCGCAGAACATGTCGAACAACGCGGCGGTGACGGAGGACGGCGGCGAAATCGGCCGGGCGCAGGCGCTACAGGCGCAAGCCGCGCGGGTATCACCCTCGGTCCATATGAACCCGGTGCTGCTCAAGCCGCAAAGCGATGTCGGCGCGCAAGTCGTAGTGCGGGGCAAGGTCTATGGGCGCGCTACGGCCGCCGAGTTTCAGGAGGCCAAGCCTGAGCTGATGCCGTTCGTGCTGGATAGCTTCGCGAAGCTAAAGGCCGACGCCGACATCGTGCTCGCGGAAGGCGCCGGTAGCGCGTCTGAGATCAATCTCCGCGCCAACGACATCGCCAATATGGGCTTCGCTCGGGCCGCAGACGTGCCGGTCGTGGTGATCGGCGACATCGACAGAGGCGGGGTGATCGCCGCGCTCGTCGGCACCAAAGCCGTGATCGATGCCGCCGATGCGGCGCTGATCAAGGGCTTCCTGGCGAACAAATTTCGCGGTGATCCTCAGCTCTTCGCCACCGGCATGGCGCTCATCGCCGAGGCCACAGGCTGGGAGGCGCTCGGCCTCATTCCCTTTTTTCCCGACGCGCGGCTGTTGCCGGCAGAGGACGCGCTCGCACTTTCTATCGAGCGCGCCGCGAAGCCCGACGCGCGCGTAAAGATTGCGGTCCCCCTCCTGCCGCACATCGCCAATTTCGACGACCTCGATCCGCTCGATGCGGAGCCTACCGTCGATCTCATCAAGGTCCGTCCTGGGACAGCGCTGCCCGGCGATGCAGACCTTGTCATCTTGCCTGGCTCGAAGGCAACCATCGCCGATCTCGCTGCGCTGCGCGACGCCGGCTTCGACATCGATATCGTCGCGCATCTTCGCCGCGGCGGCGCGGTGCTCGGACTGTGCGGCGGCTATCAGATGCTCGGCCGCACCATCAACGATCCTGAGGGAATTGAAGGCGCGGCCGGAAGCGCACATGGGCTTGCCCTGCTCGATGTGGAGACCACGCTCTCGCCTGAAAAGCGATTGGAGAAGATCGAGGGCGTAAGCTTCGATGGCGCCCCGCTCGTGGGCTACGAGATGCATATCGGGGCGACCGAGGGGCCCGACCGCGCGCGTCCCTTCGCTAGGCTTGCCAACGGCTCGCCTGAAGGCGCGATCACGGCTGACGGCCGCGTGGTCGGGACGTATATCCATGGCCTGTTCGCCGATGACCGCCAGCGCGCGGCGTGGCTCGCGCGTTTCGCGGCCGGCGCGCCGAGTATCGCCCACGATGCCCTGGTGGATGACACGCTCGACAAGCTGGCAAGCCATCTCGAAGAGCATATCGATGTCGAGCGGCTGCTCACGCTAGCGCGATGAGGATCGCAACAAGGGCAACGATCGCGATCAGGATTGTGTCGGCACGCCGATATAGCGACAGCGCGGCGCGAATATCGGAAGCAGTGACGGCGCTGCGCCCATTCCCCATCCAGGCATCGTCAAGCACGACGCCCTCATAGGCGCGTGGCCCGGCAATCGCGGTGCCAAGCGCACCGGCCATGGCCGCCTCCGGGTAGCCAGCATTCGGCGAGCGGTGACGGGAAGCGTCGCGCTTTACCGCCTCGAGCGCGTGCAAGGGTGAGGCACTTTCGGTGAAATAGGCAGCGCCGATAAGGAGAAGAGCCGTTAGCCGGGATGCCGGCAGGTTCACGAGATCGTCGAGCCGTGCGGCGGCCCAGCCGAAATCCTGATGCCGCTCGGTGCGATGCCCGATCATGCTGTCGGCGGTGTTGATTGCTTTGTAGATTGCGGCACCTGGCAGTCCGGCGATGAGCATCCAGAAGGATGGCGCGACCACCGCGTCGGAGAAATTCTCGGCGAGGCTCTCGATTGCCGCCCGCGCCACGCCAGCCTCATCGAGCACTGCGGTATCGCGGCCGACAATATGCGATATTGCCGAGCGAGCGGCTTCGAGCTCTTCGTCTTCCAACGCCGCAGCGACTCGCTCTACATGAGCGTAGAGGCTTCGCTGAGCGAGCAGCGTGCTAGCGGGGACGGCCACAAGAACGAGGCCGAACGGAAGGAACAAGAGACCACGCGCGATGAGGAACGCGGCAGTATCGGTAATGGCGATGATAATGAAAAGGGCTAACACTCCGGCGGCGCGGCGGCGGGCCGGGTCGTCGCTCTCGCGATTGAGCCGAAGGTCTAGGATCTCGATCAGTCGGCCGATCCACGCGACCGGGTGCCCGATCCTCTGCGCAAGCCAGTCCGGGTAACCGAAGGCGGCCTCGAACAGAAGCGCGAGCAGCGTGAGCACAGCGGACATGACCATCCCAGGAGAGGTTGCGCCACTCAATCATGGCGGGGACCTTGGCGCCGCGCGGAAATTGTTTCCCGACGCGCCCGAACCTTTCATCGACCTGTCGGCCGGGATCAATCCCCATCCTTACCCTGTGCCGGAATTTCCCGATGGACTTTGTACGCGTTTGCCTGAGCAGGCTTCCTTGCTCGAGCTCAAAGAGATTGCGGCCAAGGCCTACGGCGCGCCGTCGCCTGCACACGTGGCGATAGCGCCGGGCTCACAAATCCTCGTGGCACAAGTCGGTTTCCTGCTCGCGCGCGGCCGCGCCTGCGTGCTCACCCCGACTTACGCCGAGCACGCGCGCGTGTCTCAGCTTGCCGGCCACAGCGTGGTCGAGGTCGCCGAGGTCGCGCAGCTTGCCGACGCCCGCATCGCCATTGTGGTCAACCCCAACAATCCTGATGGGCGGATCGTCGCCAAGGACACGCTGCTCGGGTTGGCAGATCGGTTGCGACGTCGCGGCGGCCTGCTCCTGGTCGACGAGGCGTTCATGGATGTCGGCGCGCAAGGCTTGAGCCTCGCCAATCAGGTTGGGCGCGGCAACGTCGTGGTGCTGCGCTCGTTTGGCAAGTTCTATGGCCTTCCAGGGTTGAGGCTGAGCTTCGCCATCGCCACGCCAGACATCGCATCGCGCCTCGCCGCCGCGCTGGGGCCATGGCCGGTGTCAAGCGCTGCACTCGCCACAGGCAAAGTGGCTCTCGCCGACGCGGCATGGCGCGAGAAGACCTTAACGTCGCTTGCAGAGGCGGCGTTGAAGCTTGATGTCGTGCTCGCCGGCGTCGCGGGGCTCGAGGTCATCGGCGGGACATCGCTGTTCCGCCTTGCGCGCACAAAGGATGCGGCGGCTCTGTTCCGGCATCTCGGCGAAACCGGGATCTATGTGCGGCGATTTAACGAGTATCCGGCTTGGCTGCGCTTCGGACTTCCGGCTCGGGAAGAGGAATGGCAACGGCTCAAGACAGCCCTCGCCTCATTCGTTGCCGAAAAAGCGATAAGGGCCGATCAGTGAGCCCAACGGCGGGCGTGGTGCTGAGCCGCTTCGAGGTTTCCTTGCGCCTCTTCCGGCAACAGCCTCGAGATCACGCCCATGGCAAGCTCGACAGAGATCTCACTCGCGCCACACTCCTTGAGTTGCTGCCGCAGCCAGCCGTAGATCTCCTCGTCGCCGGCTCTCAGGCCGACGGCGATCTCTTCCAGCATCTGCACCAACGATTCAGCTGCCATCGCGCCCCTCCATCTGCCTAGCCCGCAGGCTCATGGCTCGCGCTCGGTTTGTTGCGCTCTCCTGGTGCGGATCCCCCCGACTCGCCGATCATACTTGGTCTTGAGCCGGTTAGACGTGGCGAAGCTGCAACAGTGCCGGTCTTTTCGATTAGTCAGCCCCAGGGCCAGTAAAGGGCAGCGGCGTGACCGAGGCCGTGGTTTTCGGGTCGCCGGGGGCTTGCGCCATAGGCACGCCGCGCTGGAGCACTGGCCGGCAGTAATGGCCGCGCTCGGCGTTGCTCATGAGCAGGTCGACATGGATATGGTTGTAGTGGAACCGGTCGCTGCCCGGGCCGAGCACGGTATAGAACTCCTGACAGGCGCCATTGAACACGGCAGCCAGAAAGGCCTGCTCGCGCGGCGTACCCCGCCACCAGGCATTGACCACGGTGATGATCTGGCCATTCGCCAAGCGGAAGGCGGCAATATCGAGCGCATTGCCAAAGGCATGCTCTGAGATCTGCCCCCAATTGTTCCCGTTTCGGCCGCGGCAGCCATAAGAGGCGATCTGCCCGATCTCGATCACGCGGCTGCCGAAATAGCGGTAGGCCGCGGGCTGCACCGAGGCTTCGACCCAGCGGTCGAGCGCTGCGGTCAAGGGGCAGCCAATTGTCGCAGGCGGTGTCATGGTGACGCGGCCATCGGCAAGGCCAGAGATGCGCAGCGGCCGCTCGAGCCCGCATACGCCAGGCCCGTCGATCGTCTCCATGGGCCTTACATAGGCAGAGGCGTGCACCGCGCCGCTTGTGAGGCAGGCCTCTTCCACCTTGCCGCGCCACGGCGCGCGCTGGCCGGAGTTGAAGGTGCCGCCGCCAGCGCAACCGAACAGGGCCGCGATGCACCCGGCCACGGTAAGGCAGACTACCAGATACGCGACCCTCGCCCCCATGGCCGGTACCTTGTGGCCAAGGGTCTGAACAAACTTTCAATGGGCCTTAACCATCGGCCCTAGGCCAGCGCCTCGGGACTTAGCCCGGCGGCGGTCCGTTAGGTGTGCTTTACGTGCCTATGCGTAGGCTGCGCCGGATGAGCGGCGCCGCATTTCGCGCAGACACAGAGGGGATCGCACTGCAAGGTCTCGCCCTTCGGGCAGAAGAATCCCTGTTCGACACAATCTGCCTTCTCGACTGGGGAGAAGGCCCCGGCGGGACGCTGCAGAACGCCCATCGTGGCGTTTGCCTCGAAGGCGTAGCCGAGCCCCAGCAAGCCTGCCGTTGCAGCAAGCAAGATCACGAATGTACGCATCTTTTCCCTCCATTCGCAGGCGGCCCATGCCCCTGGGCCACCGAGAGACAATCCTACGCCCGAAACGCCTAGTCCCGCCTGGGACATTGCGTCCCTGGGGAGCTCTTGCGTAGGGTCAGATGTGCCGGGAAAGGCTCGCTTATTTCGGCGCGTTGAAGCTGCGCACCGGAGACTGGGTCCCGTCGAGATAAGTGAGCTGCACCTGCATCGACTTCGTCTTGGGCGGGATCTTCATGTCGATCTTGGCATCCTCCGGCACGCTGTTTGGATCGAGAATGTCGCACGGAGGCAGCTTGTAGACTTGATCGACCGGGCCGCCGTCATAGCCGTAATGCACCTCCTGGATAGCGC
>DASSLP010000055.1:0-16686 GCA_035689365.1 Methyloceanibacter sp.
TCTCCGAGGAGGAGGTTGGCAGGCTAGTCGATCACCTGAAAGGCCACTGGCTCTATCTCCCGACACTCCTAGCCATCCAGACTGGCCTAAGACGTGGCGAAGTCTGCGGGCTGCGGTGGAAGGATGTGAACGCCACCGAGCTGCACGTCGCCCAAGCCATCGGCAGGGTCGGCAACAAGATCGGTGTCACGACGCTGAAGACCAAGCGCAGCAAGCGCACGATAACGCTGCCCGCTAGCCTTCTCGTCGAACTCGCGGAGCACAAGAAGGAACAGGCCACCATCAGGCTGAGGCTTGGCCTCGGCAAGACTGACCTGATCTGCACCATGCCGGATGGCAAGCCGCTGCATCCTGTCGTGCTGAGCCACACCTTTGCACAGAAGACTCGTGAGGCAGGATTGCCGCCAACCACCTTCCACGGCCTTCGGCATTTTCACGTTTCGTATTTGCTCAAGCACGGTGTGCCTCTGCACGTCGTGTCAGCAAGAACGGGACATGCTAATGCCACTGTTACCTTGAACACTTACGCGCACCTGATGGGCGGGGAAGACGAACGAGCAGCCGAGCAGGCTGACAAGCTGTTCGGGGCGATCAAGCGAAAGTAGAACATCCGGTGCCAATCCGGTGCCAACTACGCCCCAAGCCCTTTGGTTTCGGGGTGTTTTCGGTGCGATTTATAAACAATATACATTGGCAACACTCATGTGCTTGGCGCCGCCGCTGCGGCATATGCACGCTTGCAGCGCACGCTCTTCACACCTGACAGATGTTCCGGCAGCCTATGCGCCGAAATTTAGCCCCAATACTCGGCGATGGCGGTTTTCCATGTTGCGCATTCTCGCTTCGACGCGCCTTCTCTCACAATCTAATGTCGCAAGACGTGAAAGGCGCTTGATAACGCGGCTGCGCGGGGTTCTCTAAACGCCATGCCTTTTCCGCCTTATGCCAGAGCTTTCCTGCCAGGTCCGCGAGCGGTCGCCAGCGTCTGCTTCGCGCTTATCTTGCTGTTTGGCCTTGCGAGCCAAGGCGACGCGCAAGGAGCGGCCTCGGATCAGGGATCGGAGGCGGCGCCGGCGGCCACAGGTCCCGGCAGCGTGGTGCGCGAGACGCATGGCGCCTGGCAGGTGTCCTGCCGCACGCCGCCCGGCGCTAAGGAAGAGAAATGCGCGCTGGTGCAAAGCGTCACCGCCGAGGACAGGCCGAATGTCGGTCTCACCGTCGTGTTCTATAAAGCGATCGGCGAGGACAAAAAGCTGCTCCGCGTGGTGGTGCCGCTCGGCGTGCTGCTGCCCACGGGCTTAGGCCTCAAGATCGACGGCCAGGACGTCGGCAACGCGCCCTTCTTGAAATGCGGCAAGCGCGGCTGCGTGGCTGAGGTGGTGTTGCAGGACGAGGTGATCAACAAGATGAAGAATGGCGGCACAGCCATGTTCATCATCTTCGACACACCTGAGGCCGGCATCGGCATCCCGGTAAGCCTGCAAGGCTTCGGCGATGCCCTCGCCAATTTGAAATAGCTAGCTTCCCCAAGCGCAAAAAAAATCGGCGACAGAGAAAGGAGACTCTGCCGCCGAAAACATCCGTCTTTGGGGGACGGACTCTCGTCCCATCCGTGCAGGGTAGCAGAGGGACGATGACTTGTTGGGCATATGGTTAGCGACTACGGCCCGGTCAAGACTAGCGCCAGTCAGTCGCGTGCGTGACGCTCTTGTTCAGTTTTTGCTTTAACTTGAGAGTGGCGGGCCGCGTGCGCCGCTATGACTTTTTCCCGCACTTCTTCTTGTCGGACTTCCAGTCGCAAACATCCGGCTTCGCCACGCAGGCCATCTGGGCAAGCCCGCGGCACGGATTGTCTTGCTTCGTTCCCGGCTTTGCCGCCGCGGGCGACGCAGTGCTCGCCGGTTTGGCCTCGGCCTGAGGCTCGGGGGTGGGAGGAGGCGCTGGCTTCTCAGGTTTCTTGACGGGCGGTCCGGCCACCATCTTCCAAGCGTCGGGATGATCGCACCCGACCAGGCTGGGCTTTAGCGGATCGCCGTCAAGGCCGATACATCCATCCTTGTCCACCGACTGAATCTTGTAGGTGATGTCCGTGCTGACCTTATTGCCGAGTGCGTTCTCCAGCGTGGCGATCCGCCCGCTCAAGGCGAGGATGGTCTGCTCCAAATTCGAGATGTGCTGCTGCAAGCAGGTCATCCGATCCTGATCGTTCTTGATGCTGTCGCAATAGGTGAGACCGACCGCCTCGGCCGGCGCGGCGAAGGCGAGCGCACAGAGTGCGGCGACAATGGCTGCGATAGCGCGCATGCTAATCTCCCTTTGGTGTTCAACGTCCGCCCCGCCCACGACCAAGCTGGCGCGAGGCCAAATGCCGAGCCCTGACGTCAGAATGCGTTGGTCTCGAACACTTTGTCGATATCGCCGTGCCAGGGCCCGTGAAACGCGGCGAGTAGCCGGTCGGCGGGAGAACGTCCCTCCTCGATGGTCTCGACCAGCGTATCCAGCGCACTGCGTTCGTCCTCGCCCCTGCGGTTGAGCCGCGCGCGCCGGCGCAAGCCCTCCAGTGCCAGGTTCACTATATCGCGGGCGACATCGCGCAGAGTGAGGCCGCGGAACGGGGTGGCAAGGCCAAGCCGCGGCACCTGATCGCGCAAGGCCTGCCGCTCGTCCTCGGTCCAGTCGGCGATCAGAGCCACTGCGTCATCGAGCGCACCCTGGTCGTAGAGGAGTCCGGTCCAAAAAGCTGGCAACGCAGAGAGCGCACGGGACGAGCCCGCGTCTGCACCGCGCATCTCGAGATAGCGCTTCAGCCTGACGTCTGGGAACAGGGTGGTGAGATGATCTGCCCAGTCGTCGAGCGTCGGCCTCACGCCTGGCAGAGCCTTGAGCTTCCCGGCCATGAAGTCTTTGAACGAGGCGCCCGCTACGTCGATATAGCTCCCGTCGCGATAGACGAAATACATCGGCACATCGAGGACATAGTCCACATAACGCTCGAAGCCCATGCCCTGCTCGAAGGCGAACGGCAAAAGGCCGGTGCGGTCTGGGTCGGTGTCGCGCCACATCTCGGCACGGTAGGACTGAAAGCCGTTGGGCTTGCCGTCAGTTAAGGGAGAGTTGGCGAACAGCGCGGTGGCGACTGGCTGAAGCGCCAGTCCGACGCGGAGCTTGGCCACCATGTCGGTCTCGCTCGCGAAATCCATGTTCACCTGCACCGTGGCGGTGCGGAACATCATGTCGAGGCCGTGTTTGCCGCGCTTCGGCATATAGCGCTTCATGATGCGGTAGCGCTCCTTCGGCATCATTGGCGTCTCGGCCAGAGTCCATTTTGGCGAGAAGCCGATGCCGAGGAAGCCGATGCCGAAGAAGCCGCCGACTTCGGCCGCCTCGGCGAGGTGCTGGCGGATCTCCTCACTGGTTTGGTGGATGGTCTCGAGCGGCGCGCCTGACAGCTCGAGCTGACCTCCGGGCTCAAGGCTGACGGCACCGCCCCTCGGGCAATCCTTGCGCCGAAGCGCGATGATATTGCCCTTCTCGGTGACGGGGTCCCAACCGAAATCTCGCAATCCTTCGAGCAGCGCGCGGATGCCGCGGTCGCCATCATAGGGGACCGGCGCAAGGCTCTTCCGGTAGAAGCCGAACTTCTCGTGCTCGGTGCCGATGCGCCAATCGCTTTTCGGTTTGCAGCCGGCCTCAAGATAAGCGGCGAGCTCGTTCCGCGAGGTGATGATGGGGCTTTCAGGCCCGCTCACCCGTGTCGACATATGGAGAGCTCCGTTCGGTTTGAAGGATTGCCCGGAATAATGAGTCTCAACGTCCGAGCGCAAAAGGCCGCCTTTATGGCGCTCTCTTTTGCGGCCTGACAAGTGTCCTCAGCTACCGCCAATCGCCAAGGGCCGCATTTACAAGAGCTAGCGCGGCGACCGCCGCAGTATCGGCCCGCATCACGCGTGGTCCGAGGGAAATGGGAAGAACGAAGGGCCTCGCAAGAAGGGCCGCGCGTTCATCGCGCTCGAACCCGCCCTCGGGCCCGATCAACACCGCGAGAGGACGTGTGCCGGCGCGGGAAAGCGCATCGATGGGAGAGGCGTGGGATGCCATCTCGTCGGCAAAGATCAACAGCCGCTGCTCGTCCCAACCGTCAATCACCTTGCCGAGCTTTGCCGGCTCCATCACCTCGGGGACGCGCAGGATGCCGCATTGCTCGGCAGCCTCGATGGCATTGGCGAGGATGCGGTCGAGCTTGACCCGCTCGGCCACGGTGTGTCGCGTGATCACCGGCCGGAGCGCGCTCACGCCCAACTCCGTCGCCTTCTGCGCCATATAATCGAGCCGGGCGCGCTTGAGCGGCGCGAACAGATAGTGCAGATCAGGCCCATCTTCTTGCGGCCGCGTCTGGTGCTCGAGGGTAAGTTCGGCCCTCTTCTTGTGGACGGCGCTGAGCTCGGCACACCACTCGCCGTCCCTGCCGTTGAACACGAGGAGTTTTTCGCCTTCGCGCAGCCTGAGCACGTTGCCGAGATAGTGCACCTGGTCCTGATCGAGTTCGACCGTGCCGGAATTCTTAAGCGGAGACTTGACGAATAGGCGCTGAAGTTTATGGGGCATGGTGAAAGATTAGCCCGAGGGTGAAGGGCCAAGCGTCAAACACATGATGGCGTCAAACACATGACACGTCCCCTGCCCCAAGGCAAAGCGAGCGCCGTAGCCGAGGCGGCCGTAGGCAGCATCGTCGATCGCTACGCGCCACGGGCGCTCGTTCCTTATCTTCGGCTCGCTCGCGCCGACCGGCCGATCGGCTTCTTCCTGCTCGCGTTCCCCTGCTTCTGGTCTTTGTCGCTTGCCTGGCGCAGCCTGGAGGATGCCTATCCTGACCCGTGGCTGCTTCTCCTGTTTGCCATTGGCGCCATCGTCATGCGCGCGGCGGGCTGCACCTATAATGATATCGTCGATCGCGAGATCGATGCGGAGGTCGCGCGCACGCGAGGGCGTCCGCTACCGAGCGGCCAGGTTACGCCCAAAGCCGCGCTCATCTTCATGGTCTTGCTCAGCCTGATCGGCTTTGCGGTGTTGCTGAGCTTCAACGGCCTCACCATTCTGCTCGGACTTTGCGTGCTGCCTATCGTGGCGCTCTATCCCTTCGTCAAACGGTTCAGCTATTGGCCGCAGGCCGTGCTCGGGCTCGCCTTCAATTGGGGGGCGCTGCTCGGCTGGCCGGCGGTACTTGGGCGGCTCGATTGGGTGCCGGTCGTGCTCTATACCGGCGCCGTGTGCTGGACCATTGGCTACGACACGATCTACGCGCATCAGGATCGCGAGGACGACGATCTCATCGGGCTGAAATCGACTGCGCTAAGATTCGGCCGTGCCACCAAGCCTTGGCTCGCTGTGCTTTACGGCGTGGCCTGGCTCGCAATTACCGCCGCAGGCCTCATGGCTGCCGCCGGCACTGCCTTCCTTTTGGTCATGCTGATTGCTGCGGCGCAGCTCGCCTGGCAGGTCGCAACGCTAGACATCGATAAGGCCGAGAATTGCCTGAAGCGCTTCCGCTCGAATCGCGACTTCGGTGCGCTGGTGCTTGCTGCGATTCTGGTCGATATGGCGCAGGCAGCACTGACCTGATGCGCAAAAACGAGCGGGCCCCGGAGCGTGTCGCCCCCGAGGCCCGCGTGACGCCTTGCTGTTAGCTTCCCCCCGTTGTCGGCTGCCTTGAGGCGGCCTTGATTGCCACCATGCTGCCATAGAAGCTTTCCGAACCGCTTAACGGACGTTGTTAATGTCTGGTATGCGGTGCTTACCTGACTACATGGTTTAAAGAGGGTACCGAAAAGTTTAGAGAGTCTTGCGCAAGAACAATGACCTCCATTAAGCCTGCCGAACGTCCCCTCGCGCCCGTCTCTCTTGATGAGGACTTTGCGCTGCTGAAAGTGGCAGTGCGCGACGCAGGCGAGCTTGCGCTCACTTATTTCCGCAGGTCGATCCTGGTGAAGCGCAAGATGGACGGCACCGAGGTGAGCGAGGCTGACCTTGCCGTCGATACCGCGCTCAAGCTCGACCTCCTCACCAAGCGCCCCGGCTATGGCTGGCTCTCCGAGGAGACCGAGGACGACCGCGAGCGGCTCAAATGCTCCCGCGTGTGGGTGGTCGATCCGATCGACGGCACGAGCGCCTTCCTGCGCCAGGTGCCGGAATGGACGGTGTCGGCCGCGCTGGTCGAGAACGGCGTGCCGGTGATGGGCATCGTGTTCAACCCGGCGACCGGCGAGTTCTTTCACGCGATAAAGGGGCGCGGCGCCTTCCTAAATGATCAGCCGATCAAGGTGAGTGACAAAGCGACGCTCGACGGCGCCTTCCTGATCGCGAGCGGAGGTCTGTTCAAGAAGAAGATCTGGAAAGAGCCCTGGCCTGAGGTGAAGACCAAATGGGTGAACTCAGTCGCCTACCGGCTTTCGCTCGTTGCCTGCGGCAGGGCCGACGCCACCATCTCGCTCTCCACCAAGAGCGAGTGGGACCTCGCCGCCGCCGCCGTGCTGATCGAAGAGGCTGGAGGCGTCATCACCGATCACCGCGGTGAAGGACATCGCTACAATCTGTCCACCCCCCGCTTTCCGAGCCTGGTCGCGAGCGGCAAGAAGCTGCATCCGCTTCTGATCGAGCGCACGCGCCGTATAGACCTCTGACGCTCCTTGGGCAGAGTGACCTCGCGTGAAAAGGGGAATGACCAAACATGGCTGCAAAGGACAGCGCCAAGAAAGGCGCGCGACAATTGCTTCACCTCGTATTCGGCGGGGAGCTCACCACGCTCGACCGAATTGAATTCACCGATCTCAACAAGCTCGACATTATCGGCATCTATCCGAATTACGCGCAAGCCTACGACGCCTGGAAGGACGCCGCGCACCGCACGGTGGACGACGCCCATATGCGCTACTTCATCGTGCATTTGCACCGGCTGCTCGATCCCGAGCACGATGCCAAGGCGGGGGCCGAATAGCGAAATAAGGCAGGCGGGTTTTTCGTCTTAGAGGCGCGCCGGGCCGCGTGCTAGAAAGCGTCAGACGGCGGCAGTGCTCTTAAGCAGGGCACGGCAAAATCGGGGAAAAATATTGAAAGATCAGCTGTTCAGGGACGTCAGCACCATTACGCGGAGCGCCGACGAGCTCCAGGTCGAATATCCGACCGGCGAGATCGCGCTGCGCATCTGGCGGGAGCATTTGCGGCCGCGCTTCCCTCTGCTTCTGCTCGCCTCGCTCGCCATGATCCTCACCGCCGCGACCACTGGCGCCATTCCGTTTCTCATCCAGAAAACCGCCGACGACGTATTCGTCGCCAAGAATCAAGAGATGGTCTACTTGGTCACGGTCGCCATTGTCGTGGTCACGATCATCAAGGCTATCGCCGAATATCTCGGCGACGTCACGGTGAACTATCTCGGCAACCGGTTCATTGCCGACCTCCGCATCCAGATGTTCGGCAAGCTCGCCCGCGCCGATCTAAGCTTCATCCAAACCGTCCATTCGGGGCGCCTGCTCTCGGGCTTTCTCAACGACGCTACCCTGATCCGCGCCACAGCCAGCCGCTCGATGGTCACGCTCGGCGAGAACTATCTCAAGGTGATCATCCTCGTTGCCACCATGTTCTACATGGATGCGCGGTTTTCGGTGCTGATCCTGATCTTCATGCCGGTCGCCTGGTTTGTGCTGTCGCGCCAGCGCCGCAAGATGCGGAAATCGACCTCCAAATCGCTGCAAGAAACCGGCGATCTCTCGGCCCTCATTACCCAGACTTTGCGCGGCATGCGCATCGTGCGCGCCTACCGGCAAGAGGATCGCGAGGAGGCTCGCGCCGCGACTGCCATCAATCGCGCACTTGAATTCACCATGCGCGGCACGCGCGCGCGCGCTTTGTCGAGCCCCTCGATCGAGCTTTTGACCGGATTTGGCTTCGCCCTTGCCATCTATTTTGCCGGCACCAAGGGCGTGCGCGGCGATCTAACCCTAGGTCATTTCATGGGCTTCATGACCGCGGCCCTGCTCATCTACACGCCGCTCAAGAGCGCGGCCACGTTGCAGACGCAACTCCAGGAGGGCATGGCCGCCGCGAGCCGCGTGTTCGGCATCGTCGATCTCAAGATCCATTTGGTTGAGGCCGCGGACGCCAAGCCGCTCAAGCTCGAGCGCGGCGAGATCGAGTTCGCGAACGTATCATTCGCCTATGAGAAGGAGAATCCAGTCCTTAGGAGCGTGAGCCTGACCGTGCCGCCGGGACGCACCGTGGCCCTGGTCGGCCCTTCAGGCTCCGGCAAGAGCACTCTCGTCAATCTTGCGCTTAGATTCTTCGATCCCGATCGCGGCAAGGTCATGATCGACGGGCAGGACATCGCCAAGGTGAAGATCGATTCGCTGCGCGATTCGATTGCGCTGGTAACGCAAGACCCTGTGCTGTTCGACGACACGATCCGCGCCAACATCGCCTATGGCGCCAAGCCCGTCGACGAAGCTCAAGTGATTGCCGCAGCCAAGGCCGCGGCTGCGCACGATTTCATCTTGGCTTTACCCAAAGGCTATGACACTCGCGTGGGCGAAGCCGGCGGTCTGCTCTCCGGCGGCGAGCGGCAGCGCATCGCCTTCGCCCGGGCGATCTACAAGGATGCGCCCGTCCTTCTTCTCGATGAGCCGACCAGTTCGCTCGATTCGGAAGCGGAGGCAAAGGTGCAGGCTGCTCTCGAGGAGCTGATGCGCGGCCGCACCGTGCTGATGATCGCTCATCGCCTCTCGACGGTGAAAAAGGCCGATCTCATTTGCGTCCTCGACCAAGGCCGGATCATCGAAGTCGGCCGTCACGACGAGCTTGTCGCCAAAGGCGGTCTTTATACCAGGCTGCATCGTACTCAGTTCGGCATTGCCGGAGGATATGCGGCGCCCTCTCCCGAAGATCAGGAGCAAGAGGCCGTCGCGATGGCCGGCAAATAGCCTCGCTAGACCGGTATGTTGAAACGGCTGCTAGCATCGAAGCCCGCCGTAACCATCGGCAGTGCGCTCGCCGCGGCTTACGTGCGCCTCGTCTATGCGACAAGCACCATCAAGCGCGATCCGGCCGATACCGACGCCAAGCTGTTCGACCAGCACCCGCAAATCCTCGTCATGTGGCATGGGCAGTTCCTGCTTCTGCCCAAACTCAAGCCAAAGCGGCCTGCGGATGTGCGCGCCATGGTCTCGCGCCACGGCGATGCCGAGATCATCGGCGCGGTGTTGCAGGAATTCGGTATGGACCTGATTAGGGGCGCTGGCGCCGGCAAAAGGAAACGCAACCGCGGCGGCGCCACCGCCTTGCGCGAGTCGTTGCGTGCGCTGGCGAGCGGCGCGACCGTTGCCATGACCGCCGACGTGCCTCCGGGCCCTGCGCGGAGGGCAGGTGAAGGCATTGCCACGCTCGCCGCGTTGTCTGGCCGGCCGGTGGTGCCCTTCGCCATCGCCACGAGGCGGTTCCTTGCGCTCCCGAATTGGAGCCGCCTGACCGTCAATCTTCCCTTCTCGACGATGGCGATTGTGATCGGCGACCCGGTGAGGGTCGCGACGAGCAATGATGTTGAGTCGATTGAGGCCGGGCGCCTCGCCATCGAGCGGGCCCTCGTCGGAGTCACCACGCGAGCCTATGCTCTTGCCGGAGCGGTCGATCCTTTAAACACGCAGGAAGCGGTGAAGCCAGGGTTGTCCCTTAAAGTTTACAGGGTGCTCACGTCGCTTGCCGCGCCGTTCGCGCCGCTGCTCCTCGCCTGGCGCACGCGGCGCGGCAAAGAGGAGCCCGCGCGACGCTCGGAGCGCTATGGGCGCGCTAGCGCACCTCGTCCCAAAGGATTTCTCGCCTGGTTCCATGCCTCGAGCGTCGGCGAGGCCAATGCCGCGCTCCCTGTGATCGAGAGCATCGCAGCAGAGCGGCCCGAGGTGCGCATGCTGCTCACCACCGGCACGGTGACCTCGGCCCGGCTCGCCCGCTCGCGGCTGCCGAAGGACGTGGTGCATCAATATGTGCCGCTCGACAACAAGGGCTATGTACAGCGCTTCCTGCACCACTGGCGCCCTGACCTCGCAGTGCTGGTCGAGTCGGAGATCTGGCCTAACCTCGTGCTCGAGACCAAAGGTGAAGGCATCCCCCTTCTGCTCATCAATGGCCGCATGTCGTCGAACTCATACAAGCGTTGGCGCAGGCGCCCTGGCCTTAGCCGGCCGCTGTTCTCATCCTTCGATCTCGTGCTTGCGCAGAACGACAGCCTCGCCGAGCGCTTCGCCCAGCTTGGCGTGGCTCGCACGCTCGACGTGGGGAATCTGAAAGCAGATGCTCCGCCGCCACCAGCCGATATTCCCGGGAAACGGCGGCTTGCCGCCGCGATCTCCGGCCGTACTGTATGGCTCGCCGCCAGCACTCATCCCGGCGAGGAGGATCTGGTCGCCGCCGCGCACAAAAACATGAAGCAAGATGAGCCCAAGCTGCTCACCATCATCGTTCCGCGCCACCCCGAGCGCGGAAAGTCGATCGCCGAGGCGCTGCGAGCCGCCAATCTCAACGTCGCGCTCAGATCTGAGGGGCAACTGCCGGAGGCAGCGACCGACATCTATGTGGCCGACACTATTGGCGAGCTTGGCCTGTTCTATGCGCTGTCTCGCGTCGCCTTCGTCGGCGGATCGTTGGTGGAGCGCGGCGGCCAGAACCCGGTTGAGCCGATCAAACTTGGCGCCGCGGTGCTCACCGGGCCCAATTGGCAGAACTTCCGCGATTCGTACACTGAGCTGCTCAAGGCAGGCGGCTGCGAGGAGGTGAGCGATGCTGCGAGCCTCGCCGACGCAGGGCTTTCACTGCTCAAGAATGACAGCGCGCGGCGCGAAATGGCAAGACGCGCGGAAGCGGCGATCGCCGCCATGAGCGGGGCGCTGCCGCGCACGCTTGCCGAGCTCGATGCCTATCTGCCGCCTAGGACGAATCTGAAACATGCGTCTTGAGACGCCGTCCTGGTGGTACCGCGACGAGGGCGTGGTTGCCTCCGCGCTCGCGCCTCTGGGCGTGCTCTATGGCAAAATTGCAGAGGCCCGTGCGGCGCGCGTCACACCGTACCGCTCGCGCCTCCCGGTGATCTGCATCGGCAATTTTACCGCAGGCGGTGGCGGCAAGACGCCGACCGCCATTGCCCTCGCTTCGCTCCTCAAGGGACTCGGGGCAAAACCCTGCTTCCTCACCCGCGGCTATGGCGGCGCGAGCAAGGGGCCGGTGCTCGTCAATAAGGGCATGAGCGCGACTGAGGCCGGCGACGAGCCTTTGCTCCTCGCCGAGCACGCGCCCACGATGATTTCGGCAGACCGCGCTGCTGGAGCCAAAGCCATCGAGACGACCGATGCAAGCGCCATCGTCATGGATGACGGGTTTCAGAATCCGAGCCTGGTCAAAGACCTCTCGATCATCGTGATCGATGCGGCGTCGGGCATCGGCAATGGACTGATGATACCCGCGGGCCCTCTAAGGGGTCCGCTCGATTGGCAGATCGCCCGCGCCGACGCGCTGATCGTGATCGGCTCCGGTGACAAGGCTACGCCGCTCGCCGATAGCTTCAGGGGTCTTGCCAAGCCCGTGCTCAAAGCCCGCATGGTGCCGCTGCAAGATGCCCGCTGGCTTGGTGTGCTGCCGGTCATCGGCTTTGCTGGAATCGCGCGGCCCGAGAAGTTTTTCGCCACGCTGAGATCGCACGGTGCGCGGCTCATCGACGAGAGGTCTTATCCCGACCATTATCGCTACAGCGCACGTCAGGCGCGGAGCTTGCTCAGAGAGGCGCGCGACTATAGGGCGATGCTGGTCACGACCGAGAAGGATTGGGTGCGGCTGTCCGACGAGGAGGGCACGCCGCAGGGCGAGCTCAAGTTCCGCTCGCGCCCCTTCCCCATCGCCATCGAGTTCGACGACCCCGCGGCAGCGAAGAGCCTTCTGCAGAAGGCACTCGTAAAGGGGGGCTAAAGGAGGACGAAGCCTATTCGGCGGCGGGAGCAGGGATGGGGTGGGTTTCGCGGTAGCGCCTCAGCGAGGACGCCGCGTCGGCATAGGCCTCTTGCAGCTCGACGCTCCAATAGCGCAGCTCGTCGAGCGGAATGGTGCGGCCGGTGACGGCGCAGCGCACGAAGTCGCCAGGGCTCAACACCTGCACTTCGCCGTCGAGATATTTGAGCTTGGCCTCGCCCTTGAAGCCGATATTGCGTTCGAAGCGGTTCATCAAAGCTGAGTGGCTCGCGTTTTCTCGTTGTTGTTCATCACCATAACCTCAAGGGACAAGCAAAGGCCAGTCTGCTTTACAGCAGTGTCCCCTGCTTTCCGTCAGCCGGCTTGCGCGGCCCCTTCGTCTGCGCCACAGGCTTGCGGCCGTGCGGATCGGCGTGAGCATCGATATGGCCATCGGCGAACTCAATGTCGAGGGCTGCGCCTGGTTTCACCTCAGAGGCACGCCGCAGCATCGCGCCATCTGCCCCGCGCACCAGCGTGAAGCCGCGCGCGAGCACGTTGTGGTAGCCGAGCGTCCCAAGGAGCTTCGCCTGCTCGTCTAGCTTCCGCCGCGCGCGCTCAATGGTCGCGGCGAGCGCTCTCTCCCGCCCACGGTCGAGGCGGATCAGCCGTTCGCGGCCGGCAGTTGCAGCGCGCACTACGATATGAGGCCTGAGTCTAGCCACGCAGCGCTCGAGTGCGCCGCGATGCGCCCGCGCATTGGCAAGCAAAGCACGCGGCAGTCTGCCGCTGGCATTGTCGAGGCGTTGGCGCGGCAGCTCTAAGATTTCGGCAGGGCGCGGAAGCCCGCGGGCAGCGGCAAGGAAGCGGCTCCGCCGCGCTTCGAGCCCACGCCGCAAATTGCTTATGGCGCGCATGCCGAAGCTCGTCACCGTGACGAGAAGCTCGGCGCGCACCGGCACCGCGCGCTCTGCCGCAGCGGTCGGCGTTGGGGCCCGCCAGTCGGAAACCAGATCGATGATGGTCCAGTCGGTCTCGTGCCCCACCGCAGAGATAAGCGGGATCGCGCTTGCCGCCACGGCGCGGGCAACGATCTCCTCGTTGAAGCCCCACAGGTCTTCAAGGCTGCCTCCGCCGCGCGCCACGATAATGAGGTCAGGTCGCGGCACAGCAGCGCCGATCATCAGCGCGTTGAAGCCGCTAATCGCGCCGGCCACCTCCGCCGCGCAGGTCTCGCCCTGCACGCGCACTGGCCATACCAACACGTGGCAAGGGAAGCGGTCGGAGAGGCGATGCAGGATGTCGCGGATCACTGCGCCGGTCGGCGAAGTGACCACGCCGACGATGCGCGGCAGATAAGGCAGCTTCTTCTTGCGCGCCTCGTGGAACAGCCCCTCGGCTGCGAGCATCTTCTTGCGCTGCTCGAGCAGCGCCATCAGCGCGCCGACACCGGCAGGCTCTAGCTCGTCGATGACGATCTGATATTTCGACTTGTCGGGATAGGTAGTAACGCGGCCGCGGGCGATGACCTCGAGCCCCTGCTCGGGCTTGAACTTCAGCCGCTGGAACGTGCTCTTCCAGATCACCGCCTCGATGCAGGCATGCTCGTCCTTCAGCGTGAAATAGCAATGCCCGCTCCCATGCCGGCCCTTGAACCCAGAAATCTCGCCGCGCAGCTTGACCAGGCCGAAATTGTCCTCGACCGTGCGCCTGAGCGCAAAGGCAAGCTCCGAGACGGTATATTCGACGAGATTCGTCGCTGTTTGCGCTATTCGATCAGCCATTGGAATCCATCACGCATCTGCAATACAAGCTCGACCTTTGGGCCACAAGCGGAGCGTGGACAAGGTGAATGTGCTTCTGATCGGGGGCGGCGGCCGTGAGCATGCGCTCGCCTGGAAGCTTGCGCAGAGCCCGCTGCTCGATCGCCTCTATTGCGCTCCGGGCAATGCCGGCATCGCCGAGGTCGCCGAGTGCATTGCGCTCGATGTTGCCGATCATGCGGCGGTGATCAGCTTCTGCCAGAAGCGCGGCATCGGCCTTGTCGTGATCGGGCCTGAGGCGCCGCTCGTGGCAGGGCTTACCGACGATCTCGAAGCCGCCGGCGTCAAAGTGTTCGGGCCCTCAAGGGCTGCCGCGCGGCTCGAGGGCTCCAAAGGGTTCACCAAGGACCTTTGCGCCGAGTACGGCATCCCGACCGCCTCTTATCGACGTTTCGGCGACGCGGGTTCGGCAAAGGCTTATGTCAAGACTCAGGCCCTCCCCATCGTCATCAAGGCGGATGGACTTGCCGCGGGCAAGGGCGTCACCGTCGCCACGACGCGAGAGGAAGCCCACAATGCCATCGACACCTGCTTCTCCGGCGCATTTGGCGCCGCCGGCGCGGGGGTTGTGATCGAGGAATATCTCGACGGCGAAGAGGCGAGCTTCTTCGCGTTCATCGATGGCGAGACCGCTCTGCCGCTCGCCACGGCGCAAGATCACAAGCGCGCCTTCGATGGCGACAGGGGCCCCAACACCGGAGGCATGGGCGCCTACTCGCCGGCGCCGATCATGACGCCAAGGCTCTGTGCCCGCGTGATGAATGAGATCGTGCTGCCCACCGTCCGCGCCATGAAGGCGCGTGGCACGCCGTTCAAGGGCGTGCTCTATGCCGGGCTGATGATCAAAGAGGGAGCCCCAAAGCTCATCGAATATAACGTGCGCTTCGGCGACCCTGAGGCTCAGGTGCTAATGATGCGGCTCAAGTCAGACCTGCTCCCGGCCCTCCTCGCCACAGCTGAAGGCCGTCTCAAGGATTTCGCGGTCGACTGGCACGTCGATGCTTCGCTCTGCGTGGTGATGGCGGCGCGCGGCTATCCCGGCGCCTACCAAAGGGGTTCCGAGATCAAAGGGCTGGAGCGTGCTGCTGCCGATCCTCATGTGCAAATCTTTCACGCCGGCACGAGACGCGAGCGCCAACACATCCTCGCCGATGGCGGCCGCGTGCTCGGCGTCACCGCCCGTGGCCACGACATCAAAGAGGCGCAATCGCGGGCTTACGCTGCCGTGGATGAGATCGACTGGCCGGAAGGCTTTTGCCGCCGCGACATCGGCTGGCGGGCTTTGGCAGAGAAGGCAAGTTACATCGAGTTAAGGTAGGATGGCGTAATGGACAGCTTGTCGCACTGGCATTTTGGCCAAGAGGAGTAGCTTGTCGGAAGACCTGCGCTTGACCGGCGGCCAGCCTTTGGGCCGCCGCCCAGTCGCCCCCGAGGAGTTCCCATAAGGTGATTCGCAAATCTGACTACAGGCTTTGGGCGCTTGCTGCGCTCGCTTTGTTGGCTGCCGGTTCAATGTTGGCGGGCTTCGCCTGGAGCCAGCCGGCGTCAGACTCAAATTCCGAGCTCTACTCCCAGCTCGATCTGTTCGGCGAGGTGCTGTCGCGCGTCCGCTCAGACTATGTCGAGAAGCCCGACGACCAGAAGCTGGTGGAAGATGCCATCAGGGGCATGCTGATGGCGCTCGACCCGCACTCGACCTACCTGACCGCCAAGGAATTCCGCGACATGCAGGTGCAGACCAAGGGCGAGTTCGGCGGGCTCGGCATCGAGGTCACTATGGAGAACGGCATGATCAAGGTCGTTTCTCCCATCGAGGACACGCCGGCCGCCAAGGCAGGGCTGCTCAGCGGCGATCTCATTACCGCGCTCGACAAGGAGCCGATCGAAGGCCTCACGCTCGAGGAAGCCGTCGAGAAGATGCGCGGGCCGGTCAATGCCCCGATCACGCTCACCATCGTGCGCAAGGGCGTCGACAACCCCTTCGACGTCAAGATGGTTCGCGACGTGATCCGCATCAAGCCGGTCAAGTACGAGGCTGACGGGGACGTCGGCTATATCCACATCACGAGCTTCAACGAGCAGACCACGGCGGACCTGGAGAAGGCCGTCGTCGATCTCAAGAGGTCAATCGGGCCTAAGCTCAAGGGCTATATCATCGATCTTCGCAACGATCCTGGCGGCCTGCTCGATCAGGCCATCTCGGTGTCCGATGCCTTCCTCGATCAGGGCGCCATCGTGCTCACCAAGGGGCGCAACGAGGAGGAGACGCAGCGCGCCAATGCGCGGCCTGGCGACATCACCGGCGGCAAGCGGCTGGTGGTGCTGATCAACGGCGGCTCGGCCTCTGCCTCTGAGATCGTGGCCGGCGCGCTTCAGGATCACCACCGGGCGATCCTGGTCGGCACCCGCTCCTTCGGCAAAGGCTCGGTGCAGACCATCATTCCGCTGTCGGGCGGCGGTGCTCTGCGGCTCACTACCGCGCGCTACTACACGCCGTCAGGCCGCTCGATCCAGGCCAAGGGCATCGAGCCGGAGGTCAAGGTCGAGGAGGAGCTGCCCAAGGACCTCAACAAGGACATGGCGGCAGCGGTCGGCGAGGCGAGCCTACGCGGCCATCTCAAGAATCCCGACGACGAGGCCACGGCCGATGAGGAGGATGGCAGCTCGTCCTATGTCGCGGAGGACAAGAGCAAGGACACGCAGCTCAACTACGCTCTCGACCTTCTGCACGGCATCAAGTCGGTCGACACCAGCGCCGACAAGAAGGTCCAAGCCAACTAGCCTCGCTCTCTTGTCTTCACCTGGGGATTGCAAGCGCCGCGATCCTTTTACCTCTCACCGGTGGGGAGAGGGCTGTTCGCCCTGCGAGCGAACGCGAGCAGTCGGG